>NZ_JALQDH010000042.1:0-81105 GCF_023631365.1 Caballeronia sp. INML2 | reverse complement strand
ACTTCAGGCTGGAGCGCGCACATCATCGAGCAACGCATCGACAACAAGATCATTCGGCCGAGCGCGAATTACACCGGTCCGGAGAATTTGAAGTTCGTCGCGATAAATAAGCGAAAATAGCGGGCTGCGCGATCGGATTTTACGAGGAAGAAATCCACGCCGCGCGGCAAACCGCCATTCAACCCCAATGTTTTTGAAAGGTTTTTTTCGATGAATAAACTTCTGATCGCTGCAATCGCCGGCACGCTGGCAACGACGAGCGTCTTCGTCAGCGCCGACGCCTTCGCTGCGACGTCGACCGAATCGAGCGCGGCCAAGGCCAAGCGCCCCGCTCCGGCTCGCCGCCTGATCAAGCGCAGCCCCAAGGCCGAAGCGGCCGCGGCGGCCAAGATTGATCCGATCCCCGAAGGTGCAGTGAAATGGTCGTGCAAGGACGGTAACGCTTTCTATCTGAAAGGCGACATGAAGCGTGACGCCATCGTCACCGTGAACTGGGCCAAGAAGGACTACCGTCTGCCGCGCCAGGATACGACGACCGGCGCGGATCGTTTCCACGATTCGGCATCGGGCATGGACCTCGTCGTGATCCCGTCGAAAGCGATGCTGTTCTCGGATAAGGACTCGTCGCGCCTCGCCGACGAGTGCATGACGCCCGAAATGGCTGCGGGCGGCCCGGCTCCGACGCAGTCGAACGCGCTGATCAAGAACGCGGAGTAAGTTAGTTCAGCACTTACATCAGGAATCACTCGATGTCCGCACCGATCTCCAATGTCCGGCCCGATCCGGACAAGGTACTGGTCGACATAGTCGACTACGTGCTCGATTACAGCGTCGACAGCACGCTTGCGTTCGAAACGGCGCGCAACTGCCTGATCGACACGCTCGGCTGCGGACTCGAGGCCCTCTCCTACCCCGCCTGCACCAAGCTGATGGGACCGATCGTGCCCGGCACGATCGTCCCCAACGGCGCGAGGGTGCCAGGCACCCAGTTTCAGCTCGACCCGGTACAGGCCGCGTTCAATATCGGCGCAATGATCCGCTGGCTCGACTTCAACGACACGTGGCTCGCCGCCGAGTGGGGCCATCCGTCGGATAACCTCGGCGGCATTCTTGCAACGGCCGACTGGCTTTCACGTAATGCGATCGCATCGGGCAAGAAGCCGCTCGACATGAAAGACGTCCTGATCGCGATGATCAAGGCGCACGAAATTCAAGGCTGCATCGCGCTCGAGAACTCGTTCAACAAGGTCGGGCTCGATCACGTGCTGCTCGTCAAGCTCGCATCGACGGCCGTCGTCGGGCAGATGATCGGCCTCACGCGCGATGAACTGATCAATGCGGTTTCGCTTGCCTTCGTCGACGGTCATCCGCTGCGCACGTATCGTCATGCGCCGAACACCGGCTCGCGCAAATCGTGGGCCGCGGGCGACGCCACGTCGCGCGCCGTGCGTCTCGCGCTGATCGCGAAGACCGGCGAGATGGGCTATCCATCCGTTTTGACCGCTAAGACATGGGGCTTTTACGATGTGCTCTTCAAGGGCAACGCGTTCAGGTTCCAGCGTCCGTATGGTTCTTACGTGATGGAGAACGTGCTCTTCAAGATTTCCTTCCCTGCCGAGTTCCATTCGCAAACGGCCGTCGAAGCCGCGATGATCTTGCACGGCAAGCTGAAGGAAGCCGGCAGGTCCGTCGATGACATCAGCAAGATCACGATTCGCACGCACGAAGCGGCGATTCGCATCATCGACAAAAAAGGGCCGCTGAACAACCCCGCGGACCGCGATCACTGTATTCAGTACATGGTCGCCGTGCCGCTGATTTACGGCCGGCTCACCGCCGCCGATTACGAAGATTCGATCGCGCAGGACCCGCGCATCGACACACTGCGCGCGAAGATGGAATGCGTGGAAGACACGCAGTACACGAAGGATTATCACGACCCGGACAAGCGTTCGATCGCGAATGCGCTGACCGTCGAATTCAACGACGGCACAAAGCTCGATGAAATCGCGGTCGAATATCCGATCGGTCACAAGCGCCGTCGCGCGGATGGCATTGCGCTGCTCGTCGAGAAATTCAGGACCAATCTCGCGCGTCGGTTTCCGCAAAAGCAGCAGCAGGCGATACTCGCGGTATCGCTCGATCAGGCAAGGCTCGAAGCGATGCCGGTCAATGAATATGTCGATCTGTACGTGATTTAGCCTTAGAGAAGCAATTTCCTCGTCTTAGTCCAAGGAAAATAACCATGGCCCACAATCTTCACAACACGCTCAAGGAATTCGACAGCGGCTCCGGCAAAGGCAAGCTCTACTCGCTGCCGCAACTCGGCGACGCGCTGAAGGTCAAGATCGAGCGCCTGCCGGTCTCGATCCGGCTGGTGCTCGAATCGGTCCTGCGCAACTACGACGGCAAGAAGATCTCCGAAGAGCACATCGAGCAACTGGCGAGCTGGAAGCCAAATGCCGCTCGTGTCGATGAAATCCCGTTCGTCGTCGCGCGCGTCGTGCTGCAGGACTTCACCGGTGTGCCGCTGCTCGCCGACATCGCCGCGATGCGTGGCGTCGCCAAGCGCGCCGGCAAGGACCCGAAGGCAATCGAGCCGCTCGTGCCGGTGGATCTCGTCGTCGATCACTCGGTGCAGATCGATCATTTCCGCGAGCCGAACGCGCTCGACCTGAACATGAAGCTGGAATTTCAGCGCAACAACGAGCGCTACCAGTTCATGAAGTGGGGCATGCAGGCGTTCGACACGTTCAAGGTCGTGCCGCCGGGAATCGGCATCGTGCACCAGGTGAACCTCGAATATCTTGCGCGCGGCGTGCACAAGAAGACCGAGGGCAACGACACCGTCTACTACCCGGACACGCTCGTCGGCACGGACAGCCACACCACGATGATCAACGGCATCGGCGTGGTCGGCTGGGGCGTGGGCGGCATCGAAGCGGAGGCGGGCATGCTCGGCCAGCCTGTGTACTTCCTGACGCCGGACGTCGTCGGCGTCGAGCTGAAGGGCAAGCTGCGCGAAGGCTGCACGGCGACCGACCTCGTGCTGACCATCACTGAAATGCTGCGCAAGGAGAAGGTCGTCGGCAAGTTCGTCGAGTTCTTCGGCGAAGGCACGGCCTCGATCGGCGTGCCGGACCGCGCGACCATCGGCAACATGGCGCCCGAGTACGGCGCGACGATGGGCTTCTTCCCGGTCGACGAAAAGACCATCGAATACTTCAAGGGCACGGGCCGCACCGACGAGGAAATCGCCGCGTTCGAGCGATACTTCAAGGCGCAGAAGCTGTGGGGCGTGCCGAAGGCCGGCGACATCGACTACACCAAGACGCTCACGCTCGATCTCGGCACGGTCGCGCCGTCGCTCGCAGGCCCAAAGCGTCCGCAGGACCGCATCGAAATCGGCAACGTGAAGAGCACGTTCGTCGATCTCTTTTCGAAGCCGGTCGGCGAAAACGGCTTCAACAAGAAGGCCGCCGACCTGAACGTGCAATACAGGACGACCGACGGCGTGAACCTGAAGAACGGCGATGTGCTGATCGCCGCGATCACGTCGTGCACGAACACGTCGAACCCGAGCGTGCTGCTCGCCGCCGGCTTGCTCGCGAAGAAGGCCGTCGAAGCGGGTCTGACCGTCGCGCCGCACATCAAGACGTCGCTCGCGCCGGGGTCGCGCATCGTCACCGAGTATCTGACGAAGACGGGTCTCATGCCCTATCTCGACAAGCTCGGCTTCACGCTCGCCGCTTACGGATGCACGACCTGTATCGGCAACGCGGGCGATCTGACGCCGGAACTGAACGACGCAATCACGAAGAACGACGTCATCGCGGCAGCGGTGCTGTCCGGCAACCGCAACTTCGAAGCGCGCATTCACCCGAACATCCGCGCGAACTTCCTGGCTTCGCCGCCGCTCGTCGTGGCCTACGCCATCGCGGGCAACATCACGCGCGATCTGATGACCGAGCCTGTCGGCCAGGGCACGAACGGCCGCGACATCTATCTCGGCGATATCTGGCCGACGAGCGACGAAGTCCACGCGCTGCTCAAGTTCGCGCTGGATGCGAAGGCGTTCCGCGAGAACTATTCGCAGCTCACGAAGGAAGGCGACCTGTGGAGCAAGATCGCGGGCGAAAGCGGTCAGGTGTATGACTGGCCGAAGTCGACGTACATCGCCGAGCCGCCGTTCTTCGGCAGCGACTTTTCGATGAAGCCGGCCGATTCGATCCCCGCTGTGAAGGGCGCGCGCGCGCTCGGCATCTTCGGCGATTCAGTGACGACCGACCACATCAGCCCGGCCGGTTCGATCAAGGAAACGTCGCCGGCGGGCGTGTGGCTGAAGGCAAACGGCGTGCAGAAGGCCGACTTCAACAGCTACGGGTCGCGTCGCGGCAACCACGACGTGATGATGCGCGGCACCTTCGCGAACGTGCGCATCAAGAATCTGATGATCCCGGCGAAGGCCGACGGCACCCGCATCGAAGGCGGCCTGACGATTCACCAGCCGAGCGGCGAACAGTTGTCGATCTACGACGCGGCGATGAAGTACATCGACGCCGGCACGCAGACCGTCATCTTCGCCGGCGAAGAGTACGGCACGGGTTCGTCGCGCGACTGGGCGGCGAAGGGCACGCAACTGCTCGGCGTGAAGGCCGTGGTCGCGCGCAGCTTCGAGCGTATCCACCGCTCGAACCTCGTCGGCATGGGCGTCTTGCCGCTGCAATTCAAGGGCTCGGACAGCGTCCAGTCACTGAACATCACCGGCGAAGAGACGTACGACATCGAAGGTCTCGGCGATGACTTCAAGCCGCAGCAGGAAGTCACGCTGGTGATCCATCGCAAGGACGGCAAGGAAGATCGCGTGCAGGTGCTGCTGCGCATCGACACGCCGATCGAAGTCGACTACTACAAGCACGGCGGGATTCTGCCGTTCGTGCTGCGCTCGCTGCTGGCGGCGTAAGTCAAGCCTGTTTTGCAGGTGACCGCGCTCGAAAGAGCGCGGGAACATTGAACCCGGCCACGGCCGGGTTTTTTTTCGCCTACGCCTTCAAGGTCGCCAGTTTCGCCGGCATCGGACGGCGCGCAAACCACGCGCGCGCGATATCGGCCAGCCTGCGCGCGCTGCCGCGCGTCGAGCCGGAGGCCATCGAGAACCAACTGGCGTCCTCCGTCGCGCTGACCCAGATCGTCGTGTACGGCTTGAGTTCGACGGAGGCGCCCGCGTCGAGCCAGTAGTCATCGGCTGCGCCTTCGATGGTCAGCCAGACTTGCCCGCGCGTGACGCGCAACGTCTGAGGCCGATCGATCACCCAGCGCGTGGGCGCGTCGCGCCGATCGAGTTCGAATGTCCGGATTTCACGCATGATGCTGCTCCTTCGGATCGTGTAACTGGAAGGCCGCGTTCGCATGCGCAAAGCAGCCGTTGATCCTATTATTCGACCGATTCCGAACAGCTTGAATGAACACTTATGAACAGTTGGAGCAGAACTGTTAAGCTATTTTGGCCGAACAGTTCATGGCGATCTGACACTTGAAAAACAGTTCGCCTAGCCGCTCGGACAGTCTTGACGCGGCTTTTCGGATGCGTTCGAATGTCCTGACGACACCTGTGAACAGCGAAATCAAAGTGTTCACTATGAATCACTGAACAGTTTGAAACATCATGAACGCACTTCCGCTCCACATCGACGGCGGCACCGGCGTGCCGCTGACCGAGCAGATCGTCAACCAGGTCGAGGCGATGATCCGTTCGCGCCGCGTGCTCGCAGGCGCGAAGCTGCCCTCGATTCGTCAGCTCGCCGCCGAACAGCGCATCAGCCGCTTTCCGGTGATCGAGGCGTACGACCGGCTCGCGTCCCGCGGGCTGATTCAGCCGAAGCACGGTTCCGGCTTCTATGTGGCGAATCACGTGGACGAACGCGACAGCAACGCCGGAAATTGCGATCCGCGCCTGGCCGAGGAAGAATCGAACCAGATCCTTCAGCAGTTCAACTATCCCGGCGAGTCGCTGAAGCTGTCGAGCGGCTTCATTCCGGAGGCGTGGCGCGACGTTGACGGTCTCACGCAGGCGATCCGTCAGGCGTCACGCATCGATGTGCCGAGCGTGATCGACTACGCGATCCCTCACGGCGACACCAGCCTGCGCCAGCAAGTCGTGATGCGCATCAACGCGCTCGGCATCGACGCCGATCTGCCGAACGTGATGATCACCACCGGTGCGAGTCAGGCGCTCGACCTGATCGTGCGCTACATGCTGAAGCCCGGCGATACGGTGTTCGTCGAAGACCCGGGTTACTACAACCTCTTCGGGCTTCTCAAGCTGCAAGGCGTGCGTCTCGTCGGCGTGCCGCGGCTCGCGAATGGTCCCGATATCGATGTTGCGGAGGAACTGCTCAAGCAGCATCAACCGAAGCTCTTCTTCATCAACACGGTCTTCCAGAATCCGACCGCGACGAATATCGCGCCGCAGGTCGCATTCAGGCTGCTGCAGCTCGCGACGCAGCACGGCTTCACGATCGTCGAGGATGATATCTACGCCGACTTCCAGGCCGTGCCGACGCAACGGCTCGCATCGCTCGATCAGTTCGATCGCGTGATCTACGTGGGCGGATTGTCGAAGACACTGTCGTCGTCGCTGCGAATCGGTTATCTCGCGGCGAATCGCGAGCTCGTGAAGAATCTCGTCGATGTGAAGGTGCTGACGAGTCTCGGCGGCACGCGTTTCGCGGAGAGCGTCGCGGCGAGCCTGCTGGAACGCGGCACGTATCGCAAGTATCTGGAACGGCTGCGCAAGCGCGTGCGTGATTCGCTGTCGAGCGCGGTGCAAACGCTCGAAAGCTACGGCTGGGATGTGTTCGATGAACCGAGCGGCGGCAATTTCGTGTGGGCAAAGGTGCCGGGCATCGACCATTCGTCCGTGCTCGTCGACGAAGCGGCGAAGCTTGGCGTGACGCTCGCGCCGGGCAGCTATTACCGCCCGAATGGCGAAGCGTGTCCGTGGGTGCGCATCAACTCCGCGTATGCGGGCGACCGGCGCGCGGCGCGCTTCTTCGAGTACATAAAAGAAGCCGCGGCAGCGCGCGTCTAGCGGCGTTCGGTGAAGAAGCGTTCGAGTGCGTCGGTCGCGTCCTTGTCTTGCGCAAGCCGCGCGTAAAGTCCCGCCGCGCCTTCGTAGATGCGATGCTCGGCGAATTCGTCGCCGATGAACTGCGCGATCTCTTCCATCTCCGCGACCCATCGATACGCCTTCGGCGGCATGCGCGGCACATTACCCGCGAGCCACGCGGCAAGCGCGGGCTGACTCTCTGCGAGTTCGCTGAAGAGCGCGTCTCCCGCGCCGTTGCGCATCGCGGCGAGCGACATGGCCGAACCGAGCGCCGTCAGTCCCTTCGTGATGCCCGCATACGACATCTTGAGCGCGGATGCGGCACCGACCGGTCCATCGAGCACGCGCACGACGAGGCCGGCATCGGCGAGTGGCTGCGTATGCCGTGCATGCGGCCCCGACATGTAAAACTTCGGCGAAGAAGGCATGCCGATGATCGCGCCATCGACGAACGGCGTGCCGGTCGGTTCAAGCACGCGCTCGATCTCCCGGACCGTATCCGGATTGATCGCGTTGCAATCGATGAAGAGCGGCAGGACGCTCGCCTGTTCGAGCGCGGGCGCCATGCGTTTCGCGGTGTCGATCGCAACCGCGGGCGGCACGATGGACAGAATGAACTCGCATGCCACTAGGCTATCGAGGCTCGCGTCTTCCATGCCGGCCTCGCGTGCGCGCGCTGCGCTGGCGGCGCTGCGGCCTTCGAGCGATGTCAGCACGCGCGCGCCCGATTGCGTCAATGCACGGCCGATGGCCGATCCCATGCTGCCCGCGCCCAGAATTGTGACGGTCGGATGTTTCGATTGAGTCACTTGCAGGCTCCGTGTATCCGCGAACGAAACACAGAATACGCTTGCGAGCGAAGACGCGCTCGGCCTATTCGCTGTCTTCGGCTTCGTTCGAGCGAAGGTTCCGGAGCGCGCCGAGCCTTTTGAGCACATCGTGACCTTTCTGCGTGAGAAGCGGCATGGGCACGCCGGTCGGCAGCCGTGTGATCTCGACGAGCGCTTCCTGACGCAAGCGCGCCGCGTGCTGACCGAATACTTCGACCTGGTGAGGCGAGCGCTCGATCAGCAGGAGCGTGGAAATTCGTGTGGACTCAGCATTCGGTTCTCCATGCGTCGGACGAGCGGAAGGCACGTATCGATACATGCTAGAGAGTGAAGCTGGCAATTCGGCTACGGACATTTTTCCGCGTGTTACGGCGTTACACACCTGAAACTGGTGCTTATTTCACCGAGGCTTCACGCGCCTTTCGATTCGCCATCCTGAACAATTTGGTGCAATCAAAAGCGGCCCTCGAAGGGCCGCCTTTCGAACGACTTCACCACGCAAGAATCAACGATGCTCCGTCACGAACTTCGTGACGAGATACGCTTCCATCGCTTCGCTGCCGCCTTCCGAGCCATAGCCCGAGTCCTTCACGCCGCCGAACGGCGTCTCCGGCAACGCGAGACCGTGATGATTGATCGAGAGCATCCCGCTTTCGATATCGTCCGACACCGCCGCCGACGTCGCCGCCGAGCTCGTGTAAGCGTATGCCGCGAGTCCGTAAGGCAGACGGTTCGCCTCGGCGATCACTTCATCATACGACTTGAACGATGCGATCGGCGCGATCGGGCCGAACGGCTCTTCAGTCATGATGCGCGCGCTCAGCGGCACATCGGTGAGCACGGTCGGCGCGAAGAAGTAGCCTTCGCGCCCGATGCGCTCGCCGCCCGTCAACACCTTCGCGCCATGCTCGCGCGCATCGGCGACGAGACGCTCCATCGCTTCGAGACGGCGGCCGTTTGCGAGCGGGCCCATCTGCACGCCATCGTCGAGGCCATTGCCGACTTTCACCGCGCTCGCAGTCGCGACGAAGTGCTGCACGAACTCCTCATACGCGGATTCTTCGACGAGGAAGCGTGTCGGCGAAATGCATACCTGGCCGGCGTTGCGGAATTTCGCCGATGCGAGCATCTTCGCCGCGCGGGGAATGTCGGCGTCCTTGAACACGATGGCGGGCGCGTGGCCGCCCAACTCCATGGTCACGCGCTTCATGTGCTCGCCTGCGAGCGATGCGAGCAGCTTGCCGACCGGCGTCGAGCCGGTGAACGAAATCTTGCGGATGGCGGGATGCGCGATCAGATACTTCGAGACATCGGCGGGCACGCCGAACACGAGATTCAGCACGCCGGCAGGCAGGCCCGCATCGGCATAGGCCTGCACGAGCGCCGCGCAACTCGCGGGCGTTTCCTCGGGGCCTTTCAGCACGACCGAGCAGCCCGATGCGAGCGCGGCCGACACCTTGCGCACCGCCTGATTGATCGGGAAATTCCACGGCGTGAACGCGGCGACCGGACCGACCGGTTCGCGCGTGACGATCTGGCGCACGGCATCCGTGCGCGACGGAATCACACGGCCATACGTGCGACGCCCTTCTTCCGCGAACCATTCGATGATGTCCGCCGCCGACAGCGTTTCGATGCGCGCCTCGCCGAATGGCTTGCCCTGCTCCATCGTCATGATGGCGGCGATCTGCTCGGCGCGTTCGCGAATGTTCTGCGCCGCCCGGCGCATCAGCTTGCTGCGCTCATACGGCGAGACCTTGCGCCATTCCTTGAAGCCGCGAGCGGCGGCGTCGGCTGCGAGTGAAAGCTCCGCTTCGCCTGCGAGCGCAAGACGGCCGATTTCGGCTTCGTTCGCCGGATTGATCACGGCGGTGTCGCGCGAGCCATCGCGCCAGGCGCCGTCGATATAAAGCTGCGTATTCGGATAGGCGGGAAAGCCCGAACGCGTGTTGCTCATGCATGTCTCCTTACGGGTGGCGTGGCCTGAAGTTACGTTGCGCAAGATCAAAAGATGCAAACGGCCATGTTATCCCGAACGCGTAGTATCTGCTGATACGCGCTATGTTCAACCGATAGTTGCAGGCGCATTCGCACGGCGCTCGAATGACAAACGCCCGCCGGCAACATCCCGGCGGGCGCTTGCAAGATGCACGAATGCGGGCCGCTTACATCGGCGGCGCGACGCCATCCTTCTCCACGACGATACGCTGCGCCGCGAAGTCCGAACCCGCCGGACTTGCGACAACGAACACCTTCTTGCCCGGCTTCAGGTCGTCATGCGTCGCGGGCGCGAAGGTCACGACGGGCACGTTCTCCGGCACCGTCACCGAATTCGAGCCGCCCTTGTACGAGAGCTTGAGATCCCGGCCGCTCGTGCCCTGCACGACCTGATCGACATTCGCGTTGGTCATCGAGCTTTGCGGGCCCAGATCCCACGCATAGTGACCTTCGCCGGTGCCGCGCGCGGCTTCCGGGAACACGAGCACTTCGGTCGCGGTGAGCTTGCCGTCCGTACCGGTGGTCGCCGCCGTGCCGACGAACGAGCCCGGCTTGATGTCCTGCAGCTTGATGTTCTTCAGCGCGGTGACAGGCGTATCCGACTTGACGGCGATCTTCACCGTGTCGCCGCTGCGTCGATGGACGGTGAGCGTGTCGCCTGACAGTGACACGATATCGCCGCGAATGCGCGCGGGTTTCGCGGCGGGCGTCTGGGCAAAGGCTGCGGAAGCGAGTGCGAGCGTCACGATGCTGACGCCGAGTTTCATTCGAATCGACATGCAATCTCCTTGGAGTGTGAAAACGAAGGCTTCAGGACCCGCCGAACCAGTTGTAGCCCTGGTTCTCCCAATAGCCGCCGGGGTAATCGTTCGTCACGGTGATCGCGACGATGTGCTTCGGGTTCTTGTAGCCGAGTTTGGTCGGCATACGCAGCTTCATCGGGAAGCCGTATTTCGGCGGCAGAATCTGGCCGTCGTAGGTGAGCGTGAGCAACGTCTGCGCGTGCAGCGCGGTCGGCATGTCGATGCTCGTCGAGTAGTTGTCGGCGCAATGGAAGGCCACGTATTTGGCGCTCGTATCGGCGCCCGCCCGCGCGAGAACATGCGCAAAGCGCACGCCGCCCCACTTGCCGATCGCGCTCCAGCCTTCGATGCAGATATGCCGCGTCACCTGGCTTTCCTGCGGCATCGCGTGCAGTTCGTCGAGCGTCCAGACGCGCTTGCCTTTGACGAGGCCGCCGATCTCCAGCTTGTACGTCGACGGGTCGACTTCGGGCACTTCGTCGATGTCGTAGAACGCGTTGAACGGAAACGGGCGCGTGATCATCGATTCGGGATAGGTCGGCGCGAGCCTGGCCGGATCGAACAGGAGCGCCTGCACGTCGTCGTTGAAGGATGAAATGCGGCGCAGCATCGCGTTGATGGATTTATCGTCGGTGATGTTGCAGCCGGACAGCATCGCGAGGCCTCCGAGCGACAGAATGCGCTTGCCGAATAAACGTCGCGCGGGCGCCTTTAATTCCTTCGCCGCATCCTTGATGATGAGCTCGGCATCGGGTCTCGATTTGAATAGCTTGAGCGACATGGCTTAACGACCTCGAATCATCATCACAAGCGAGCGCGGCACGAGTGCAACCATCACCACATGCACCACGAAGAACGCGACCAGAAAGCTCATGCCGAAGAAATGCACGACGCGGGCCTCGTCGTAGCCGCCCATGAGCGTTCGAAGCAATGGAAATTGCACGGACTTCCATACCGCGAGGCCCGACAGGATCACGATCACGATGTCCACGATCACCGCCAGATACGCGAACTTTTGTACCGCGTTGTAGTGCGTGAGATCGTCGTGGCCGAGCTTGCCGCGCAATGCGGCGAATGCGTCCGTGACGATGCTTCTGATCGAGAGCGGAAACATGCGGCGGCGCAGGCGTCCCGTGAAAACATTCATCGCGACATACACGATGAAGTTCGCGACCAGCAACCACATCGCCGCGAAATGCCATTGCAGCGCGCCGCCGAGCCAGCCGCCGAGCGTGATGGCGCTTGGGAAAACAATGGATCTGAAGATCGGCGATGCGTTGTAGATCTGCCAGCCGCTCGTCACCATGATCAACACGGCGAACGCATTGAGCCAGTGCGTGATGCGCAGCCATAACGGTTGTATTTGCACGTCTTCGAGCCTCGCGATTCGATTGAGTTTCGCTGGCATGGTAGCGACGCGCCGCTGATCGATCGATGACCTGTGGATGACTTTTTTGTCATCTTGGCGAGGGCAGCACGTGCTCTGGCTAGAATGACGGCAATCCATTCGACGCAGCGCGAGCATGACCATCCTCGTTATCGAAGACGACCGCAAGACCGGCGACTACCTGAAAAAAGGGCTCATCGAGTCCGGCTATCAGGTCGATCTCGTGCGCAACGGCACGGACGGATTGCATCAGGCCCTCGCGAATCCGTACGAGCTGATCGTGCTCGATGTGATGCTTCCCGGCATCGACGGCTGGCAGGTCATGTCCGCATTGCGCGCGAAACGTGACTTGCCTGTCATTTTTCTGACCGCGCGCGATCACGTGACGGATCGCATTCACGGACTCGAACTCGGCGCCGACGATTACCTCGTCAAGCCTTTTTCCTTCACTGAACTCGTGCTGCGTATTCGCACGCTATTACGGCGCGGCGTGATGCGCGAATCGGATACGTTTCAGATCGCGGATCTGCATGTCGATGTCCTGCGCCGCAAGGTGACGCGCAAGGGCATCGACATCGCGCTCACGAACAAGGAGTTCGCGCTCCTGCATCTCTTTTGCAAGCATCAGGGCGAGGCGCTGTCGCGCACGCTCATCGCATCGGAAGTGTGGGACATGAACTTCGACAGCGATACCAACGTCGTCGATGTCGCGGTGAAGCGACTGCGCGCGAAGATCGACAACCCGTACGATCTCAAGCTGATCCATACGGTGCGCAGCATCGGCTATTCGTTCGGGGAGAATCCTTGAACCGGCCTTCGCGTTCACTTGCGCTGCGTATCGCGCTATCTTTTGCGGTGACTGTGTGCGTCGTGGTCGGGATGGTTGGCGCGTCGCTCTATCAGGCGACGAATCGCGCGCTGTCCACACGTGCGGACTATCAGTTGATCGCCCGCGTCGAGCATTTCCGCTCGCTGCTGCACGATCTCTACACGATCAATGAAATCGAAGCGCGGCCGAAGCTCTTCGAAACGATGCTCGGCGACCGGCAGGACGTCATCCTGTTCCGGCGCGCAGGCTCGGCGCCTTTCATCAACGTGAATCCGGAACAGATGCCGTTGCCGCCGCTTCATATCGTGCCGATGACGCGGGCCATCGGGCTCGACGATCTTTACGAAGGCTCGCGTGCGGACGGCGTGCGCATGCGCTGGGTCGGCGCACAGGCGCGTATCGGCCAGAGCGGCGAAGTGGTGGAGATCATCGCGGCGCACGTGATGACACAGGAAGCGATCGTCTTGTCGGCGTATCTGGAACGCGTGTGGATCACGGTGATCGGCGCGGTGCTCGTGACGCTTCTGCTCGCGTACTGGGTCACGAGCCGCGGACTCATGCCGCTGAAGGCAATGGCCGACAAGGCCGCGGAAATCACGCCGAACCGGCTTTCCGCGCGGCTCGATGTTGCGCACGCGCCCGCCGAGTTGCAGAGCCTCGCGGCATCGTTCAACGCGATGCTCGATCGTCTCGAACACGGCTATGAGCGCTTGCTGCAATTCTCCGCGGATCTCGCGCATGAGGTGCGCACGCCGATCGGCGTGTTGATCGGCGAAACGCAGGTTGCGCTCGCGCATGAGCGCAATGTCGCTGAGTATCGCGGCGTGCTGGAATCGAATCTCGAGGAACTGGAGCGGCTCGCGCGTATCGCGCAGAACATTCTGTTTCTTGCGCAGGCGGATCACGGGCGGCAGCGCATCGAGCGCGAACGGCTCGATATCCGCGAGGAACTCGAAACCATCGGCGCTTACTTCGAAGGCATCGCCGAAGAACGCCGCATTACCTTCGATATCGACGCCGACGGCGAAATGGTTGCAAATGCAATCATGTGCCGAAGGGCCATTGGCAATGTGGTTGTGAATGCGGTGCGTTATGCGACGCCGGGCACCGTGGTGCGGCTGAGTGGACACGCGGACGAACAGGGTGCGCGCATCGTGGTGGGCAATCGCGGGCCGCGCATCGGGCGGGAGGAGCTTGGCAAGCTCTTTGACCGCTTCTATCGTGGCGATGCGGCGCGTAGCGAGTTCACTGAATCGAGCGGGCTCGGGTTGTCGATCGTTCAGGCGATCATGCGGTTGCACGGCGGTAGTGTGACCGCTGACTGCACTCGTGATGAGTGGATCGAGTTTTCTTTGCTGTTTCCTTCTTGAGTTTGTTTTTGCTTTTCGCCTGGTCCCGTATTGGTGTTGGTTTATTAGCACTGCCCCTGTGCGGGGCGGCAGTCACTTTCTTTGCTGCTGCAAAGAAAGTAACCAAAGAAAGCAGCTCCACACGCCCGCGGTCACACGCAGTTTGACCATGCTTGCCATGTGACCGTGGGCTGCCTAAGTGTCGCCCTCATAGGCCCAACCGCGCTTGGCTCGCGCACGGTCTGTCTCATCGCACCACTCCACTTGCTGGTTCAGCACCAAATAGCTTCGGCAAAGCGCTACGCGCTGCCGACGGGTCTATCAGGGAAACCAACCTGTCGCACCTGCAGTGCGATGGAAGCGTTAGCGACGAAGCGCGCGCAAACCCGATGAACCCAGCGGCCGCGAAGCAGGCCGGAGCCATTTAGTGCTGAACCGCTCCGCTGTGCGGCGCGAGGTGACAGACCGTGCGCGAGCCAAGCCCGATTAGTCTTGTGAGGGCGACACTTAGGCAGCCCACGATCACATGGCAAGCATGGCCAAACTGCGTGTGACCGCGGGCCTAACAAGCTGCTTTCTTTGGTTACTTTCTTTGCTGCTGCAAAGAAAGTGACTGCCGCCCCGCATAGGGGCAGTGCTAATAGACCAACACGAATACGGGATCCAGCAAAAGCGAAGCAAAAAAAAACCTCACCCCACCCCCAATGCCTCCCGCTTGGCGAGCAGCCCATGAATCTGGGCAACCACCGCCGCCCCCTCCCCCACCGCAGCCGCAACACGCTTGGTCGAATTCGACCGCACATCACCGATGGCGAACACCCCCGGCACGCTGGTTTCCAGCGCCATCACGCCTTGCGTGCGTCCGTCGTGGGCCTCGGGCCCAGTGAGCACGAAGCCCTTGCCATCGACATTCACATTGCAGTTGCGCAACCAGTCGGTATTCGGATCCGCGCCGGTAAAGAGAAACAGATGCCGCGAGTCGATCTTGAGCGGTCCATCCGGCGTACTGCAATTGACGGCGGTCAGTGCGCGGCCATCGCCATCGAGCGAGGTGATCTGCGTATGCGTGCGCACCGTGACGTTCGGCAACGAGCCGATGCGCTCCACCAGATAATGCGACATGCTCGCCGATAGCCCCGCGCCGCGAATCAGCACATGCACATGCTTCGCGTGCGTCGCGAGATACACCACGGCCTGTCCCGCCGAATTGCCGCCGCCGACGAGCACCACTTCCGAGTTCTTGCACAGCTTCGCCTCGACCGGCGACGCCCAGTAATACGTGCCGTGCCCCTCGTACCGCTCGAGTCCGGCGATATCCGGTCGCCGATACGCCGCGCCCGATGCGATCACCACCGTCTGCGTCGTCACGCGCGCGCCGTTCTCCAGTTCGATCTGGATCGGATTGCAATCGCAATGCAGCGCCTTGATCTTGGTCGGAATCGCGATATGCGCGCCGAACTTCTGCGCCTGCACGAACGCGCGCCCGGCGAGCGCCTGGCCGGAGATCCCGGTCGGAAAGCCGAGATAGTTCTCGATGCGCGAGCTCGCACCCGCCTGCCCGCCCGGCGCGCGGCAATCGAACACCGCCACCGACAAGCCTTCGGACGCCGCATACACCGCCGTCGCGAGACCCGCCGGCCCCGCGCCGACGATCGCGACATCGTAGACATGCGCCGGATCGAACTCGGGCAGCCAGCCGAGCTGCGTCGCGATCTGATTCTCGCTGGGCGCGCGCAGCACGGTGCCGTCCGGGCAGATGACGAGCGGGAAGTCGGACGTCGATGCCGAGATGCGTTCGAGCAGCGAAATCGCATCGGGATCGGTGCACGCGTCGATCACCGTGTGCGGATAACCGTTGCGCCGCAGAAAGCCCTGCAGCGAGACCAGATGGCCATCGTCCGACTGCCCGAGCAGCACCGGGCCGCTGCCCTTTTCGATCAGCCCCACGCGCCGCAGGATCAGCGCGCGCATGATGCGCTCGCCCAGTTCCGCTTCGGCGACGAGCAGCGCGCGCAGCCGCTCAGGCGGAATCACGATGCCGTCGACGTCCTCGGCGGCGACGCCATCGACGAGACACGGCTTGCCCGAAAGCTGCGCCACTTCCGCCAGAAAATGCCCCGGCCCGTGCTCGACGACGAGATGCTCCTGCCCGAGCGCGTTGCGGCGCGTCACGCGCACGAGCCCTTTCAGGACGACCACCATGCCGCGCCCGGTCTCGCCCATGCGGAACAGCCACTCGCCCTGACGCCAGTGCGCGGCAGTCCCGAAGCGGCTCATGCGCTCGATCTCGTTGTCGGTCAGGCGCGGAAACATCTGGTGCGCGCGCGTTTCGAGCGGCGAGAAAGGCGCGCTGTCGTCGGACGCGGCGGCGGCTGCCGGCGACGGCACGACGTTCGGATCGGTATTCTGCACCGGCTCGCGTGCGCTCCACGCGACGACATTCGGCATGCCTTGACCAGGCTCGTTGAACGGCGTTGTGCTCATGCGCGATCTCCGTGTGGAAAACCAGCTTCGTGCAGGGATGCCGGGCCCGCGGGCGATGCCGCCGGCGCTTTCACGGGCCAGGGGCACATCGCCGCCATTTCCGCGACCTCCTCCGGTGTGGTCGCCGCGAGCTCGCCGAACTCGGTCAGCGTCGCGACCTCGAAACCGGCGAGGCGCCAGGCGTCCAGTCCGCCCGTGAGCGGCACTACGTCCCGGAAGCCCGCGTTGCGCATGGTCTTGGCCATCCACGCAGCCGACACTTCGTTCGGACACGAGCAGTAGATGACGACCTTGCGCGACTTGTCGTAGTTCTCGATGATCTTCGCGAGATCGCGCTCGTCGGCGAAGAGAGAGCCGGGAATCGCGGCCGGATCGAGCATGCGCTTCTCCGGCGAGCGAATATCGAAGATCACGGGCAGCGGCTCGTCGTTCATCAGCGCATACAGCTCGTCCACGCTGATGCGCGCCTTTTCCAGCGTCGCCATGAGCGCGCGGCGGCGCCACCAGCGATACGCGACGTAGACCGCGAGCAGCACCGCGACGACGGCCACCGCCTGTCGCCCGAGCTGCGAGATCATCGCGAAGACCATTTCCAGCTGCGCCGCGAAGATGACGCCGACGCTCAGCCCGACCGCGCCCCACAGCGCGATGCCCGCGCCATCGTGCGCGATGAAGCTGCGCAGCTTCACGCCCATCGCGCCCGCGAGCGGCACGGACACGAGCGAAAGACCGGGGATGAACTTCGCGACGAGCAGAATCCGCACGCCCCAGCGGCCGAAGAAACGTTCTGTCTTCTTCACGCACGTATCGCGCGACAGGGACAGCTTGCAGATGGTCTTGAGCGTCTTGTCGCCGTACTTGCGCCCGCCCTGGAACCAGACGAGATCGCCGAGCACGCCGCCCGCCACCGCGACGCACAGCACGCCGAGCAGCGCGGGCCAGAACGCGCCGCCGTTCACGGCCATCAGCGCGATGGAGGCGCCGACGACGATCATCGTCGGCATCGCGGGCACCGGAAGCCCGAGTGCCGAGCCCATTACGTTAATGAATACGATCGCCGGGCCGAATCGATCGACTAGCTGATGCAACAACATGGGAATCTCCCGCGCGGGAAGGTGTGGTCACGGGACGACGGGACGCGCGCCGCGATGCCGGCGTTGCGAAGGCGCAAGAAGCACGAAAGCGAAAGAGATACGAGCTTGCGGCCGCTCGTGGTTCAACGCGGTGCACGCGGCGCCGGGCCGACGTTCGTCACATTTAAGAGACAAGTGTAGCCCGGAAATGCGCATGTAAGCATGACAGGCGCGCGGGGACGCGGGCATCGCGCGCGCGACGCCCGGTGCAGAACGAATCGATGATGCAAGAAGTGGGATTCAGCCGCGTTCGTCGGCGATATAGGCGCGGATCACGTCGGCGAAATTCTTGTCGCCCACGAGGCCGAGTTGCTCCGCGCGTGCCGGGTTCCACGCGCCGGGCCAGCTGCAGACGATTTTCTCGATGCGTTCGTCGCGCTGCCAGTCGATGCGCTGCACCGCTTCCTCGCCCGCCACTTCGCGCAGCGCCGCGACCATCTCGTTCACGCTGACCGACAAGCCCGGCAGATTGATGACCGGCCGGAGCCCGAGCTTCGCGCGATCGATCTCGCAGCCCGCGATCAGCGCTTCGATCGCGCTTTTCGGCGACAGAACCCAGACGCGCGTGTCGCCATCGACAGGACACGTCGAGCGCTCGCCGTTCAGCGGCTCGCGAATGATGCCGCTCGCAAACGACGACGCCGCCGCGTTCGGCTTGCCGGGCCGCACGCTGATGGTCGGCAGGCGCAGCACGCGGCCATCGACGAAACCGCGCCGCGCGTAGTCGGAGAGCAGCAACTCGGCGATCGCTTTCTGCGTCCCGTACGACGATTGCGGATTGAGCGCGGTGTCGTCCTGCACGACATCGGGCAGCGTGCCGCCATACACCGCGACCGAACTCGTGAACACGACGCGCGGCTTATGGCCCGCAGCGCGGCACACTTCGAGCAACGCCCGCGACGCGTCGAGATTGATCTTCATGCCGAGATCGAAGTCTGCTTCGGCCTGGCCGCTCACGATCGCGGCAAGGTGGAAGATGGCTTCGGTCTGCGTGTCGATGTGGCGTTGCAGCACGGCCGGATCGGAGATGTCGCCGGTTTCGGCGCGCACGCGTTGGTCGGCGAGCAGTCGTTCGTCGTTCGGGCGCGCGACGTCGAGCAGCACCAGTTCCGTGACCGGCTTGCCGTTGAGTTCATTGCGCTCGAGAAGGCGCTTCGCGAGCCGCTGACCAAGAAAGCCCGCGCCGCCGGTGATGAGAATTTTCATGTAATCGCTTCCTTTCTCACAGATAAGGTTTGAGCCAGCCGAGGCCTTCGCTCGTGCCCGCCTTCGGCTTGTATTCGCAGCCGATCCAGCCTTCGTAGCCGAGCGAATCGATCAGCTCGAACAGATACGGATAATTGAGTTCGCCGATGCTCGGCTCGTGCCGCTGCGGCACGCCCGCGATCTGAATGTGGCCGATGCCCGCGTTCGGGCGCTTCATGTCGCGTCTGAGCTTCATCTCGATATCGCCTTCGACGATCTGGCAGTGGTAGATATCGAACTGCACTTGCAGGTTAGGCGCGCCGATTTCGTCGCAAATGGCTTGCGCGTCGTCCTGGCGGTTCAGGAAGAAACCGGGAATGTCGCGCGTGTTGATCGGCTCGATCACGATGCCGATGCCCGCCTTTTCCGCTTCCTTCGCCGCGTATTCGAGATTCTTCAGATACACCGCGCGGTGTTTTTCTCTTGGCTGATCCGCCGCGATCAGGCCCGCCATCACGTGCAGTTTTTTGTTGCCCAGCACGGCGGCGTATTCGAGGCCTTTTGCCACGCTCTGCCTGAATTCCTCTTCACGGCCCGGCAAGGACGCGATGCCGCGCTCGCCCTTCGCCCAGTCGCCCGGCGGGGCGTTGAAGAGCGCTTGCGTCAGGCCGTTGTCCTTCAAGCGTTGCTCGATGTCCTTCGCTGCGAATTCGTACGGGAACAGGAATTCAACCGCCTTGAAGCCGTCTTTCGATGCTGCGGCGAAACGGTCCAGGAACGGGTGCTCCGTGTACATCATCGTCAGGTTTGCGGCGAATTTTGGCATTTGCGTTGCTCCTGGTTTGATCTGGTTCGGCTCTCGTGGAATCCTGATTTCTTGTCGGTCTGCTGGCTGTGCCCCTGTCTGGGGCGGCAGTCACTTTCTTTGCTGCTGCAAAGTTGGCCGTGCTTGCCAGGTGAGCGTGGGCGGCCTGAGTGTCGCCCTCATAAGACTCACCCGGCTTGGATCGCGCACGGTCTGTCGCCTCGCTCCGCTTCACTCACTGGTTCCGCACCACACGGCTCCGGCCCGCTGCGCGGCCGACCGGCATTTCTTTACCATCGGGCGTTGAATGTCGCTCGCAAATCCTCGATCGCCGCTTCCGGTAACGGCTCGGGGCGCGGCATCGTCGATAGATACAGCCGCGCCGTCTCCTCCAGCTCCTCCAGCGCGTAACTCGCGTGCGACACCGATTTCTCCCACACCACCGGCCCAAGGCGCTCCAGCAACACCGCGCGCACCTTCGACGCCAGCGCCGCCACTTCCTCCGCCACGGCCGCATCGCCCGGACGGCGATATTCGATCAGTGGCACGTGGCCCACCTTCATCACGTAGTACGGCGTGATCGGCGGCAGGACATCTTCCTTCTTCCAGACGCCCGCCAGCGTCAGCGCCACGAGATGCGTCGAATGCGTATGCACCACGCCGCGCGCATCCGCATTGCTCTCGTAGATGCGTCGATGCAGCGCGAGCGTCTTCGACGGCCGTCCGCCCGACACGTGATTGCCCTGAAGATCGACCTTCGCGATGTCGTTTGGATCGAGGCGGCCAAGGCACGCATCCGTCGGCGTGATGAGCCAGCCGTCATCGAGCCGCGCGCTGATGTTGCCCGCACTGCCGACCGTATAGCGCCGCTCGTACAGGCTCTTGCCGGTGACGCAGATCTCTTCGCGAATGGAATGTTCGTTCGATGCCATCACAGTGCCTTCAACGCCTTCTCGAAGAAATCGGTCGCGCCGAAATTGCCGGACTTGAGCGCGAGGGCCAGCGATTCATCGGCATTCGCGCCGATCGACTGCGTCGCCGGCACGCCCGGATCGATCTGCGGCCCGATGCGCAGCGTGCGCACATCGAGCGCCTGCACGACCGCGCCCGAGGTCTCGCCGCCCGCCACGACGAACTTGACGCAGCCTTCGTCGCGCAGCGTGCGCGCGATGGACGCGAGCGCGTCTTCGACCAGTTGCCCCGCCTTCTCGACGCCCAGTTCCTTCTGCACCGCCTTTACTTCATCGGGCGACGAAGTCGCGTAAATGAGCACAGGCTCGTTGTGCGTGCGCGCGAATTCGACAGCGTTTTGCACGACCGGCTCGCCGCGCGACAGCGCCAGCGGATCGATACGGAAACCCGGCTTCGACTCGCGCCAGTGCGCGACCTGCGCGTTCGTCGCCTTCGATGCGCTGCCCGCCAGCACCACCGACTTGCCTTCGATTTTCGGCAGATCGGCGGCATGTTCCGCATGCGCGAGCAGGTTCGCGGCGCGGAAGTTTTGCGGAAGCCCGAGCGCGATGCCCGAGCCGCCCGTGATGAGCGCAAGTTCGCGGCACGCGTCGCCCAGCGTGTAGAGATCGGCGTCGGATATGGCATCGGCGATGGCGAGGCGCACGCCGTCTTTCTTCAACTCGTCGATGCGCGCCCGGATCGCGTCCGCGCCCTTGGCGATCGTGTCGTAGCGGATCAGCCCGACTTTCGATTGCGTCTGACGCTGCAAGACGCGCACGAGGTTCGGATCGGTCATCGGCGTGAGCGGATGATTCTCCATGCCCGACTCGTTCAGCAACACATCCCCGACAAACAGATTGCCGCGAAAGATCGTGCGGCCGTTCTCGGGAAACGCGGGGCAGGCGATCGTGAAATCTGCCTTCAGCGCATCGAGCAACGCGTCCGAAACGGGGCCGATGTTGCCCTTATCGGTGGAATCGAAGGTCGAGCAATACTTGAAGAAGAACTGGCGGCATCCCTGCGCGCGCAGCCATTCGAGCGCGTCGAGCGACTGGCGCACGGCCTCGGCGGCGGGAATCGTGCGCGATTTCAGCGCGACGACGATCGCGTCCGCATCGATTAGCGTGCCCGCTTCGGGAATGCCAATGGTCTGCACCGTGCGCATGCCGCCGCGCACGAGCATGTTGGCGAGATCGGTCGCCCCCGTGAAATCGTCGGCGATACAGCCGAGCAGTGTCTGCGCCGTCTGCGTCATTCCTTCGCTCCCTTCGGGATGTCGATGCCCGGAAAAATCTTGATGACCGCGGAATCGTCCTCGCCGCCGTGGCCGGCGGTGGACGCCATCATGAACATCTGGTGCGCCGCCGCCGAGAGCGGCAGCGGGAATTTCGACGTGCGCGCCGTATCGAGCACGAGGCCGAGGTCCTTCACGAAAATATCGACGGCGGAAAGCGGCGTGTAGTCGCCCGCCAGAATGTGCGGCACGCGGTTCTCGAACATCCACGAGTTGCCGGCGCTGTGCGTGATGACGTCGTAGAGCGCATCGGGATCGACGCCTTCGCGCAGGCCGAGCGCCATCGCTTCGGCGGCCGCGGCGATATGCACGCCCGCGAGCAGTTGATTGATGATCTTCACCTTCGAGCCCGCGCCGTGCGCGTCGCCGAGACGATAGACCTTGCCCGCAATCGCACCGAGCACGTCTTCGCACGCGGCGTAGGCGTCGGCCGGGCCGGAGGTCATCATCGTCATGTCGCCGGAATTGGCCTTGGCCGCGCCGCCGGACAGGGGCGCGTCGAGCAGCAACACGCCTTTTTCCCCGATGCGCCGGCCGAGGTCGGCGGCGAATTGCGGCGATACCGTCGCGCATGCGAGCACGACGCTGCCGGGTTTCATCGCCTCGAGCGCACCGTTCTCACCGAACAGCACAGCCTCCGTCTGCGCCGCGTTGACGACGACCGTCAGCACGACCTCGCACTTGCCGCCCAGTTCCGCCGGCGACGCGCACGCAAGGCCGCCTTCGGCCGCGAACGCATCGAGCGCGGGCTTCTTCACATCGTACGCATGGACGGCGAAGCCCGCGCGCAGCAACGAACGCGCGACGCCCATGCCCATTGCGCCCAGGCCGATGACTCCCACGTTTCTCGTCATAGCGTTTCTCTTCCCGATGAATTAGCAGATGCCCGCTTCCGCCAGGCGGCGCGCGGCGTTGATGAGATGGGTCTGGGCGGCGTTGCGCGCGGCGACCGAATCGCGCGAGCGGATCGCCTCGACGATCGCCGCGTGCTCCTCGCGCACCTGACGCATGAAGTCCTCGCGCAGCGCCTCGTTGCCGCGCGTGACGAGCGTGCCGGCTTCGAGATACTGATTCAGAAAGGTGAGGGTTTTCAGGAAGTACGGGTTGCCGGTCGCGTTCGCGATTTCGCGATGGAACGCGACGTCTTCCGCGACGCCGTCCCTGCCTTCGCGAACCGCTTCGTCGATGCGCCCGAGGGCGTCATCGATAGCGGCCAGGTGCTCGTCGGTGCGGCGCAGCGCGGCCTCGGACGCGACTTCGGCCTCGATCGCCCGGCGCAGCGCGAGAATCTGGACGACCGCGCCCGGCTCGACGGCCTGCGCGTAATCGATGCGCAACGGCCGGATGCCCGCCCGCTCCACGATGAACACACCGCTGCCCTGGCGCGGCTCGACCATGCCTTCGTTCTTCAGCCGTGAGATGGCTTCGCGGATCACGGTGCGGCTCACGCCGAATTCCTGCGCGAGCACGGCTTCGGTCGGCAGCTTGCCGGTCGTGGCGAAGCTGCCGGTCTCGATGAGCTTCTGCAATTTCTGCGCGACCGTGTCCGACAGGGCGCGCGGCGGGATCTTCTCGAACATGCGACTCGATGGAACGCGTAAAGTCATCGGGTCATCATACAAGTTTCGGGAGCGGCGTTGACCGAGGAATAACCCTCGGAGGAACGCTATTGCGCGAGCGGTTCGTCGATGAGCGCGAGCGCGTCGCGTATTTCGGAGACGTCGCCGGGGCGCACGAGGCGCGCGACTTCCTTGCCGCCGAGCATGAAGACGAGCGTCGGCCAGAGCTTCACGCGAAACGAGCGGCCGAGCGGTCGGCCGCTGCCGTCTTCGATCTTCATATGCTTCACCGCGCCATGACCCTGGAACGCCTGCGCGATGAGCGGCTGCGCGGCGCGGCAGAAGCCGCACCAGTCGGTGCCGAACTCGACGACCATCGGGCCGCTCAGCGCGTCGATTTCGGCGCGCTCGGGCGCGGTCTTCGCGTATTCGATATTCATGCTCATGACGCTCGTCCTTGCTCCCTTGTGATTTCGGTGAAACTAGCAGAAAACTTGCCCACCCGCCGTAGCGAGCGGGCGCGGGAGCAGGGATATTACGATCCGACGGCGATCGCAGTCACCTCATGATTGGCGCCGCCCGTTATCGTGACCGGAATGTTCATCCGCAGCGCCATCATGAAAAGGCTGTTTCGGTTGTCGTAGTTATCCCTGTTGGGCCACATCTGGGCGCAGTATCGCGAGCCGTCGCTCGTCTGGAGCACGTAGGTGACCGCCGAACCTGGATCCTTGTCGACGATTCTCACCACCGTGCCGGTACGCGTGTCCTGCAACTTTAGAAACGCGGAATTCAGGGATGGAATCGGCGAATCACTCTTCGCAACGGCGAGGCCGGTTATGTTTCCCGAATCGTCACCCGAGAGTGTGACGGGCAGACCGTAATCCAGCGCCATCATCAGGAGATTGTTTCTATTTTCGTGAGTGACGATATTCAGTTGACCACAATATAACGCGCCCTCTCCGGTTCGAATGACGAAATTAACGTTCTCGAGATCATTCGAATCGATTATGCGGGTGAGAAAACCACCCTTGACGCCCGTGAGCGGAATGCCGCCTCGCACAAGGCCGAGGTTGACGGAACTATCAATGTTTCTCACTCGTGATCCTTTTTTCATGATTCCAAAATCGCGCGCCTCTGGATAATGGAGCGACGCGGCATGTGACTTTTTACGGGCGCCCGCTACGCGCGTCGTTTGGGTTCGATCCACCAGTCGATTCAAAAAGCGCATGACTGGGAGCGCCGACCATCGCCGCCTTCACATAACTGTTGATTCCGCCGATAACCATGACCGAGCGTCCTGATTCCAGCGCGAGCCGCAGCAGCGCATCGCGATTGCGCCGGCGCCGGACGTCCATCTGCCCGCAGTATTGCGTGCCGTCCGCCGTCTGAACGAGGTAATTCGCATACACCGACGCATCCGAGTCGATGATACGCACGACCACGCCGGCCTGCGCGCCATCGAGGGGAACCCCGGGGCAGATGAGCGATGGGATTACAGGCGAACTTCTGATTTTCATTTAAACGTCTCCTGACATGTAATTGGCCATTCAGGGAAATGGATGTTTATGCGAACAAGGCGATTATCGTTCGTTGAAAGGCTCTTCTCAGTTTTACGCTGATTGACATATATCACGCTTGGTATGTAAATTCTTAATCATGTTTTCGTACAAATTCGCGTCAACCAGTAAAAATTCAACGGCGAACAAAGTCCGCGCGCATCGCCAAAAGGCGTTGCGTGGCCATAAACAAGCTATTTAATATTACTAATGCGGTCAGGAAAACGATTAATCAGCGCCGATATTCGCGACTTGTCGCAGGCAAAATCTAGTAGCGAAAATTATGTCAGTCAATTTAGTAATTGTCATTTTTTGAGATGTCACTGACATAAAAATCCAACGCCGCCATTTCGGCGGCGCGTGAATCGTGGCAGGTAATGCTCAGGCGCGGGACATGCGAGCGCGCCGTGCCTCGTAGGCCTTCAGATGCGCATAAGCCACCGCGAGCGCCGACACACCGCTGAAAGCGGTGCGCCGCCGTGCCAGCAGATCCCCGACGATGTGATCCGCCTCGATCGGCGCGCCGTTCTCCAGATCGCGCAGCATCGACGCGGTCATCAGCGAGCCGCGTTCCGCGAAGAACGCACGGGCGCGCGCGACGACCGCCTCGCCCGGCGCGTGCGTGTTGTCGGCGGCGATGCCGCGGCATTCGTCGAAGAGCTGGAACAGCAGCGCTTCGCCGCCCGGTGCCGCGAGAATATCGCCGATGGGTGCGCGCATCAGGCACGTTCCCGTCGCGAGCGTCGCGAGGAACACCCACTTGTCCCACATCGATTGCAGGATGTTTCCGCTTACGTCCAGATCGAAGCCCGCGCCGCCGAGTTGTGCAGCGATCGCGTCGATGCGCGTTGTGCGGCCGCCGGCGCGTTCGCCGATGGTCATCGAATGCATCTTGTTCAGGTGCAGGATCTCGCCCTCGGCGTCGAGCGTCGCGGCGATCACGCATTGGCCGCCGAGCACGTTCGCCGGATCGAAGCGGGCATCGAGCGCATCGAGATGGCCCATGCCGTTCAAAAGCGGCAGGATCGCGGTGCCGGGGCCGACCGCGGGCGCGAAGGAATCGATCGCGCCTCGCAGGTCGTAAGCCTTGCAGCTCAGCAACACGAGGTCGTAAGGCCGGTCGATGTCCTTTGCGAGCACCATCGGCGGACAGGCGAACGCGAGATCGCCCTCCGGGCTCTTCACTTTCAGGCCGCATTGCCGCAGCCGCTCGGCGCGCCGCTCGCGCACGAGGAAGGTCACGTCCCTGCCCGCATCGAGCAGCCGCGCGCCGAAATATCCGCCGATGGCCCCCGCGCCCACTATCAGAATCCGCATGTATCGCTCCTCATGGTTTGATGCACCGCTTTACGCCTGCCACACGCCATAACCCGCTTCCCGCAAACCTATCGCCAGTTCCACTTCCATGTCGCGCGCGCCGTCGTAGGGCATCGGGTTGTACATGTCGTACAGATGCGGCAGAAGCCGCAGCCCGAACTCGCGTACGAAGCGGTTCGACTGGATGCCCGCCTTGTGCTTGTCGAAGCGCACGTCGGGATCGATGCCCGTCATGCCCACATACACGAACGGCATGCCGGTCACGTAGTCCGGATTCGCGCGGCGAAAGCGCGCTTCGTTCCAGACCGTGCCGGACAGTTCGATCACATAGACGGAGTAATGATGGCTGCGCGCGCGCCGGGATGGCGGCATGTCTCGGGTGGCCTTCGCGGCGTGCTCGTTGCGGGCGTTCATTCTAAGACTGCGTGACGCAACGCGCTCGATCGTCCGGCGCGCGGCCTGCCGGATGCGGCTCGAAGTGGTAAATTCGGGGCGGTCTGCGCTCGCGCAAGATGATCGGATCGCCGCACCGCCCGTCGAGCCGCCGATCAAGACTGAGACGACCTCTCACGCGAGCGCCGCTCCCATCGACACGTTTTCATCCCGAAGCCGCGCCACGAGCCGCGTCCGCTTCGGTTATCCGGAGATCAAGCATGAGCAAACAAGCTATCGGCGTGGTGGGCCTCGCCGTCATGGGCCGCAATCTGGCCTTGAACATCGAGAGCCGCGGTCACGCCGTTTCGGTCTACAACCGCAGCCGCGCCAAAACCGACGAACTGATTGCCGAACATCCCGACAAGAAGCTCGTGCCGACCTACACGCTCGAAGAGTTCGTCGAGTCGCTCGAAAAGCCGCGCCGCATCCTGATGATGGTGAAGGCGGGTGCCGGCACCGACGAGACCATCGCTTCGCTGCGTCCGCTGCTCGAGAAGGGCGACATTCTCATCGACGGCGGCAACACGCATTTCACCGACACCATCCGCCGCAATCAGGATCTCGCGAAGTCGGGCCTGCATTTCATCGGCACGGGTGTGTCGGGCGGCGAGGAAGGCGCGCTGAAAGGCCCGTCGATCATGCCGGGCGGACAGAAAGAAGCCTACGAACTCGTCGCACCGATCCTCACCGAGATCGCGGCGAAGGCGCCGGACGGCGAGCCGTGTGTCGCCTACATGGGTCCGGACGGCGCGGGCCATTTCGTGAAGATGGTGCACAACGGCATCGAGTACGGCGACATGCAACTGATCGCCGAGAGCTATGACGTGCTCAAACGTGTCGCCGGTCTGTCGAACGAAGAACTGGGCAAGGTCTACGTCGAGTGGAATCAGGGCGAGCTGGACAGCTACCTGATCGAGATCACGTCGAAGATCTTCTCGAAGAAGGACGAGGAAACCGGCAAGGATCTCGTCGATGTGATTCTCGATCGCGCCGCGCAAAAAGGCACGGGCAAGTGGACGAGCCAGAATGCGCTCGATCTCGGCGCACCGCTGCCGTTGATCACCGAAGCGGTGTTCGCGCGCGTGCTGTCTTCGCTGAAGGATCAGCGCGTGGCGGCGAGCAAGGTTTTGAGCGGCCCGTCGCCGAAGTTCGATGGCGATCGCGCGGCGTTCGTCGAGTCGGTGCGGCGCGCGTTGTATCTGTCGAAGATCGTTTCGTATGCGCAAGGGTTTGCGCAGTTGCGTGCCGCATCGGAAGAGTACAAATGGGACCTGCATTACGGCGAGATCGCGAAGATCTTCCGCGCGGGCTGCATCATCCGCGCGCGCTTCCTGCAGAAGATCACCGACGCGTATGAGAAGAATCCGCAACTCGCAAACCTTCTGCTCGATCCGTATTTCAGCGATATCGCCGCGAAGTATCAGGACGCATTGCGCGATGTGGTCGTCGCGGCGGTGAAGGCGGGCATTCCGGTGCCCGCGTTTTCATCGGCGATCGCCTATTTCGATGCGTATCGCTCCGAGCGGCTGCCCGCGAATCTCGTGCAGGCGCAGCGCGATTTCTTCGGTGCGCATACGTTCGAACGCGTGGACAAGGCGGGAAGTTTTCACGCGAATTGGGCGTGATTCCGTAACGATTGCGGCTCTGAGTTGAGAAACGCGGCTCTTGCGGGAGTCGCGTTTTTTCGGATGTACCAAATTAATATCGTCCGACTTATGAATGATTCACGGACGAACATGGGCCAGCGCTACCAATACGGCATGCATACGGATTTAGAGCCCGCCGAGCTGTTTTTCTTATCACAATCGATGAGATTTACAGAGAGACCGGCATAGACGATCTGTCGAGCATCGCGATGACCCTGCTGGGTCAGTTGCGTCGATCGTCTCCAGAACGATGCTGCCCTTCGACATCAAGTACAGAATTTTGCCGACGGTGACATCCTTTTGCGCGTCAAGTTCACTCGCAATCTGGGAGCCTTCGTTGCAAGGGCGATTCCGGGCGTCGGCTGGGTGCTTCTCGCCACCGATGTATCGACCATTCTGTTTCGATCGGTTCAGTCTTACAACGGTATCGTGAAACCCGAGGATCGGCTGTAAATGATTGCTCGACCGGAAGCGTGGGAGCGGCTCGTCGACTTCATAGAAGCCAAGCTGGGCAAACCGTTCCTGGGACAGAACAGCCTCGCGCCCGAGACCGATCTGTATCACGACCTCGACTTGAATCCACCGGAGATTTCAGCGTTGCTCAGCGAGTGGGGAACGAAATTCGACGTCGACATGAGCGAATTCCAGCTTGGCCACTATTACCCCTTCATTCAGTTGAGCAAGCCGGCGTTTTTCTGAACAGTACTCAAGTCCCCCTTCAGCCTCGAGGCTCGAGAAACGCTCGGCGGATGGCAGCTCACACTCGGCATGCTGGAGGAAGCGATGATTCGGGGAAAATGGGTGATCGACTAAAGCATCCGAATCAAGCAAGCGTCACCCATCCAGCATTCCTCTCGCTGCTTCTCAACACCGCATCCACGAACCTCAATCCCGCGACGCCGTCCTCGACCGTCGTAAGCCAGTCATCCCCTTGCGTAGTTCCGCTCGCGATGCACGCCGCCGCATCCGTATAAAGCTGCGCGAACGCTTCCAGATACCCTTCGGGATGCCCCGCCGGCACGCGCGTCGCATGCTGCGCTTCGGGGCTTTGCACGCGGCCACGCGTGATCCGTTCCGACGCGCCGCCGATAGTCGTGAACCACAACTCATTCGGCTTCTGCTGATCGAATGCGATGCCCGCCTTCGTCCCATACACACGCAAACGCAGCGCGTTCTCCTCGCCCGCCGCAATCTGGCTCGCCCACAACATTCCGCGTGCGCCGCCGGTATATCGGAACATCGCCTGCACGTGATCGTCCACACGGCGATTCGGCACGAATGTCGTCACCTCCGCCGACAACTCCGCCGGCCGCATGCCCGTCACGTAGTCCGCGAGCTGATACGCGTGCGTGCCGATATCGCCGAGACAACCCGCCGGACCCGCCAGCGCAGGATCGGTGCGCCACACCGCCTGGCGGTTCGCCTGCGTCTCGACGGGCAGCGAAAGCCAGTCCTGCGCATACTCCACCTGCACGACGCGAATATCGCCGAGCAGGCCGCGTCGAACCATTCCGCGCGCATGACGCACCAGCGGATAGCCCGTATAGGTATAAGTCACCGCGAACACGCGATCCTTCTCGCGCGCGAGTTTCGCGAGCGCCTCGCCTTCATCGAGCGATACTGCGAGCGGCTTGTCGCAAATCACGTGAATGCCCGCTTCGAGAAACGCCGTCGCGATCGGCGCATGCAGATGATTCGGCGTGACGATCGCCACCGCCTCGATGCCGTCCGAGCGCCCCGCCTCGACGCGCGCCATCTCGCGATAATCGTCGTAACTGCGCGCAAGCCCGATCGCCGCCGCACTCGACGCCGCACGCCGCGCATCCGACGACAACGCGCCCGCGACGAGTTCATAGCGATCATCGAGCCGCGCCGCGATGCGATGCACCGCGCCGATGAACGCGCCCTCGCCGCCGCCGACCATGCCCAGCCGCACGCGGTTCATCGCGTCTCTCCCGCCTGGTCTCCGATCCCGAGCACACCGCGCATCTGCTCGCGGCTCGCGCCGCTGCCCGCGAAGTCATCGAATGCACGCTCGGCCACGCGGATGATGTGATCTCGAATGAACACGGCGCCCTCGCGCGCGCCGTCTTCCGGATGCTTCAACGCGCATTCCCACTCGAGCACGGCCCAGCCGGGAAAATCGTATTGCGCCATCTTCGAGAAGATTGCCTTGAAGTCGATCTGGCCATCGCCCAGCGAACGGAAACGTCCCGCGCGATCGGTCCATCCCGAATAGCCACCGTACACGCCCTGCTTTCCATTCGGCCGGAACTCCGCGTCCTTCACATGAAATGCCTTGATGCGCGCGTGATAGATGTCGATGAACGCGAGGTAATCGAGTTGCTGCAGCACGAAGTGACTCGGATCGAACAGGATGTTGGCGCGCGGATGATCGTCCACCGCCGCGAGAAAGCGCTCGAACGTGACGCCGTCGTGCAAGTCCTCGCCCGGATGCAGTTCGTAGCACACGTCGATGCCCGCGCGATCGAACTCGTCGAGAATCGGGCGCCACCGTTTCGCGAGTTCCTCGAACGCGGCTTCGACGAGACCCGCCGGACGCTGCGGCCACGGATAGACATAGGGCCACGCGAGCGCGCCCGAAAACGTCACGTGCGCGCTCAGGCCAAGACGCTTCGACGCCGCCGCCGCGAGCTTCAATTGCGATATCGCCCATTGCGTGCGCGCCGCCGGATTGCCCCGCACGTGCGGTGCGGCGAACCCGTCGAACAGCGTGTCGTACGCCGGATGCACCGCGACCAACTGGCCTTGCAGATGCGTGGACAATTCGGTGATCGCCACGCCCGCATCGTCCACCGTGCGGCGGATGTCGTCGCAATAGGCATCGCTCGAGGCGGCTTTTTCCAGATCGATCAGGCGCGGATCGGCGGGCACCTGGATGCCTTGATAACCGAGCGAAGCCGCCCACGACGCGAGGTTCTCCAACGTATCGAACGGCGGCTCTTCGCCCATGAACTGCGCGAGAAATATCGCCGGCCCTTTGATGGTCTTCATCTTTCGCCTCTAGGAGAAAGAAGGCCGGGTGAACGGCCTTCGCACATCAGAACGGCGAGTTCGGGAAAGAGAACTGCTTGGCGTTGTCCTTCGTGATGAGCACCGACGGGATGATGGTCGTCGGCGGCAGCTTGTCGCCCTTGAGGCGCGCCTCGGCGGTCAGCTTGATCGCGTCATAGATGAACTTCGGCGAGTACGACACGTCGGCCTGCACGCGCTTGTCGCCGTCCATGATGCGCTTCACGGCTTCCTTCGATCCGGCGCCGCCGAAAACGATCTTGACGTCCGTGCGCTTCGCCTGATCGATCGCCTTCAGCACGCCGACCATCATGTCGTCGTCGGCGGCCCAGACGGCGTCGATGTGCTTGAAGCGCGTGAGATAGTCCTGCATCACCTTGAAGGCATCGTCGCGGTTCCAGTTCGCGTACTTGGCGTCGAGAATCTTCATGTCCGGATGCTGCTTGATCACACCTTCGAACGCGGTCCAGCGCTCGTTGTCGAGGGTCGTCGGAATGCCGCGCAGCGCGACGATGTCGCCCTTGCCGTTCAGCGTCTTCGCGATGTATTCCGCGGGAATCTTGCCGAATGCGGTGTTGTCGCCGGCGACATAGGCATCCTGCGCGCTGGGGTCGGTGAGACCGCGATCGACCACCGTCACATAGACGCCCTTCTTCTTCACCTGCGCGACAGGTTGCGTGAGCGAAGCCGATTCCTGCGGGAAAATCACGAGCGCATTGATCTTGTTGACGGTCACGAGGTCCTGCAACTGGTTCGCCTGCTCGGGCGCGGTGCCGGCGGTCTTCACGATGACCTTCAGGTCCGGGTGCGCCTTTTCCAGCTCCTTCTTCGCTTCGTTGGCCCACCACACGATGCCGCCCGTGAAGCCGTGATCCGCGGTCGGAATGGCGACACCGAGCACGACCTTGTCGGCGGCGTGAGCGCACGGCAATGAGGCGGCGAACGCACTCGCCGCAAGCGTGAGCGCGCCGAGCGCGCGAAGCATGTTCTTCATGACGAAGTCTCCTTGTCTTGTGGATATTCCGGCTAACGACGACCGCGCTGCAAAAATGCTACGAGGATGATCACGGCGCCCTGCACCGCCGCGTTCAGATACACGCTGATGATGCTCGTCAGGTTCAGGATGTTGTTGATGACCGAAAGCAGAATCGCGCCGATGACGGTGCCGATCACGCGCCCTTCGCCGCCTTTCAGCGCAGTGCCGCCGACCACGACGGACGCGATCGCTTCGAGCTCCCAGAGGAGGCCCGTCGTCGGCGTGGCGGAGCCGAGGCGCGGCACGTACAGAATCGTCGCGACGGCAACGCACAAGCCGAGCAGCACATAGGTGACGATCTTCACGCGATCCACGCGAATGGCCGCATAACGCGCGACCTGCTCGCTCGAACCGATCGCCTGCACATGCCGTCCATACACCGTCCGATTGAGCACGACGGCGCCGCCCGCCGCGACGATCAGGAAGATCCATATCGGCACCGGCACACCGAAGAGGCTCGCGTAATAGACCGGCCCGTAGAGATCGACGAGCGAGTTGTCCAGCGTGAGCGCGCCGCCGTCCGCGAGCCATGTGAGCAGCGCGCGAAAAATGCCGAGCGTGCCGAGCGTGACAATGAACGGCTCGATGCGCCCCTTCGTCACCAGCACGCCGTGCGCGAAGCCGAACAGCCCGCCCAGCACGAGCGCGAGCACGACGCCGAGCGCGATGATCAAGAGCGGCGGCACCGCGTGCCCGTGAAAGCCCTGCATGAGCGCGTTCATCATGTAGATCATGCTGCCCGCGATCAGCGCGGCCATCGACCCGACCGACAGGTCGATGCCGCCCGAGATGATCACGAAGGTCATGCCCACCGCGATGATGCCGATGAACGATGTGCGCGTGAGCACGTTCATCGCGTTGTCGAGGGTGGCGAAGTCGCCGTTGAGCAACGTGCCGCCGACGCACAGCGCGATCAGCCCGATCAGCGGCCCGACGCCGAACAGAAAGCGCGCGGCGGCGGAAAGACGGCTCTCGCTGTCGATGTCTTCAGTGTGTGCCGGTCGCATGCGCGATCAACCTCTCTTCGGTCAAAAGATCCATGCCGAGCGTCGCGACGAGCTCGCCCGCGCGCATCACCGCGACGCGATGACACAAGCCGATCAGCTCGATCAGCTCGGATGAAATCACGATCACCGCGCGGCCCTCGGCGGCCAGCCGGTGAATCAGGAAATAGATGTCGCGCTTGGCGCCGACATCCACGCCGCGTGTCGGTTCGTCGAGCACGATCACGCGCGGATCGGGATTCAGGAACTTCGCGAGCGCGAGCTTCTGCTGGTTGCCGCCCGACAGCATGCGCGCGCGAATCGACGTGTTCCCCGTGCGAATGCCGAAATCGTTCACGGCTTTCTTCAACGCGTCGCGTTCGGCGTGCATGTCGATGAACGGATGCGCATAGCGCTCCAGCGTCATCATCGTCAGGTTGTCCTTGAGCGCCATGTCGACGTGCAGTCCGCGTCCTTTTCTATCCTCGCTCAGGTACGTGAGGCCCTGCTTCATCGCTTCGCGCGGGCTCGTCAGGCTGACGGTCTTGCCGTCGATCACGACGTGTCCCGCGCTCAACGGCCGCAAGCCGACGAGTGCCTCGAACAACTCCGTTCGTCCCGCGCCGACGAGTCCCGCGAAGCCGAACACTTCGCCTTTGCGCACCGAAAAGCCGATGCCGTTCGCCCAGCCCGGAACCGATGCGCCTTCGACCTCGAATGCGACCGGCGCGTCGTCGGTCAGCGGTGGCTTGTCGGGAAACATGTCGGAGACTTCGCGGCCGACCATCAGATTGGCCATCTGCTGGCGCGTGAGCTCCTCGGTCGGCGCGCGCGCGACGAAGCGGCCGTCGCGCATCACGATCACTTCGTCGGTCACGCGCTCCACTTCGTCGAGCTTGTGCGAGATATACACGATGGTCGTGCCCGCATCCTTCAGGCGCGCCATGAGGCTGAACAGACGCTGTGTCTCCGATGGCGTCAGCGTCGCGGTCGGCTCGTCCATGATGAGCAGCCGCGCGTCGCGCAGCATCGCCTTCGCGATCTCGACGAGCTGCTTCTCCGCGACGATCAGGTCGCGCACCTTCGTATCCGGATTCTTGTGCAGGCCGACGTCGTTCAGTCGCGCACGCGCGGCTTCGCGCATCGCCGGTTCGTCGAGGAAAAGGCCTTTCTTCAGCTCGTGGCCGAGGAACATGTTCTGCGTGATGCTCAAATGATCCGCGAGATTGAGTTCCTGGTGAATCAGCACGATCCCCGCGTGTTCGGCCTCGCGTGAACTCGCGAAGTCGCGCACGCGTTCGTCGATATACAGCTCGCCCGCGTTCGCGCGCTCGTAGCCCGCGAGGATCTTCATCAGCGTGGATTTGCCCGCGCCGTTTTCGCCGAGCAATCCATGGATGCGCCCCGGCGCGATATCGAAGGTGACGCCGTGCAGCACGCGCACCGGCCCGAACTGTTTTTCGATGCCCTGAAAGCGCACGGCGAGGCTCATCGTCACGCGCTCCTTCTTTGAATCAGCCGATGCGGCAGCAGCACGCCCGGCACTTCGGCGCGCGGATCGCGCAGGCGCTTGAGCAAGAGTTCAGCGGCGGTTTCGCCGAGCAGTTGCATCGGTTGCGACACGGTCGTCAGGGGCGGATAGACATGCGCGGCGACGGCGATATCGTCGAAGCCCACGACCGCGACATCGTCCGGCACCGCGAGCCCCACGCCGCGAAAGCCGTTCATCACGCCGATGGCGAGCGTATCGGAGACGGCGAAGGCGGCGGTCGGCCTTGCATCGCCGAGTGAAGCCAGTTGCACGGCCGCGCGTTCGCCGGCGTCGTAGTCGAGACTGTCGAGCTCGATCAGCCACTCCGCACGCGGCTCGATGCCCGCGTCCTTCAGCGCGTCGCGATAACCCGCGAGGCGTTGACGCCCGTACAGATAGCCCTGTCCCGAGTTGATGAGCGCGATGCGCCGATGACCCTTGGCCGTCAGATAGCGCACGACGTCGCCTGCCGCGAGATGATTGTCGATGCCGACATACGGCACGCCCGCCGCCGGATCGAACTCGCAGCACGCGACCCACGGCAGCGCCGACGCTTCTTCGGCGAGCGCCTTTTGCACGGCGGCAGGATCGAGGCAGATCGCGCCATCGGCGCGGCGTCCGCGCAGAAGATCGAAATAGCTGCGCTCGCGTAGCGGGTCCGCACCGGTGTCGCACAGCAGCATGAAGTAGCCGTTCTGGCGCGCGACGCTGTCGATGCCGCGCACGATCGCCGCATAGAACGGGTTGCCGAAGTCGGGGACCATCGTGAGCAGCAGGCGGCTTTCCGCCGTGCGCAGATTGCGCGCGAGCTCGTTGATGCGATAGCCGCTCAGCGCGACCGCTTCGCGGACTTTTTCTCGCGTCGCCTCGCGAACGTTCGTGTGGCCGTTAAGCACGCGCGAAACGGTGGCCACCGACACGCCCGCGCGCTCGGCGACGTCGGCAATCGATACTTCCTCACGTGGACGAACCGTATCTGACATTGCGGCGTCGCTCGCGGCGATCGAGATGTAATGGATTACATTATTTGATCGTACGAGCGCAATGGCAACAGCAATCGACTAGGGACAAACGCTTAAGACAGAAATCCACGGGCATGTGTCGATCCCTTGCAGGGTTGCGCGTCGTAAGGTGTGAGCGGGCCGATCACGCTCGACACCAATACACTCTTTTGAAGGAGCAATCCACATGCGATTCATGATGCTGATGATCCCGCGCGGCTACGAAAGCGCGGAGCCGGGCGCGATGCCGAGTGCGGAAGCCGTCGCCGCCATGATGAAGTACAACGAGGAATTGCAGAAGGCCGGCGTGCTGCTCGCGCTCGACGGACTGCATCCGCCGTCGATGGGCGCGCGCGTCACGTTCGAAGGCGGCAAGCCGCGCGTCACCGACGGACCGTTCGCCGAGGCGAAAGAAGTGCTCGGCGGCTACTGGATGATCCAGGTGAAGTCGCGCGAGGAAGCGATCGAATGGGCCAAGCGTTGTCCCGGATCGGAGAACGAGATGATCGAAGTGCGGCAGGTACAGGAGATGGAGGATTTCCCGCCGGACGTGAAGGCAGCCGCGGCGGGGTTCGACGAGATGCAGAAAGCGGTCAGGAAATGAGCGAGAGCCGGCCCCGATCGTGCCGGCCCCGCTCACGTCACGACGCTCAGATCAGGCGCTCCAGCGCGAGCGCAATGCCCTGCCCGCCGCCGATGCACAACGTGACGATCGCGCGCTTCACGCCGTCACGGCGCATTGCGTGCGCGAGACGCGTCGTGAGCACCGCGCCGGTCGCGCCGATCGGATGCCCGTGCGCAATCGCGCCGCCCTCCACGTTGACGATATCGTCCGGCACGCCGAGCGTCCTCGCCACGGCGATCGGCACCGCCGCGAAGGCTTCGTTGATCTCGAAGCGCTCCACATCGGCGAGGTTCCATCCCGCGCGCTGCAACGCCTGCTGCACCGCAGGCACCGGCCCGAGCCCGAACATGCCCGGTTCGACCGCCGCCACGCCGAACGCCGCGAGCCGCACGAACGGTTCGATACCGCGCGCATCGGCTTCCTTGCGGCTCGTCACGATCATCGCCGACGCGCCGCTGTTCAGCCCCGGCGCATTGCCCGCCGTGATCGTGCCGTCGGGACGAAACGCCGGGCGCAGTCTGGCGAGCGTCGCGAGACTCGTGTCGGGGCGCGGCTGCTCGTCGCGCGCGAACGTGACGGTTTCCCGGCCCGCCTTCACATCGACGCCGACGATTTCCGCATCGAACGCGCCGTCCTGCTGCGCGGCCGCGAACAACTGTTGCGAACGCTCGGCCCAGCGGTCCTGCGCTTCACGCGTGATATCCAGCTTCGTCACGAGGTCTTCGGTGTGCCAGCCCGAATGCTCGCCGGAAAACGCATCGACGAGGCCGTCGCGCAGCATGCTGTCGTAGATCTGCGCGTTACCCATGCGATAGCCGCGGCGCCCGCCGTCGAGCAGATACGGCGCGCGATCCATGTTCTCCATGCCGCCCGCGACCGCGAGCCTGGCGATGCCCGCCGCGATCTCGGTCGCGGCTGTCGCAATGGCTTGCGCGCCCGAGCCGCACACGCGATTGACGCTCAGCGCGGGCACGGAGACGGGCACGCCGCCGCCGACCGACGCCTGCCGCGCCGGATTCATGCGGTTGCCCGCCTGGATCACGTTGCCGAACACGACCGAGTCGATCGACGCGGGATCGAGCGCGCTGCCCGCCCGCCGCAGCGTTTCCGCGATCGCCGCCGCGCCGAGATCGACGGCGGGCGTGTCCTTGAGCGCGCCGTTGAACGCGCCGATCGCCGTGCGCACCGGATGAGACAAAACGATGTCTTGCGCAAACATGGCGGTGCCTCGCTTAGCGTGGGATGCCGGTGAGATAGATCGGCGTGTCGGTGGAGAGCGAACGCTTGACGTCGCGCCCGGTGTCATCGACGAGCACTTCTTCCTGGTTCTTTTCCAGCGCGGCGAGCACTTCGTTCACCACATGCGCCGGCGTCGACTTCGGCGCGGTGACCTGCGCCGTCATGTCGGTGTCGATGTAGCCGGGATGCGCCGCCACGACGAGCGTGCCCTGCTCGCGCAATTCCTCGCGCAATGCGTTGGTGGCCGCCCACGCCGCCGCCTTCGAAATGTGATACGCGCCGCCCGCCGGCAACGAAACCCAGCTCAGCACCGACAGAATGTTGACGACCGCGCCGCCGCCGTTCCTCTTCAGAACGGGCGCGAACGCCTGCGTGAGCGCGATCGGGCCGAACGTGTTGATCTCGAGCAGATCGCGGATGCCTTGCGTCGATGCCGGATCGACGAGCAGGCCGCGCGTCGTCGCGCCCGCGTTGTTGACGATCACCTGCACGTCGCTATAAGTCGCGGCCGCTTCGGCGATGTCGGCCGCGTTGGTCACGTCGAGGCGGATCGCTTCGACGCCGGGAATATCGACGCTCTTCGGATCGCGAGCGGCGGCGTAGACCTTCGCCGCGCCCGCTTCGAGCAGCGACTTTGCGAATTGCTTGCCGAGGCCGCGATTGGCGCCGGTGACGAGAACGACTTTTCCTTTGATCTGCATGATGTGCTCCATCAAACTGTGCATATGCACTAATACGATACGAAAAAGGCCCGCGCCCGGCGAGCCTGGTCGATGCCGCTCACTCCATCGTCGTCAGTTCGAACAGCGATTGACGCAATGCCTTCGCGCGCTTTTCGCCGAACTTCGCTTCGAATTCCGCCTGCGCGACACGCCATTGCGCCGATGCCTTGACGAGCGTGTCCTTGCCGGATGCCGTCAGCCGCAGACCGACCGCGCGCGAGCTGGCGGATTCCTGCGCCGCTTCGACGAGGCCGTCGCGCTGCAAGGGCTTGAGCGCGCGCACGAGCGTGGTGCGGTCCATCACCATCGACTCGGCGAGCTCGGCCATCTGCACGCCGGGCCTGCGCCCGATCGCCGCGAGAATCGTGAACTGCGCCGCCGTGATGCCGACCACGTTCAGGTGCCGCTCGTACATCTGCGACACATAACGCGCCGCCTGGCGGATAGCGAAACAGTTGCAGTCGAGAGGAGAAGAGTGGGAAGTCATGTCGAGCAGGATATGAGTGCATATGCACTTTGTCAAGCAAGGGAATATCGATCGTTGCGATAGGCGCCGCCCGGCGATGGTCGGGAATCGTCGTTCGCCGCGCGGTGCCGAAACGCGCCGAGCCGCCCCCGGCTTGCGATCGCGGCACATCGGGCCTGTGCCGAAATCCGCATCGGACGCGCGACTTAACACCAAGACGCGGCGAAATTGGCTTTCTACATTGCGCATGTCCGCTGCCTGTGCCGGGCCGCGCGCGAAGCGGCTGCTTTCATCGCCGGATTGCCGGCCGTCGAGGGCAAGTCCGTCTTGCCGGCACTGGACCGGTCGTGTTCCATTCGATTGCCAAATCAAAAGGGAGAGGAAAACCATGCGCATCCGTACCAAACCTTTGGCATGGCTCGTGGCATGCGCCGCGGCCACCTTCGCCGCCGCGCCCTTCGCCGCGAGCGCCGACGAACTGCCGGTGAAAGTGGGTTTTGCCGCGCCGCTGACCGGCGCGAACGCGGGTTACGGGAAAGACCTCCAGAACGGCGTGCAGCTCGCGCTCGACGAAGCCAACGCGAAGAAGATCATGATCGGCGGCAAGACGGCGAAGTTCGAGATCCGCGCGGAAGACGACCAGGCCGACCCGCGCGTCGGCGTTCAGGCGGCGCAGAAGCTCGTCGATGATGGCGTGGTAGTCGTCGTCGGGCACTTCAATTCGGGCACGACGCTGCCCGCCTCGCCGATCTACAACAGCGCCGGCATCCCGACGATCGACCCCGCCGCGACCAATCCGACCATCACGACACGCGGCCTGGAGAACATGTTCACCGTGATTTCGAGCGACGCGCAAAACGCGGGCAACGCCGGCGCGTATGCAGTGACGACGACGAAGGCGAAGCGCATTGCGATCATCGACGATCGCACGGCCTTCGGTCAGGGCGAAGCCGACGAGTTCGAGAAGGCAGTGAAGGCGAAAGGCGGCACGATCGTCACGCGCGAGTACAGCGACAATCAGACCGTCGATTTCAGCGCGCAGCTCACGCGCATCAAGGCCGCCAACGCCGATCTGATCTTCTTCGGCGGCCTCGACCGCCAGGCGGCGGCAGTCGTCAAGCGGATGAAGCAGCTCGGCATGAACGCGCAGTTCGTCGGCGGCGGCGGCGTGATGGACGCCGATTTCCTCAAGCTCGCGGGCGATGCCGCCGAGGGCGCGCAGGCGTGGGAATACGGCAGCCCGCTCGACAAGCTGCCCGAAGGCAAGGCGTTCAGCGACAAGTTCCAGAAGCGCTTCGGCGTCGCGATTCTCTCGTATGCGCCGTTTGGCTACGACGCCGCATGGGCCGCGATCAACGCGATGCAGAAGGCCAATTCCATCGATCCGAACGTGTACCGGCCCGTGCTGAAAACGAACACGTTCCAGGGCATCACCGGGCCGATCGCGTTCGACAGCAACGGCGCGCTGAAGAACGCATCGTCGACGCTGTATCAGGTGAAGAACGGACAGTGGGCGTCGGTCGTCACCAAGCACGGCATGTAACGATGCTTCAGGCCGGCGCCGCGTGCGTCCGCGCCTGAAGTCCCGCGCGCGTTTTCGCCGCCTCGTCGCCCAGCCATTGCGCGAATTGCTGCAATGCGGGCGACGGCGCGGGCCGCTCCGGATACGCGAGGTAATACGCCGCGCCGCTCGTCACGCACAGCGGGAACGGCGCGATCACGCGCTTCGCGCGCAAATCTTCCTCGATCAGCGAGACATCGCCGATCGTCACGCCCAGACCCTGCATCGCCGACGACATCGCCAGATCGAGCGTGTCGAAATGCTGCGCTTTCGTCGACGGCAGGCCCGCATAGCCGTAGGCGCCGAGCCACAGAAGCCAGTCGCGGCGGTCTCGCGTGGGATGCAGAAGCGTCTTGCCGGCGAGATCGTCGGGCGCGGGCGCGGCGTGCTTTTTCGGCTTCCACAATTCGGGCGCGCAGACGGGCGTCAGCACTTCATCGAAAAGATGATGCGACACCACGCCTCTGAGCGACGGCGCGGCGCCGAACACGATCGCCGCATCGAACGCCTCCGCGCCGAACTCGACGCCGTGCGACACCGACGCCGTCACCTCCACCACCAGCTCCGGGCGCTCATTCTGCAAGCGGATGACGCGCGGGAGCACCCAGCGCATCGCGCAGGTCGGGCACTTCACGCGCAGAATGCCGGATTGCGCGCCGCCTTTCGCGAGCGCATCGTCGATATGCGCGAACGCCTGTTGCAAGGGCGCGACGAGCAGCGCGCCGTGCTGCGTCAACGCGAGCCCGCGCGCCTGCCGCGTGAAAAGCGCGTAGCCGAGATGCGCCTCGAGTCCCGCAATCTGGCGGCTGACCGCGCCTTGTGTCACGTTCAGCACCTCGGCGGCGCGCGTGAAATTCAGCTTCTGCGCGACCACGAGAAAGGTCTTGAGCAGGTCGAGGGAGGGGAGCTGTTTCATCGGAGCTATCGGGTTTTTGACATGTAGCCATGAATTGCAAGCATGGCTAGTATGACAAAGTTTCGATTGTCCGCGCTTTATTGCTGCGGTTGAATCGACGGCAGTCATCGCCGAACCGCAATACCGGAGACACTCGCCGTGCAAAGCGCCTGCATTCCCGAATCGAAGCTGCCGAAAGTCGGCACGACCATTTTCTCTGTCATCGGCCAGTTGGCCGAGGAGCATCACGCGCTCAACCTGTCGCAGGGCGCGCCGAACTTCGCGTGCGATCCGAAGCTGATCGAAGGCGTCGAGCGAGCCATGCGGGCAGGACATAACCAGTATTCGCCGATGTCCGGCGTCTTCGCGCTGCGCGAGGCAATCGCCGTGAAGACGCAGAAGCTGTATGGCGCGCAGTACGATCCGGACACGGAAATCACGGTGGTCGCGAGCGCGAGCGAAGGCCTGTACGCGACGATCAGCGCGCTCGTGCATCCCGGCGACGAGGTCATCTATTTCGAGCCGTCCTTCGACAGCTATGCGCCGATCGTGCAGTTGCAGGGCGCCACGCCCGTCGCAATCAAGCTTTCGCCCGAGACTTTCCACATCGACTGGGACGAAGTCGCCGCCGCGATCACGCCGCGCACGCGCATGATCCTCGTCAACACGCCGCACAATCCGACCGGCAGCGCGTTCACATCCGCCGACATCGAACGGCTCACCGCCCTCACGCGCGACACGAAGATCGTCGTGCTGTCGGATGAAGTCTACGAGCACGTCGTCTTCGATGGCGCGCCGCATCACGGCATGGCCCGCTATCCCGAGCTGGCGCAACGCAGCGTGATCGTGTCGTCGTTCGGCAAGTCGTATCACGTCACGGGCTGGCGCGTCGGCTACTGTCTCGCGCCGGCGCCGTTGACGGCCGAGATCCGCAAGATCCACCAGTTCATGACCTTCTCCGCCGATACGCCGATGCAAATGGCTTTCGCCGAAGCACTCGCGGACGAAGCGAGCTATCTGAATCTCGGGCCGTTCTATCAGCACAAGCGCGACCTGCTCGCCGAATCGCTGAGGCAATCGCGCTTCGAACTGTTGCCGAGCGCGGGCAGTTTCTTCATGCTGGCGCGGTATGACGCGATCTCGAACGAGTCCGACAGCGACTTCGTGCTGCGCCTGATCCGGGAAGCGCGCGTCGCGACGATTCCGCTGTCCGCGTTCTACACCGACGGCACCGACAACCACCTGATCCGTCTTTCGTTCGCGAAAGACGACGACACGCTCGTCGAAGGCGCGCGCCGCCTTTGTTCGATCTGACGATTTCCCTGGAGACCAACACGATGAAACTCAAACACATCGCCAGCGCCCTGTTCGTCGCATGCACGTTCGCGAGCGGTGCGGCGCTTGCCGCCGATACGCTGCGCTTCGGACTGGAGGCGCAATACCCGCCGTTCGAATCCAAATCGTCGACGGGCGAACTGCAAGGGCTCGACATCGACGTCGGCAACGCGGTCTGCGCCGCCGCGAAGATGCAGTGCAAGTGGGTCGAGACGTCGTTCGACGGCCTGATTCCCGCGCTGCAGGGCCGCAAGTTCGACGCGATCAACTCCGCGATGAACGCGACCGACCAACGCCGCCAGGCGATCGACTTCACGACGGTCGTGTATCGCGTGCCGACGCAACTGATCGCGAAGAAAGGCAGCGGTCTGGAGCCGACGTCGGCATCGTTGAAGGGCAAGAGCGTGGGCGTGCTGCAAGGCTCCATTCAGGAGACGTTCGCGAAGGCGCACTGGGAGAACGAAGGCGTGAAGGTCGTGCCGTATCAGGATCAGAACCAGGTATATGCGGATCTGAAGTCCGGCCGTCTCGACGCGACGCTCGTGCTCGCGCCCGCCGGACAGACCGGGTTCCTGTCGAAGCCGGACGGCGAAGGCTTCGCGTTCGTCGGTGCGCCGGTGCGCGACGACAAGATTCTCGGCAGCGGCATCGCTTACGGCGTGCGCAAGGGCGACGATGCGCTGAAGGCGAAACTCAACGCGGCGATCGAGAAGGTTCGGGCGGACGGGACCATCGACAAGTACGCGAAGAAGTATCTCGGCAATATCGATATTTCAGCGAAGTGACACGGCGGCGGCTTCAGCAGCTTTTTTTGAGCGCAGGCACACTGGCGGCTTGACCTTCTCGGCCGCGGCGCGACCATCGCGGCCCCGAGCATTGGAGCCGCATGAGCACGCCGACGACGCCCCGTTCCGCCGCCGCATCGCCACCTGCGCCGCCTGCGCCGCTCGCAGGCGGCCAGCTCGTCCTCGCCACCTTCGCGGTGGCGCTCGCGACCTTCATGAACGTGCTGGATTCGTCGATCGCCAATGTCGCGATTCCGACGATCTCCGGCAATCTCGGCGTGTCCGTCAACGAGGGCACGTGGGTCATCACCGTGTTCGCGGCATCGAACGCCGTCTCCATTCCGCTGACCGGCTGGCTCACACAGCGGCTCGGGCAAGTGCACCTTTTCGTCGGCGCAATCCTGATGTTCGTGCTGTCGTCGTGGCTGTGCGGCCTCGCGCCGAATCTGCCGGTGCTGCTGTTCGCGCGCGTGTTGCAGGGCGCGGTCGCCGGGCCGCTGATTCCGCTGTCGCAGGCGATCCTGCTCGGCTCGTATCCGAAAGAGAAATCGTCGATGGCGCTTTCGCTCTGGGCGATGACCGCGACCGTCGGGCCGATCGCCGGTCCCGCGCTCGGCGGCTGGATCACCGACAGCTATTCGTGGTCGTGGATCTTCTACATCAACATTCCGGTGGGCATCTTCGCGGCGGGCGTCACGTGGCTCATCTACCGCGATCGCGAATCGCCGACGCGCAAAGCGCCGATCGACGTCATCGGTCTGCTGCTGCTCGTTTCGTGGGTGGCGTCGCTGCAGATCATGCTCGACAAGGGCCGCGACCTCGACTGGTTCTCGTCGCCGCTGATCGTGGTGCTCGCGATCGTCGCGGCCATCGCGTTTGCGTTCTTCGTCGTGTGGGAGTTGACCGACCCGAATCCGGTCGTCGATCTGCGTCTTTTCGCGGGGCGCAACTTCTTCGGCGGGACGGTGGCGATTTCGGTCGCGTACGGCGTGTTCTTCGGCAATCTCGTGCTGCTGCCGCAATGGATGCAGCAGTATCTGAACTATCGATCCGTCGATGCGGGGCTCGTCACCGCGCCGCTCGGCATCTTCGCCGTGATCCTCGCGCCGGTGATGGGCAAGGTCTTGCCGCGCAGCGACGCGCGCATCATCGCGACGATGGCGTTCATCGGTTTCGCGTTCGTGTTCTGGCTGCGCTCGAAGTACGTGATCGAGATCGACACGTGGCATCTCGTGCTGCCGACGCTCCTGCAAGGCATCCCCATGGCGATGTTCTTCGTGCCGCTCACAGCGATCGTGCTCTCGGGATTGCCGCCGTCGAAGATTCCGGCGGCGGCGGGGCTGTCGAATTTCGCGCGGGTGTTTTGCGGCGCGGTGGGCACCTCGCTCGCGGGCAACGCGTGGGATAACCGCATCGCGCTGCATCACGAGCGGCTCACCGAGCAGGCGAATGTCTACAACCCGGCGTTTCTGCAGTCGCTCGGGCTATCGCAATCGACACTCGATGTCAGCGAAGCGCAAGCACGCGGGATGTTCAATTTCACCGTCAACACGCAAGCCGCGATGATGGGGCTCAACGATATCTTTCTGATCTCGGCGGTGATCTTCATTTTGATCATTCCGCTAATCTGGATTACGAAGGTGGCGAAGGGAGGCGGGGGCGGGGCGGCTTCGGGGGCGCATTGAAGGTAGCGCGAGCCTCGCGCGGCTCGCGTGGCTCGCGTGGCGTGTTACTCGGGCAAAAACCCCTGCTCCAGTACCGAGGACATCGTCCACGGACAGCTTTCCGGGAAATCTGCGAAACCGATACGCGCTTCATTCGCCGCCTGTTCGCGCGCATCGCCCCACATATCGGCGATCCGGTCCTCTTCGGTGAGCATCGGCTTCAGACTCGGCGTTTTCCTGAGCCGTCGCTCGATTGCGGCGCGCTGAGTCAGGATGGTGTTCGTCCAGCTATTGGTTCGCCGCTCCGGCTGAAACTGCCACTTCAGCAAATGCGCCAGCAAGATCGCCATCCTGCTCGCGAATTCCCTTTGTTCACTCTTACCGACGTCCTCGATTTCCTCAGCGATATGCTCGATATCGATGGACGCAAGCTTCCCTGCACGCAGCAGCGCGGCCTGTTCATAGGCCCACGCCACCACGTCCTTTTCATAAGGTGTTCCCATCGGCAGATTCCCGTTTTCCTTCGGATTTTCGGTATCGCCCATGCTAGTTTGCATTCCCTTGTTCATGCAGATCGTCCAGACGGCTAACGCGACTCACTTCAAACCGAGTTCCACGCGCGAACCCGCCCCCTTGTCCTTGATATCGTCCGCGGACATCTTCGGCGCGACGACAAAAATCCGCTTGCTGTCGATCTTCCCGTCGAAGTACTCCTGCACCGCCTGCGCGCGACGCTGCGCCAGATCGCGCAGCGACCCGTCATCCACCGGCGCATTCTTCGTCAAGGCCGCTTTCATGTCCGCATCGGACACCGTCTTCGTCATGCCGATGAAGTTGGTCGGCTTCTTGAACTCCGCCGACTTGTACACCTTCGCCAGATACTTGTCGTAGTCGGCATCCGATATCTTGATCGCGTTCCAGTCCACGGTCTCGCCGTTGTCGGACATGTCGCGCACCTTCGCGCGCTTGACCTGGCCGTCGAGCCACGCGGCCCGCAACGCCGGCTCGTCCGTATTCGGATCGACACGGCCCGTCACGTCCATTCGCACCGACGGCTTGTCCACCAGCGCCTTGGCAATCGTATCCAGCTTCTTCTGCGCGGCATCGTTCAACGCGGCCGAACCCGCATCGAATTCGATGTAGTTGAGATCCTCGCCGCTGCCGCCGCCGAACGCGTGCGCGAGCAGCGTGAACGGCGCGGTCACCGCCTTCTGCACGAGATTCACGATCGCCTGCCACACGAGCCCGCCGATCGAAAACTCCGGATTGTCGAGCGACCCGGAAATCGGAATGTTGACGTCGATCTCGCCGCGCGAATTCTTCAAGAGCGACACCGCGAGCCTCACCGGCAGCTTCGTCGCCGTCGGATTGTCGATGTGATCGCCGAACGTCAGCTGATCGATGAAGAGATGATTGTTCGCCGTGAGCTTGTTGTCGGCCAGCATGTAGTGCAGATCGACGTTGAGCTTGCCCTTCGTGATCGGATAGCCCGCGTACTTGGACGAATACGGCGTGAGGTTCGTCAGCTCGACGCCGTGCGCGCTCGCCGTCAGATCGAGCGCCGGCTTCTCGATCAGCGGGTTGATTTGCCCCTTGATCGATACCGGCCCGTTCGCCGCCAGCTTCGCCGATACATCGACGGGCGCGGGCGTCGTCGAACGCGTGCCGAATGCGCCGATCGTGCCGTTGATCGCAACGAGATTCGCCGTGTAGTTCGGCTTGATGAAGTTGTCGGTATAGGTCACGCGGCCGTCCTGCAGCACCAGCTGGCCGAAGTGCATGTTGACCGGCGGCCCGGAATCCGACGCGGTTTTCACCGGCACAGTCGCGGGCGCGCTCGCCGCCGCCGGCGCAGACGCGCCTTCCTCCTTCGCTCCGCCGCGCGTCACCGATTGCGGCCCGCCCTCACCCGCCACCACGCTCTTCAGGTTCAGCCTGCCCTGCGCGTCGAGCAGCACGCGGCCGTAGAACTTCGCGAAGGTCACGCGCGCCGCGTCGATATCGGTGCCGCGCTCGCTGTAGTTCACCTTCGCGTTGGTCAGGCCGAGCAGCTTCCAGCCCGCGAAGCGGTCGGACGTCGCCTTGTCGAGCATGCGCACATCCGACAACGAAACATCGCCCTTATACGACGCCGCGAGCGTCTTGCCGCTGCCCGACATCGCGACATCGCCGTTCGCGTTCAGATAGGCGCTCGTCACTTCGATGTTCAGCCTGTCGCCGAAATACGGCTCGAACGCGGAGGCATCGACCTGATCGCCCTTCACGTGCAGCGCGAGCTTGAGCGGCGTGACCGTGACATTGCCGCCGATCGCGAGCGCGCCACGGCCGTTCAACGTGAGCTTGCCATCGACGGCGAGCGGTTTGGTCAGATCGTCGCTGAACTGCTTCACGTTCACCGCGAGCGGCGCGACGCGCAGCTTGACCGGCCGCGCCGTGGATTCGTCGGTGATATTCGCCGATGCATCGGCGAGCGTGATCTCGCCGATCTGATAGCGCCACGCCGGGCCGGCCGCCTGCGCCTTCTGGATCTTGCGCGTCGCGGTCTGCTCGGGCGCGGCCTCGTGCGGCCCCGCGAGCGCGGCGAGATCGATGCTGCCGTCCTTGCGGCGCGTCGCGTCGAGCGCGAGACCGCTCAGTTGGACGCTGTCGAGCGATGCGTTGCGCGCGGATACATCGACCTTGCCGATCTTCGCCACCGCCGACGCCAGCTTGATCGGCGCGCCGCCGCCCGCATTGGGCACGAGCGCGAGCGCATCGAGTTTCACATTGCCCGCGCCGACCTGCACGCCGCCATCCGGCTTGCTCCAGTCGACCGACACCGGCAGGTTCGCGCCGAGCGTGCCGCTCGTCACCCGCGCGGCCATCAGGTTCGCGAGATACGGCTGCAGCGGCGGCAGCGCCAACGCGTTCAGCGCCAGCTTCACGTCCGCCGTCTTCGCGGCGAGCGTCACGTTGCCCGAGGCATCGAGCGCGCCGCCCTTGTCGAATGCGGTCTTGAGCGTGTATTTCGCGGGGGTCTTCGCGAGCGTCGAGAAACCGTCGAGCGTGACGGCGAGGCCGGTGAGCGCACCCTGCGCGCGTGTCTTGAGCAACTGGTCATCGAGGGCGATCCTGCCGCCGTCGATCGCGAGATGACGGATCGTCAGATCGAGCGGAGGCGCGGCCTTTTGCGCTTCCTTCGCGTCTTTCGCCGGCGCGGGACCGGCCAGTTTCTGCACATTCAACTGTCCCGCCGGATCGCGCGCGAGATGCACATCGGGGTTCGACAGCGTCACTTCGTCGAAGTGATAGATGTCGCGCAGCGGCTCTGCGTTCGCGATCTTCACGTGCAGCGCGCGGGCCGCGACGAGCGGCGCGTTCGCCTTGTCGATGACGGCGAGATCGGCGAGATCGGCGGTGCCTGCAATGCGGATCGTCGGCGTGTCGCCCGAGATCGCGAAGTTCACGTTGAGATCCGTCGACAGCTTGCCGCTCTTCACTGCGACCGGCACCGAGGCCGGCGCGTATGACGCCATCTGCGGCACGTCGAGGCCATCGAGCGTGAGCGCGATCTCGGATTCGCGCGACTGCGCGAACGGCTTGGTGCGCCCTTTCACGACGAGCGGCGAGCCGTCGATACGCGCCTGCAACAGCGGCGTCACGAAAATGTCCGTGGCCGACGGCAGCGTCGCGATGAACGGGATGCCGAGCGCGAAGCGGTCTATCACGTGCTTCGCCTTCAGCAGCCTGTCATCGAATGTGATCTGGCCATTTTCGAGCCGGATGTTCGACACCGAGAAGCGCGCGGGCTTGTCCGAGGGCGTCGGCGAGGGCTTCGAGAACTTCGCGATCAGATCGGAGAAGTTGAAATGCTCGCCGTCGAAGCGCACGACGTTGATGCGCGGCGAATCGATTTTCAGTTCATTGACGACCGGCGCGAGCCTGAACACCGACGACCACGAGGTGCGCACGACGAGCCGCGACACATCGACGAAATCGGCCGGGGCGCCCGGCGTCTTCGCGAGATTCGCGGGCGATTCGCCGATATGCACGCCATCGGCTTCGAAATCGAGCGTGTAGGGATTGAGCGAGATGCGCCTGATGCTGACCGGGCGATCGAGCTGCTGCGCGAGCTGCTGCTCGGCGATATGCCGGATGACCGGCGGCGCGACGAAAAACCCGAGCGCGCCGATGACGAGTAACGCAATCAGCAAGCCGATGAAGATGCGCCGCGTGCGCCGCGCATGAACGACTCCGCGCAGGGTTTGACCGGCGGAGGCAAGAGAAGACCTGGTGATGCTTGACATTCGATGCGCGGCGACAGGCCGCCCGTATGAGCGCCGCCCGAGCTTCGCCGTCCCGGAAAGATGATGTTCGAGTATACGACGAGGCGGCTCGCAAACGTTGCCCAAACCGCGTATCAAAAACATGAAGGCCGCGAAAAAATCGCGGCCTTCATGTTTCAGTCTGATTGCTTTCGCGAGTCTGACTCACTGCCGGTGAACGGGCGGCGGCGCCCATGTGCCGTCGCTCGCTTGCGCCTTGGGCGCATAGAGACGCATCGCGAGCTGGAATTCGCCTTCGGGCGCGGGCAGCCAGTTCGCGTCGCGCGCGCGTCCCGGCGACTTCGCCGACACGATCACGTCGACGGAACCATCGCGATTCTTCTTGAGCCGGTCGCGGTCGGAGAGCGACAGGCGCGGCAGCGTCTCGTTCGCGAGCGCGCCGTCCTTCGTATACGCGGTGATCGTCCAGAAGCCGCGCACCGGCGGCAACTGATCGGGCGCGAAGTGCAGCGTGTACGCTTTCGTGCCGTCGAGCGCGTGGCCTTCGCTGTCCACGCGCGTCACCGGCTTCACTTCGCCTTCCTTCGTGCTCGTCGCAGTCTGGCGGCGTGCGAGATAGGCGCGCAGCGTGTAGTCCGTGCCGTAGATGCCCACGCCATCGCCGAACCAGGTCCAGCCGTTCTTCGTGATCGCGTTCGGCGGCACCGTCGCGAGCCGCTCGCGCGCATCGGCGAGGCCGGAATCGAGGAGCGGCGCATCGGTCTTCCTGAACTGCACCGGCTCGCCGGGCTTCACGCCGAGTTCGGCGAGCTGGCTCATCGCGTGGGCATCGTCGGTGGCGGCGGGATTGTCGTCGAGCGAGCGGGCAAGGCGCGCGAAGAACGCGTTCGCGTCGAGCGCTTCGGCCTGCGCGCCGGGTGCTACCGTTGCCAGTGCGGAGGGCAGCGGCGGCACCGCGGGCTGGCGCGCGCCGTTCGCGGGCCACGCGCCGGCCACCGCCGGCGTCGGATCGGCGGCCGAGCCCTTCGCGGGCGTCAGCGTGTCGATGCGCATCGACGTCTGCAGCTTGCGCGCCTCGCGCACATCGCGCGGGCCGTTCACGCGCACGCGCACCGAAAGCCACACGTAACGCGTGCGCGTCTCGACGCGCGTCGCAACGGCGGGCAGCGTGCCGGTCCAGCCCGCGGGCACGAACGCGATCAGTTGCATCTTGGGATACGGCGTCGTGTCGGCGCTGGAATAGAGCGCGTTGGTCCACGCGTCGAACGCGCGGGCGTCGAGATAGCGGCCGTGCGGCGCGGCGGGCAACGAGACGATCACCGGATCGGCAAAGACATCGAGCCAGGCGGTCGATTCGAGCGTATCGACGCTCGGCCAGCCCGCCGCGCCTGCGGGCGGCAGCGCGATCGCGTGACGGAACGTGTTGAGCGGCGTCTGCCCGGGCTGCCCGGTGCGGCCGCTGGCACGCTCGCGGGCGATGTCTGAGGCGACGAGCGGAAATCCGAACGTATAGGCGTCGGCGACCTGATTTTTCACCCAGCCCGTGCTGGTCGGCTTCACCTCGGGCTGCTTTGTCGCACAGCCCGCCAGGAGCGCCATGCCGGCGAGACTCACGCTCATCCAGGTTGCGGTGTTGAGCGGAAACGTCCAGCGTCGGTTGTTCTTCATTCGAATGTAAATCCGGTTCTTCTTTCGATTTGGGTCTTCGCGCGATCCGGTTCGGGATCGATTCACGGCACGCTCGCAAGCGGCTCGATGCCGCCCCGAATCCCCGCGCGGCGCGCCACGAGCATTATCTCGAAATTCGGGTTTTAACTTAACCGCTGACGATAGGCAAGATGAAGCGTATAAAAGCGCTCCGGCAGGTCGAAGAATGCACCAGATGCCGGTCAAAAGCACTGAATGTCGCGCGTTTCGTCCTTCGAATACGATGATTTTCGATGTATTGCACGATCGCACGACGCCGTCCATTGCGTCCTTGACCTTCCAATCATTGGAAGGTCGATACTCGTGTCGTGAGGGATCTGCGCGATCCCAGCCAGACCGGAGCGTTTCACTATGTCCACAGCATCATCCGAGAATCCGAGAACCGCGCAACTCGCCGTGAGCGGCATGACGTGCGCCTCGTGCGTGGCGCGCGTCGAGAAAGTGCTCAAGCGCGTGCCTGGCGTCGAAAGCGTCGCGGTCAATCTCGCGACCGAGAAGGCGACCGTGCACGCGAACGGCGCCGTGACGGACGATCAGCTCGTCGCCGCCATCGCGAAGGCCGGCTATGAAGCCGCGCCGATTCTGCCCGAAGCCGCGCCCGCCGCCGCGCCGGCCGCATTCGATCGCGAGTTCGCCGCGGTGTTCGCCGCCGCCGTGCTCACCGTGCCGCTCCTCGCGCCGATGTTCGGGCTCGCGCTGAATCCGTGGCTGCAACTCGTGCTCGCGAGCGTCGTGCAGTTCGGCTTCGGCGCGCGTTTCTACGTCGGCGGCTATCGCGCGGTGCGGGCGTTCGCGGGCAACATGGACCTGCTCGTCGCGCTCGGGACGTCGGCGGCCTGGGGCTTGTCCGTCTATCAGATGTTCGCGCACGGCGGCATGACGGAGCATCTGTTCTTCGAGGCGTCGGCGGTCGTCATCACGCTGGTGCGCTTCGGCAAGTGGCTGGAAGCGCGCGCGAAGCGCCAGACCACCGACGCGATCCGCGCGCTCAATGCGCTGCGTCCGGACAAGGCACGCGTGCGCGACCGCGACGATCCGGCGCGCGAACGGGACGTCGCGCTCGCCGATGTGCGCGTCGGCGATATCGCCATCGTGCGGCCGGGCGAGCGCGTGCCGGTCGACGGCATCGTGCGCGAGGGCCGCACGCATATCGACGAATCGCTGATCACGGGCGAAAGCCTGCCCGTCGCGAAGGAACCGGGCGCCCGTGCGACCGGCGGCTCGATCAACGGCGAAGGGGTCATTGCGATCGAAACCACGGCGATCGGCGCGGAAACGACGCTCGCGCGCATCATCCGGCTCGTCGAATCGGCGCAGGCGGAGAAGGCGCCGATTCAGCGGCTCGTCGATCGCGTATCGGCGGTGTTCGTGCCGGCGATTCTGGCGATCGCGCTCGTCACGCTCGCCGGCTGGCTGCTGCACGGCGCAGGCGCCGAAACGGCGCTGCTCGACGCGGTCGCGGTGCTCGTGATCGCCTGCCCGTGCGCGCTCGGCCTGGCGACGCCAACCGCGATCATGGCCGGCACCGGCGTCGCGGCGCGCCAGGGCATTCTCATCAAGGACGCGCAGGCGCTCGAGCAGGCGCATGCGATCCGGATCGTCGCGTTCGACAAGACGGGCACGCTGACCGTCGGCCGGCCGAGCCTCGTCGCGTTCGATGCCGCGCCCGGGCAGGACCGGGCCGAAGCGCTCGGGCTCGCCGCCGCCGTGCAGCGCATGAGCGAGCATCCACTGGCGAAGGCCGTCGTGGCCGCCGCGAACGACGCGCCGCGTTTCGAGGCGAGTGCGGCGCGCGCGGTGGCCGGGCGCGGCGTGGAGGCGAAGGTCGGGGCGCGGCGCGTCGCGATCGGCAGCGCGCGCTGGGTCGCGGAACTGGGCGCGGGCGTGCCGGCATCGCTCGAAGCGCGGGCGCGCGAACTGGAGGCGCAGGGCAACACGATTTCCTGGCTCATCGATCTCGATGGCGCCGTGCTTGCATTGCTGGCATTCGGCGACACGATGAAGCCGACCGCGCGTGCCGCCGTCGAACGCCTGGCGAGCATGGGCGTGAAAAGCGCGCTCGTCACCGGCGACAACGAAGGCAGCGCGCGAAGCGTCGCGCGTGCGTTGGGCATTCCATCGGATCTCGTGTTCGCACAGACGCTTCCCGACGACAAGGCGCGCGTCGTCGCGCAACTGAAGGCGTCGGCGGGCGGCATCGTGGCGATGGCCGGCGACGGCATCAACGACGCGCCCGCGCTCGCCGCCGCCGACATCGGCATCGCGATGGCGAGCGGTACCGATGTGGCGATCGAAGCGGCCGGCCTCACGCTGATGCGCGGCGATCCGGCGCTCGTCGCTGATGCAATCGACATCTCGCGGCGCACGTACCGCAAGATCCGGCAGAACCTCTTCTGGGCGTTCGTCTACAACCTGATCGGCATTCCGCTCGCGGCATTCGGCTTGCTCGATCCGATGTTCGCGGGCGCGGCGATGGCGTTCTCCAGCGTGAGCGTGGTGACCAACGCGCTGTTGCTGAGAACGTGGCGCGCTCAGGCCGGCGCCGTCGAGGAAGCGCGCGCGGGCAAACCGATCACGCGTCCGGCGTAAGGTGCATCCGTGAGCGCGATGGCCGGCTCGGCGGCGATGCGCGCGGCGATGTCTTCATCGAACGATGCGGACTTCGGCGCGCCGCTCGAATCGATGTGCAGCATCATCTGCTCGCACGCCGACACCGGCTCGGCGGCATCGCCCTCGAACATCTCCATGTATAGATGGATGCGCTTTTTGTCGTGCGCAATCACGTGTGCAACGACCCGCACCGCCGCTCCTTCCTTGATTTCGCGCAGATAGCTGATGTGCGCTTCGAGCGTGTAGAGCGTGCGCTGCCTCGCGCGGCGGCCCGCGTCGTCGAGACCGATGCGGTCCATGAACGCATCGGTCGCGAGGCTGTAGATCAGCATGTAGAACGCATCGCGCAGATGGCCGTTGTAGTCGACCCATTCGGGTTTGACCGTATCGCGATAGATCATCGTCGTCGTTCCTCTAGTCTTCGATGCCGTGGCGTGCTTTCGCCTGTGCGATCGCCTCGATTACGCTCGCGATGCAGTCGTCGCGATAACGCTCCAGTTCCTTGATGCCGCGCCCGCTCGTCTGCCGCGACGTGCCCTCGACCACGCGGTCGATGAGCTCGTCGGTCAGCTTCGGCGCGACGAGCTTCGTCCACGGCAATTCGAGCGCAGGGCCGAACTGCTGCATGAAGTGTCGCATGCCCGCCTCGCCGCCCGCCAGCGTGTACGTAAGGAACGTGCCCATGAACGACCAGCGGATGCCCGCGCCGTAGCGGATGGCATCGTCGATTTCGCCGGTCGTCGCGACGCCGTCGTTCACGAGATGCAGCGCCTCGCGCCAGAGCGCTTCGAGCAGGCGGTCCGCGATGAAGCCCGGCACCTCCTTGCGCACGCGCAAGGGCCGCATGCCGATGGATGCGTAGAAGCTCATTGCCGCATCGATCGCCTCGCCCGACGTCGCTTCGCCGCCGAGCACTTCGACGAGCGGCAGCAGATACACCGGATTGAACGGATGTCCGACGACGCAGCGCCCGGGATTGACGGCGCGCGCATAGAAATCGCTCGGCAGGAGCCCGGACGTCGACGACGCGATGATCGCATCGGGCTTCGCCGCGCGGCTCACGCGCTCGTGCAGCGCGAGCTTCAGTTCCTCGCGCTCGGGCGCGCTTTCCTGGATGAAGTCCGCGTCGGCGACGCATTCCTCGACCGTCGATACGACACGCAGCCGCTCCTGCGATGCGCCCTTGGCCAGTCCAGCGCGTTCGAGCGCCGGCCACGCGTTCGCGACGTTCGCGCGAAGCTGCGCCTCGGCGCCGGGCGCCGGGTCCCACGCGGTGACGTCGAGGCCTGCTCCGAGCGCGCGCGCCACCCAGCCGCTGCCGATCACACCCGCGCCGAGCGCGGCGAATTGCTTCACTTGCATGTCGATGTGTCCTTGTCTTGTCAGGCGAATTGTTCGGCGATGCGCTTTTCCAGCGGACGTTCGCCGCGCGGGGGAAGTCCGAGCTTTCTGCGTCCTTCGGCGGGTGTGAGCGCGCGTGCGCCCAGACGCTCGATGATTTCGACCGCGCGCTGCACGAGCGAGCCGTTGGTCGCGTGCACGCCGCGATCGAGCCACAGGTTGTCTTCGAGACCGACGCGCACGTGGCCGCCGAGCAGCATCGCCTGCGCGACCATCGGCATCTGCATGCGGCCGATGCCGAAGCCTGCCCAGTGCGCGCCGGGCGGCAGGTTGTCGACCATGGCTTTCATCGTGCCGGTGTCGGGCGGCGCGCCCCACGGAATGCCCATGCACAGTTGAAAGAGCGGCGGGTCGTCGAGCAGGCCTTCTTTGAGCAGCTGGTTGGCGAACCACAGGTGACCCGTGTCGAAGATTTCCAGTTCGGGCTTCACGCCGAGTTCCTGGATGCGCTTGGCGCCGGCCCGTAGCTGCGCGGGTGTCGATACGTAGATGTAGTCGCCGTCGCCGAAGTTGAGCGTGCCGCAATCCAGCGTGCAGATTTCGGGCAGCAGTTCTTCGACGTGGGCGAGGCGCGTGAGGCCACCGACGAGATCCGTGCCTTTGCCGAAGCGCATCGGCTCCTCGCCCGGGCCGATCTCGAGATCGCCGCCCATGCCTGCGGTCAGATTGATGATGACGTCGGTGTCGGAGGAGCGGATGCGGTCTACCACTTCCCGGTATAGCGCCGGGTCGCGGCTGCCTCTTCCAGTCTTCGGATCGCGGACGTGGCAGTGGGCGACTGTGGCGCCGGCGCGGGCCGCTTCTATTGCTGCTTCGGCTATTTGCTTCGGCGTTACGGGGACTGCAGGGTGCTTGCCGGTGGTGTCGCCGGCGCCCGTCACTGCGCACGTTACTATCACTTCGTAGTTCATGGGTTTTTGCTTCCTCGGGTTGGTTAGGGTTCCTTCTTTTTCCTGGTTGCTTGCGCCTTCTTGGGATCCCGTTTTGGTTTTGGTTTATTAGCACTGCCCCTGTGCGGGGCGGCAGTCACTTTCTTTGCTGCTGCAAAGAAAGTAACCAAAGAAAGCAGCTCCACACGCCCGCGGTCACACGCAGTTTGGCCACGCTTGCCAGGTGACCGTGGGCTGCCTAAGTGTCGCCCTCACAAGACTAACCGGGCTTGGATCGCACACGGTCTGTCACCGCGCGTCGCACAGCGGAGCGGTTCAGCACCAAATGGCTCCGGCCCGCTTCGCGGCCGTTGGGTCAATCGGGTTTGCCCGAACTTTCTTTACTAACGCCTCCATCTCACTGTAAGTGCCGACCGAGGTTGTCCCTTGCAAACCCAGCGGCAGCGCGTAGCGCTGTGCCGGCGCTGTTTCGTGCTGAACCAGCGCGTTTGAACAACTAGCTAGTCAGACCGTGCGCGATCCAAGCGCGGTTGGGCCTATGAGGGCGACACTTAGGCAGCCCACGATCGGCTGGCAAGCATGGTCAAACTGCGTGTGACCGCGGGCCTAACAAGCTGCTTTCTTTGGTTACTTTCTTTGCAGCAGCAAAGAAAGTGACTGCCGCCCCGCATAGGGGCAACGCTAATAAACCAATAACAAAGCGGGATCCGCCGAAAAACAAAAAAATCAAAGCCCCAAATACTGCCGAACCGCCGGCAGCCCCTCCTTCCCATCCACAGTCTTGACGCCTGCAAGCCACGCATCCAACACCTGCGGATTCTGCTTGAGATAAGCCTTGGCCGCATCGGAAGGCCGTTCCTTGTTCATCACAGGCTGCATCAACCGATTCTCGAGATCGGTAGTAAACCGCAAATTGGAAACAAACTTCCCCGCATTAGGACACCGCGTCAAAAAGTCCGTGTTAGTCAGCGTATAGACCCGCGCCTCGCCATAGTTCGGCCCGAACACCTCATCCCCACCAGCGAGATAGTTGATCTTCATCTGAATGTTCATCGGATGCGGCTCCCAGCCAAGAAACACAACAGGCTTCTTCTCGCGGATCGCGCGCTCGACCGTCACCAGCATTCCCGCCTCGCTCGACTGCACGAGCTTGAATCCGCCAAGTCCGAACTGGTTCGTGTCGATCATCTTCTGGATCTTGGCGTTCGCGCTGCTGCCAGGCTCGATGCCGTAGATCGTGCCGCCCAGCTCATCGCGATGCTTCGCGATATCCGCAAACGTCTTGATGCCCGCGTCATACGCGTAGCTCGGCACCGCGAGCGTCGCCTTCGCGCCCGACAGATTCGGCGGCTCGAGCTTCTCGATGCTCTTCGCTTCGAGGAACGGCTCGACCGCCTTTTGCTGCACTGGCCACCAGTAACCAAGCGACACGTCGATCTGCTTGCTCTTCAGGCCCGCGAGCGAAATCGGCACCGAGGCGACCGTGGTCCGCGGCGCATAGCCGAGCCCTTCGAAGACGACCGAGGCAAGCGCCGTCGTCGACGTGATGTCGGTCCAGCCAATATCGACGAAGCGCACCGTGCGGCAACTCGCGTCCTCCGCGTGCGCGCCCGGCGCGACGAACGCGGCGCATGCGCCGGCGAATAGCAGAGTGGAAATCAGGCGTTGTGTCATAACGAGCCTTCCGTGGAGGGTTGAATCGATGCGCCGGTTCGAGTGCCGGCGTGCATCAAAAGTACCGCCGCATAAAAGCGCCCGAACGCCCGCGTGCGACCGTGACTTGACCGCTTGCGACCTCGCCGCAACGTTCTCTTGCGGATGCACGTCCGCCGGACGCGCGTCTCAGCGTTAACGCGCATTGAACTGATGAGTTCGGTACGGATGCGTATTTATTGCCGCACTTAATCATTCGAATACATGTCCGGCGCGCTTGCGCAAGGTCAATCTTTGCCGAAACGCCACAGCGTCTGTGGTTGGTCGCACATAGCAAGGATTTCTAACCGGGTAATGTGCGGGCAAAGGGTTATGCTCGGCTCGCAATGGCTCGGCCAAAGGAAATGGAGAGGTTTCCCGCGATGCCGCCGGGCACATGTTGTTTACTGCACGCTTCCAATCAAAGGCCTGGATAATGGACCGTCAAGACGCCATCCGAGAGAGTGCGCGGCTGTACGCGCGCGAACCGCTGTTCTCGCCTTCCGCCGACCAGATTTCCGCATCGCGCATGACGGCCTTTACCGAGGCCTTCCAGAAAGCGACCGGCGAGCGATTCACCGACTATTCGGCATTACACGTCTATTCAGCCCGTGAATATCGCCAATTCTGGAAATGCTTTCTCGAATCGGCGCATGGACTCGAATGGTCGGGATCCGATGAGCCGGTTTGCATCGGCGATCAATGCGAAACCGCACGGTTTTTCCCCAATATCGAATTGAATTACGCCGAGAATCTGCTCGGCAAACGCATTGCGCCCGATGACGCCCCCGCCATCACCTCGTGCTTCGCCGATGGCAGCCGCGTCACCTATACGCGCGGCGAGTTGCGCGAGCGCGTCGTGCGCCTCGCGCAGGCGCTCTCCGAACTCGGCCTGACGCAAGGCGACCGCGTGGTCGCGATCATGCGCAACGACTGCGAGGCGATCACCGCGGCGCTCGCCGTCACCGCGCTCGGCGCAACGCTCTCGACGGCCGCGCCGGAAAACGGCGTGCAGGCGATTCTCGATCGCTTCGCGCCGCTCGCACCGACGATGATGTTCGCGCACACGATGCAGCGCCCCTTCGACACCGGCGGCTCGCTCTCGGGACACGTTGCGGCAGTCGCCGCGCAACTCCCGTCGCTGACCGACATCGTCTGCCTCGAAGACATGGAGCTGCCAAGCACGGTGACGCAGCGCCAGCACGAACTGCGCTCGCTGATCGCGCAAGGCGACGCGATGCGCTTCGCATGGAAGCGCTTTCCGTTCAATCATCCGCTCTTCATCATGTTTTCGTCGGGCACGACGGGCAAGCCGAAATGCATCGTGCACGGCGCGGGCGGCACGCTGCTCGAACACGTGAAGGAGCATCGCCTGCACAGCGACTTCGGTCCCGGCGACAAGCTTTTCTTCCACACGAGCTGCTCGTGGATGATGTGGAACTGGCAGATGTCGGTGCTCGCGTCGGGCGTCGAGATCATCACCTACGACGGTCCCGTGGCCGCCGTCGACACGCTCTGGCGCCTCGTCGCCCGCGAACGCGCGACCGTCTTCGGCACGAGTCCCGCCTATCTGAAGATGAGCGAGGACGCGGGCATCGAGCCCGCCGCGCAGTTCGATCTCTCCGCACTGCGCGCGATGATGTCGACCGGCGCCGTGCTCTACGACTCGCAGTTCCAGTGGGTCTACGAGCACGTGAAGCAGTTGCAATTGCAATCGATTTCGGGCGGCACGGACATCATCGGCTGCTTCGTGCTCGGCAATCCGAATCTGCCCGTCTATGCGGGCGAAGCGCAGTGCAAGAGTCTCGGCCTCGACGTGCAGGCGTTCGATCAGGGCGCGAGCACGATCATGCCGGGCGAGCTCGTCTGCACGAATCCCTTCCCGTCGAGGCCGCTCGGTTTCTTCGGCGACGACGACGGCTCGCGCTTTCACAAGGCCTATTTCGCGGCCAACGAAGGCGTGTGGACGCACGGCGACGTCATCGAGTTCTCGCCGGAGGGCTCCGCGCGCCTGCACGGGCGCAGCGACGGCGTGCTCAACGTGCGCGGCATCAACGTGAGCCCGGGCGAGATCTACCGCATCCTGAGCGAGATTCACGAAATCCGTCATGCGATGGTCGTGGCCCAGACCGGCGCCAATGCGGGCGATGCAGGCCAGCGTATCGTGCTCCTGCTCGTGCTGCGGCCCGGTGAGCAACTGAACGCTGCGCTCGCCGCGCGCGTGCGCCGCGACCTCACGCGCCAGGGCTCCGCCGCGCTCGTGCCCGACGTGATCGCGCAAGTCGACGGCCTGCCCGTCACGCACAACAACAAGCCGTCGGAAGCGGCCGCGCGCGATGCGGTCAACGGGCTGCCCGCGCGCAACGTTTCGTCGCTCGCCAATCCGGAATGTCTCGATCAGATTCGCGAGCATCCGTCGCTCACGCGCGTGAAGCGCGATCTGCCCGCGCCGGGCAAATCGGCCGAAGAGATCGAAGCGTATCTGTGCGCGCTCTGGGAGCAGCATTTCAGCTTCTCGCCCATCGCCCGCGACGACAACTTCTTCGAACTGGGCGGCCATTCGCTGCTCGCCGCGCGCATGCTCGCCGACGTGCAGCGCGCGACCGGCCGCACGCTGCCGCTTTCGACGATGATCGTCGCGCCCACCATCGCGCGCCTCGCGGCGGTTCTCGTCGCCGGCGCGGACATGCGCGCGGGAGACTCGACGCTCGTGCAGATGCGCGCGGGCAGCGGCCGGCCGCTCTTCATGCTGCACAGCATCACCGGTTCGGTGATGGAGTGCCTGACGCTCGCGGGCATGGTGCAGAACGAGCGGCCCGTCTACGGCCTGCAGGCGCTCGGCCTCGACGGCGACGAAGCCCCGCAGCATAGCGTCGAAGCGATGGCGCGCGACTACGTGTTGCGTATGCGCGAGGTGCAGCCGAGCGGGCCGTATGCGCTCGTCGGCTATTCGTTCGGCGGCCTGATTGCGTTCGAGATCGCGCAGCAGCTCGTCGCGGCGGGCGAGAAGATCGAAATGCTCTGCCTGCTCGATACCTACGTTCACACGCGCTGCCTGCCCTTGTCACAGTGGACGCGCTATCAGGCCGCGGTGGTCGTGGAACGGCTGCGCGAATTGCGCTCGCTCGAAGCGAGCCAGCGTTTGGGCTACATGCGCGGCAAGGCGGCGGTCATCACCGACCGCGTGCGCATGCGCATGGGCAAGCAGGCGCACAAGCCCGCGCCCGATGCGGCCGCCCTGCCGCCCGTGCTGCAGCGCGTGCGCGAATCGATGCGCGTCGCGATGTCGACCTACAAGCCACGCCGCTATGAAGGCGGTCCGATCGTCTACGTGCGCGCGAGCTTGCTCGACAACTCGCGCAGCGATCCGCTACCGGTCTGGCAGCGCGTAGCGAAGCGTGGCCTGCAGGTCATGCAGGTCGATGGCAGGCACACCGATCTCGTCGTCGAGCCGCAGCTCGCCACCGTCGCGCGGACGCTCTCGAACGCGCTCGCGAGCGCCTGACTCCGCATAGAAGTAGCACCGAATCCGGCCGCCCTACGGGGCGCGCCGGATTGCGCGCGTTTTTTGCGCTTGCTAGCGTGGACGGCTTGCTCATCGACCCGTCGCTATCGATCCGATGTCCGCGCCCCACGATTTCCATTTCCTTCTGCTGCCCGAATTCTCGTCGATCGGATTCATGTCCGCGATCGAACCGCTGCGCGTCGCGAATCGCTTCGCGGGCGACCTGTATCGCTGGCATATTCTGAGCGTCGATGGCGGGCCCGTCGCCGCGAGCAACGGCATCACGCTCAACGCCGAAAGCGCGTTCGATCAGGTGAGCGACGCGCGCACCGTGTTCGTCGTGTCTGGATTCGAGCCGCTCTCGGGCTACACGCGCGCGATCGGCGACTGGCTGAAGCGGCTCGACCGTGCAGGCGCGACGCTCGGCGGCATCGACACCGGCAGCTTCATCCTCGCCGAAGCGGGGCTGCTCGCGGGCAAGCGCGCAACGCTGCATTGGGAAGCGGCAGCGGCGTTCGCCGAACGCTATCCGGCTATCGAGACGAGTCAGGAGCTCTTCGAAATCGACACGCGGCGCATCACGTGCGCGGGCGGCACGGCCTCGATCGACCTGATGCTCGACGTGATCGCGCGCGAGCACGGCGCGAGCCTCGCCGCGCAGGTGTCCGAGCAGTTCGTGCTGGGCCGCATCCGGCAGCGCTCGGATCACCAGCGTCTGCAGATCGCGGCGCGCTACGGCATCCACAATCGCAAGCTGATCCAGGTGATCGAACTGATGGAGCAGCATATGGAGGAGCCGCTCTCGCCCGATGCGCTTGCCGAATCCATCGGCGTGACGCGGCGTCAGCTCGAACGGCTGTTCTGCGCGTCGATGAAGGACACGCCGACGCATTTCTATCTCGGCCTGCGCCTCACGCGCGCGCGCGAACTGCTTCAGCAGACCGACATGTCGATACTTGCCGTCTGCGTCGCGTGCGGCTTCGAATCGCCGTCGCATTTCTCGCGCACGTATCGCACGCGCTTCGGCACGAGCCCGAGGCAGGACCGCAGCGCACTGCGCGCCGTCCTGCCCGCGCGGCTCGCCGCGGCTTAGGTCTGTTCCCTAGAACGAATGCCGCATGCCGACACGCACATCGGCCTGCGTATTCGATGACGACGGCGTGAAGCTGTAGCCGATCACCGCATCGATCGGACCGGATGCGCGCAGATAGTCGCCGGAGACATAGACATCGGTGCGCTTCGAGAGCAGATAGTGCAGGCCGAGCGAACCCTGATTCCAGTGATTGCCTTCGAAGCGCGTGTGCTGATAGCCGCCGTAGAGACTCAGGTCGGGCATGAAGCTATATGACGCGCCGCCTTCGTACACCTGCATGTGCGACGTCTGGCCGAGGCCCTTGATGGTCGTGTACGTGAAGTTCCCCGACAGCATCAGGTTGCCGATGGTCCACGCCGCGCCCACGGCAAACGCGCCTTGCTTATCGACGGGGAACGGGTTCGCGCTGTAGAGATCGGTGACGGCGCCCGTCGCCGGATCGACGGATACGGTGGGCTGGCCGAGGAACGTGCGTGCGCCGATCATCGCGTAGGGATCGAACGCATAGATGCCGTTGGGATTGTTGAGTTGCGTGTACGCCGCGCCGACGTTGAAGGTGTTCGCCGCATAGTGCGCGCCCACGCTCCACGCGCTGTTGCGATGGAAGTTGCCCGCCTGGTTGCCGAACGAATACATGCCGCCGAACGTGAAGCCGCCGAAGTTGTTCGACAGGAACTTGATCGAGTTCGGCAGGCGGTCGCCGTTCATGCGGTCGAAGTCGCCCTGGTGAATCGCATAGCCGCTCGCCCACGCCGAGATGTTGTAGAGATAGACGAACTCCTCGGTCATGTCGAGCTGATTGCCGAGCGAGAGCGTGCCCCACTGGTTCTTGAGGCCCACATAGGCCTGCCGGCCGAACTCGGCGCCGCCGAATGCGTACTGGCCATTGCCGAGATGAAAGCCCGACTCCAGCACGAAAACCGCCTGCAATCCGCCGCCCAGATCCTCCGTGCCGCGAAAGCCGATGCGGTTGCCGTAGGAGATGCCGTCGTCGAACTTCACCACGTGCGAGCCGCCGGTGTTGCTCACCCAGGTGATGCCCGCATCGAGAATGCCGTAGAGCGTCACGCTGCTTTGTGCATGCGCCGCCATCGGCATGGTCGCGGTCCCCGCTGCAAACGCGAGGCCGGCGATCTTCGCGGCATGTCCTTTTTTCATATGCTGGTCCTTTGCTCGTCTTGATCGATATTGCGTTGGAAAAAGCGATGCCCTGCCTCGCGCGCGGCGTGAGGACATAGCGCCAGGCTGACGTTGCCGGTAACTGCCGAAGTGCCCTTGAGCGGCTATGCGACGCGATGAAGATGCGTTGCGTCGACGTTGTCAAAAATAAGGCCCCATATATGTCGCGGCTCGACCCGGTGCGACGCAAATCTGCCCAGTTGCGACTACGGCATTGCGGCGTGCGGCGTCGATAGAACTCTTTCGATTTCGGACATGCCCGATATGCACGGCAGGGTATGGCTCCCATACTTCCGAATCTGTAAAAAACCCGCATTGCCGCACGACCTGAATTCGATCCGAACGATATGACGACCCGCTGCCTGAGCATCCTCCAAGCCGAAGCACCCGAAGTTCTCATCAACCACAAGCATTACGCGGCGCGCCTGGGTTACGACCACGCCACCATCTCGATGGCGGGCATACCCTGCCCTTCACAACGTTTGCTGCTCAAGTACGAAGCCGTCCTGCATCACCTGCGTCAGATGGCCGATATGGCGCTGCTCGTGTGCATGGGCGAAGACTGCATCGTGCTGAATATGCATCCCGTCGAACCGATCGCCGACGGACGGCAACACACGCTCATGGCCGTATCCGGGAATGGCGAAGCGCATCAGACGGCCGTGCAGATCTGGCGCAACACGGCGGAAATCCGCCAGCTCATCGTTTATTTCATCGGGCAATGCAAGCTCGGCGGCGCGCCGCAAAACGAGGTCGCGATGCTCTCGTCGCTCGACTACATCGAGCCGCACGGCGCACGCGGCGGGATCACGTGCACGATGCATTGCGGTCCGCGCTTCGAACCGGTCTGGACGAAGTACCCGCACCTCTGGACCATCGTGGTGGCCGAGGAAGCGGTCTACGGCGGCATCCCGTCGAGCTTTCGCAACGCGCTCGCAGGGCACATCAACGACTGTCAGCAGAAGGGCCTGCCGCTGCTGCAGTTTCCGGCACAAAGCGCGACGCCGGACGAGGCGTGCAGCGTCTATAACCCCGGCAAGCCCATCGCGCTCGTCACGTACTACACGCCCAACGTGCGCGCGTACGGCGCAATCGCCGAACGGAACATGCGCCGCTATTGCGAACGCCACGGCTACACGCTCTACGTCTATCGCGAGACGCCCGCCGAAGTCGGGCCGGGCACATCGGGCACGTGGCTCAAGCCGTGGTTCCTGCGCAAATATCTGCCGCATCACGAATGGGTGATCTGGGTCGATGCCGATATCCTCTTCTTCAATCAGCGCGAGCCGCTCGAACCGCTGCTCGTCGGACGCGACATTCTCGCGGCGCACGACATCGGCCCGTGGGTCATCAACGCCGGCGTGCTCGGTTTCCGCAGCAAGCCCGCGACCATCGCGTTCGTCGAAGAGATCTACGAGCACGTGAGCGCGGCGCCCGATAAATCGACCACTTACGCGAACGGCGGCGACCAGACGATCATCGCGAACCTGCTGATCGACCGGCTCGGCTGGAAGCTCGAGCACGGCCTCGACTGCATGACCATCAACACGCCGTGGTACTTCCAGCAGGCGGACAGCCTGATGGTGCATTTCGTCGCGATCCAGTCGTCCATGCGCGCCGTGCTGATGGGCGTACAGGATCGCGCCAGCATGCAGCTCGGCTGATCGAGTTCTCCGCTTCTCTCGTCTCTTTTCCTTCACTTCACCCCGAGCGCGCTCTGAACGGCTTCCAGGCCGTTCCCGCCGCTCGCCGTGGTCACGCCGTCGAGCCACGACTTCAGCAGTTCCGGATGACGCTTAAGCGCATCCGTCGCGGCTGCATCGACATTGGTCTTCTTCTCCAGCACGTCGGCGATCACGCCGTTTTCAAGATCGACGTTGAACGCCATCTGCCTGAAGAGCCGGCTCACGTTCGGGCATTGCTGCTCGTAGCCGCTGCGGGCCACCGTATTGACCGTCGCGCCGCCGTAGTTCGGGCCGAAATATTTGTCGCCGCCATCCAGATAGGCGAGCTTGAACTTCGTGTTCATGAGATGCGGCTCCCAGCCGAGAAACACGATCCACTTCTTGTCGCGCACCGCGCGCTCCACTTGCGTGAGCATCGCGGTTTCGCTCGATTCGACCAGCTTCCAGTCGCCGAGGCCGAAGGCTTTGTCGTCGACCATGCGCTTGATGTTCTGATTCGCGGGCGCGCCCGGCTCGATGCCGTAGATGCGGTTATCGAACTTGTCGGCGTTCTTCGCGAGGTCCGCGAACGAGTGCACGCCGGCCGCCGCCACATAGTCCGGCACGGCGAGCGTGAACTTCGCGTTGGAGAGATTCGGGCGCACCACGTCGATCGATTTCTCCTCGAAGAACGGCTTCACGAGCGGCGCTTGCGCGGGCATCCAGTTGCCGAGGAAGACGTCGATCTGCCCTTTCTTCATGCCCTGATACGTGATCGGCACCGACAGGTTCGCGACGTTCTGCCGATAGCCCAGCGCCTTGAGCACGATGCCGCTCATCGCGTTGGTCGCGTCGATGTCGGTCCAGCCGGGCCCCGCCATGCGCACCTGCGTGCAGGCCTGCGGCTCGGCTGAAAACGCGTGAGACGCCACGCACGCCAGCGCGGCGGCGAAGAGCGCATGGATGAACCCCTTATTCATGGTGCGTTCCTGTCGGATGGGATGATGAAGGTGAAGGGAATCGCGTTCTCAGTGCTCGACGGCGGGAAAGCGCGCCATCGCTTCGAGATCGTCCAGATCGATGTGATTGCGCATATAGCGCTGGCTCGCATCGACGTGAGGCTGCCAGTCCCACGATTGGATCGTGCCGCGTGTCGTCGCCGCGAAATGAAAGTGGCGCCGCCGCTGGCTTTTCAGCACGTCCTGATGCAACGCGTCGAGGTTCCAGCGGCGCGCGATTTCAGCGCGGAATTCGGCCACTTGCGCGGCGTGACGTTCATCGCCCGCGAGATTTTCGCGCTCGAACGGGTCCGCCTTCACATCGAAGAGCTGATCGGGATCGACGCTCGAGTGAATGAATTTGAAGCGCCCGCGCCGGATCATCACGATGGGCGCGACCGCGCCTTCCGCGAGATATTCGCCGATCGCTTCGTCATGGCCGCCGCTAGCGCGCAGATGCGGCACGAGGCTTCGGCCGTCGATGCTGTCGGGCCACGATTGTGGCGCTTCTCCACGCGCGAACTCGACGAGCGTCGGCAGCACGTCGAGATGCGAGACCGATTCCGCCACGCGACGCGCACGGAACTGCTTCGGCGCATGCACGATGAGCGGCACGCGGCAGCCGCCTTCGAAGAACGTCATCTTGTACCAGAGGCCGCGCTCGCCCAGCATCTCGCCGTGATCGGACGTGACGACGACGATCGTATCGTCGGCCAGGCCGGCCTGTTCCAGCGCTTCGAGGATCGATGCGAACTGATCGTCGACGTAGGACACCGCGCCGTAATACGCGCGGCGCGCGTGACGAATCTGCTGCTCGGTCGGAGGCGTGCGGTCCGCCTCATACACGTGACGCAGGCGCTTCGAATGCGGATCGCATGCGTCGAGCGAATCGCGATACGAAGGCATGTCGATATCTTCATCGCGGTACATGTCCCAGTACTTGCGCGGAATCGCATACGGATCATGCGGATGCGTGAGCGATGCGACCATCATGAAAGGCCGAGCGTCGCGGCCCGCATTGCGCTCTCGTGCGATATCGAAGAGCTTCTGACGCGCGGTGAACGTCACTTCGTCGTCGAAGTCGAGTTGATTGGTGCGCACGCACGGACCCGCGTCGATGACCGAGCTCATGTTGTGATACCACGTCGGGCGCGCATCGGAGTTCTGCCAGTCGGGCGTCCAGCCGAAATCGGCGGGATAGATGTCGGTCGTGAGGCGCTCCTCGAAGCCGTGCAACTGATCCGCGCCGCAGAAATGCATCTTGCCCGAGAGGATCGTGCGATAGCCTTCGGCGCGCAGATAGTGCGCGAAGGTCAGCGTTTCGGAGGGAAATTCGGCGGCGTTGTCGTACGCGCCGATGTTCGATGGCAGCTTGCCCGCGAGTAGCGAGAAGCGCGACGGCGCGCACAGCGGACTTGCGCAATACGCGGATTCGAACACGACGCCTTCTTTCGCGAGCGCATCGATGCGCGGCGTCTTCGTCACGCGATTGCCGTATGCGGAGAGCGCGAAGGGCGTGAGTTGATCGGCCATCAACACGAGGATATTTTGTTTCGTCTCAAGCATGAATGCGTGCCTCGAATAGAATCTTTGATTGAAGCGTTCAGCGTCACTATTGCCGTTTAAATCGCGGCTGTGAAGACAGCAAAACGTTATGCGTTCATAAGGGGGAGTTATGCCGCGGCCGGACCGCCTGCCACCGATGCAGGCGTTATCGATGTTCGAATCCGCCGCGCGTCTCGCGAGCTTCACGGCAGCAGCGCGCGAGCTGGGCTCGACGCAACCCGCCGTGAGCCAGCGCGTCGTGCAGCTGGAGGAATCGCTGGGCGCGCCGCTTTTCGAGCGCGGGCATCGCGGCGTCACGCTCACGGAAGACGGCGCCCGCCTTTTCGATGCGGTGCGTCAGGGGCTCGACCTCATTCGCGCGGCGACATCGGAGATCCGCGCGCGTCACGCGCAACGCACGCTTACGCTCTCGACGGACTTCGGCTTCGCCACCTATTGGCTGATGCCGCGCCTGCCGCAGTTCAAGGCGCTGATGCCCGATGTCGATGTGAAGATCATCACGTCGCAGAGCCTGCCGAGCGCATCGGGCGATCATGCGGATGTCGTCATCGTATTCGGCGATACGCAAGCCGAATGGGGCACGAAGAGCGCCGTCAAGCTCTTTGCCGAGCGCGTGATGCCGGTATGCAGCCCCGCGCTGATCGCGGGCAGGAGCGAACCCGTGTCGCCCGCCGATCTGCTCGGACTGCCGCTTCTGCATCTCGAACCGACCTTTCCCGAGCGCTGGCTCTCGTGGAGCGCGTGGTTTGAAGCGCAAGGCCTCACGGCGCCGCCGACGCACGGCGGCTTCACGTTCAACAGCTATGCGCTCGTCGCGCATGCGGCGGTGATGGGCCAGGGCATTGCGCTCGGCTGGGCGCCGCTCATCGACGAACTCGTCGCGACGGGGCAGCTCGTCGCACTCTGCGATGCGCCGCTCGTCACCGATCGCGGCTACGTGCTCGTCACGCCGCGCGAGCCGCCGGCGGCCGTGCGCGCGTTCAGCGAGTGGCTGCTCGACGAATGCGACGTCGCCGGCTGACGCTTTCGTACTATTCGCTCGGCGGTTCGCTTCTATCCGGGACGAGCGCGCGTTTGCTCTACTAGCGCGTACGCTCGCCGCATTTCGCGGCGCTGCAACCATTCGAATGTGGAGCACGCATGGCAGCCGATTCCCGCTTTGATCAACTGGTGCTTACCGTTTCGTGCCCGAGCGCGGCGGGCCAGGTCGCCGCCATCGTCGGTTTTCTGGAGCGGCATCACGGTTATATCGACGAGCTCACCGTCTTCGATGACGATTTATCGGAACGCTTTTTCGTGCGCTGTGTATTTCATGGCGCGCGTCCTGAAGAGCCGCTCGATCTGGCGATGCTGAAGCGCGAATTCGAGCCGATTGCCGGGCGCTTCTCGATGACCTGGGCGATGCACGATCTCGCAGTGCGGCCGAAGGTGCTCATCATGGTGTCGAAGCTGGAGCACTGTCTCGCCGATTTGCTGTTCCGCTGGCGCATGGGCGAGCTGAAGATGGATATCGTCGGTATCGGGTCGAATCATACTGATCTCGCGCATCTGGCCGAGCAGCATGGCTTGCCGTTTCACCATCTGCCGATCACCGCCGATACGAAGTCGCAGCAGGAAGCGCGTTTGCTCGATCTGTTCGAGACTTCAGGCGCGGAGTTGATGGTGCTTGCGCGGTATATGCAGATTCTTTCTGGCGAGACGAGTCGCAAGCTTGCCGGGCGTGCGATCAATATTCATCATTCGTTCTTGCCGGGGTTCAAGGGTGCGAAGCCTTATCATCAGGCGCATACGCGAGGGGTCAAGTTGATCGGCGCGACGGCGCATTTCGTCACCGATGATCTCGATGAAGGGCCGATCATCGAGCAGGAAGTCGAGCGGGTCGATCATTCTTATGGCCCGGAGCGGTTGTTGGCTACCGGGCGGGATGTGGAGTGCATTACGCTGGCGCGGGCTGTCAAGGCGTTTATCGAGCGGCGGGTGTTTATCAATGGGGAGCGGACGGTGGTTTTGCGGTAGCGCCGGATTCCGGGTTCTTTTTGGTTTATTAGCGCTGCCCCGAAGAACGGCTTTCGCCGGATCCCGTTTTGTTTGTGGTCTATTAGCACTGCCCCTATGCGGGGCGGCAGTCACTTTCTTTGCTGCTGCAAAGAAAGTAACCAAAGAAAGCAGCTCCACACGCCCGCGGTCACACGCAGTTTGGCCATGCTTGCCATGTGATCGTGGGCTGCCTAAGTGTCGCCCTCATAGGCCCAACCGCGCTTGGATCGCGCACGGTCTGTCTCATCGCACCACTCCACTTGCTGGTTCAGCACCAAATAGCGCCGGCACAGCGCTACGCGCTGCCGCTGGGTCTACAAGGGAAACCAACGAAGCACCCACGCAGTGAGATGGAAGCATTAGCAAGACATTACGGGCGGACCCGATTGACCCAACGGCCGCGAAGCGGGCCGGAGCCATTTGGCGCTGAGCCAGTGAGTCAAGCGGTGCGAGGCGACAGACCGTGCGCGAGCCAAGCCCGGTCAGACCTTTGAGGGCGACACTTAGGCAGCCCACGATCGCCTGGCAAGCATGGCCAAACTGCGTGTGACCGCGGGCATATCGAGCTGCTTTCTTTGGTTACTTTCTTTGCAGCAGCAAAGAAAGTGACTGCCGCCCCGCACAGGGGCAACGCTAATAAACCAATAACAAAACGGGATCCGGCGAAAAAAAAAGCGCCGCAGGAAATAAAACCCACGACGCTCCAGCGTTGCCCAACGCAAAAAAACCTCACTTAGTCCAGCTATCCACCCGATCCCCATGCGCGCTGATCCAGGCATCAGCCGCCGCCTGCGGTTTCTCACCATTCTGCGTAGCAAGCATCACACTATCGATCTCGCCTGGCTTCCACTGAAACTTCTTCAAAAAGGCCACCACCTGCGGCGCCTTCTTCTCGAGATCAGGATTGACCACGCTATCCACGTGCTCGGCATCGCCGAAAACCTTCTTCGGATCTTCAAGGAATTTCAGCTTGTACTTGGCGAACATCCAGTGCGGCTTCCAGCCAGTCACGATGATCGGCTTGTTGGCCGCTTCCGAACGCGCCAGTTCCGCCGTCATCGCCGAACCCGAGCTCGGCAGCAGCTTGTAGTCGAGGTTGTAGGCCTTGATGGCCTCGCTCGTCTTCTGCATCACGCCCGCGCCCGCGTCGATGCCGACGATGCGCGAATCGAATTCCGCCTTCTTCGCTTCGAGATCCGACAGGCTGTTGACGTCGACATTCTCCGGCACGATCAGACCGATCTTCGCATCCTGAAAGTTCGGCCCCAGATTCACGACCTTCGACTTGAAGTTGTTCCAGTACGCGCCATGCGTGACCGGTAGCCACGCCGAAAGCGTCGCATCCAGATCGCCGCGCGCGACGCCCTGCCACATCACGCCCGCCGCCACCGGCACGAGCTGCACCGGATAACCCAGCTTCTTCTCGATGACTCGTGCCGCGACATTCGACGTCGCAACGCTATCGTCCCAGCCCTCGACGTAACCGATCTTGATCGTCGGCTTATCCGCGGCGCTTGCCATAAAGCTCGAAGCCAGGGCAGCGGTCATCGCCCCAAGTACGAGCATTCTTCTCATCGGTTTCATTTGGTTTCCCCTTTGCGGCCCCACGCCGTGTAGCGAACAGAATCACCAGCCAGAATTGGCCCGTAACGCACTTTTCCGACACTCAGTTGTCAAGAAACGACGCACCCCGATCAGGGTCCGAGGACTTCACTTATCGACGACGAGATCGCTCAAAGGCTTGCTGCAGCACAGCAGCACCATGCCCTGATCGATCTCGCGCTGACGAATGCCGCCCGCGTGCTTCATGCTCACTTCGCCGGACACGAGCTTCACCTTGCAGGTGCCGCACATGCCCTGCGTGCACGAAGAAGGCAGACGCACGCCCGCTTTCTTCGCGGCATCGAGCACGTGTTCGCCGCTGCCGCATTCGATGTCGCGCCGGCTCTTCGCGAAGCTCACCTTGAACCTCGTTTCGACTGGCGCGACTTCGATCGTCTCGATCGTCGAGATCGGTTCAATCGGCGCCGGTTCGAAACCGGCCGCTTCTTCACGCGCTTCGACGAAATCCGTCTGCGTCGCGAGCGCATCGGCGACATGCGCAGTCGTCAGCTCCGCCGCGACGTCTTCGACGACACCGAACGAGAAGCTCTCCTCGTGATAATGCTTGCGATCGAAACCACCTTCGTCGAGCAGGTCGCGCACCGCCTTCATGTATGGCGCAGGGCCGCACGTGAAGATTTCGCGCTCGAGAAAGTCCGGTGCGATCAGCTTGAGCAACGGCAGGCTCAGAAAGCCCGTCACGCCCGGCCAGCTCGTGCGCGCGCCGATACGCTCGCATACGAAGGACGTGCGGAAGTTCTTGTGATTCGACGCGATCAGATCGAGCTCGCGCGCAAAGATGATGTCGTCGGGCGTGCGCGCGCTGTGCACGAACACGATGTCGGCATCGTCGCCGAGCTCGTGATGCGCGCGGCTCATCGACATGAGCGGCGTGATGCCCGAGCCCGCCGACAGAAACAGGTACTTGCGCGACGGATGACGCGCGCACGTGAATTCGCCCGACGGCCCGAGCACGCGCACGGTCGAGCCCGCGACGACGTTATCGTGCAGCCAATTCGACACCTTGCCGCCCGGCACCCGCTTCACCGTGATGGAGATCGTGTGCGGGCGAGTCGGCGCGGACGAGATCGTGTAGCAGCGGTTGATCTGCTCGCCGTCGATATCGAGTTCGAGCGTGATGAATTGCCCCGGCTCGAATACGAACGTGCGCTCGCCGGGCGCATTGAAGAAAAAGCTCTTGACGTCGTGCGTTTCCTGCCGGACGTGACAGCAGACGAGCGTCTCGTCGGTGTCGCAGTCCCAGCGCACGGGCAGCGTTCCCCAGAATTTCGGCTGGGTCACGCGGCTTTCGGTCGGCTCGAACGTAGCCTGATCGCGCATCATGTTCTGCTCCTGCTACGACTGCTTTAGCGCATGAAGGAAACGACTTTCTCGCCGTGCGACGCATCGACGCCGTGTTGCGGCGTATCGGCGTAATCGGCAAGACGTCCGATGTACCACTCGCAAAACTTCTCGACGAGGCCTTCCGTGAACGGCGAATACGGACCCGGCTCGTACGCGTTGCTGGCGACGCCAAGCTGCGAATACTCGACGAGGGTGCGGTCCTGATCGTTCGTCGCGCGCCACACTGCCGTGAGGTTGTCGACGTCGTAATCGATGCCTTCGCGCGCATCCTTGTGCACGAGCCATTTCGTGCGCACGAGCGTTTCACCCGATGCAAGCGGAATCACGCAGAACGTCACGATGTGATCGCTCATGAAGTGATGCCATGAATTCGGCTGCGTCCAGAACGACAGCCCGCCCAGGTCCGCGCGCTCGAAACCGCCGAGCAGCTTCTTCGATGCGACCTTCGCGTCGAGCGTCTGCGATTCGCCTTCACGGTCGAGCGGCAGCCGTTGCGTGCGAAAGCCGGTGACGAGATCGGCGAGGCGTTCGATTTCGGCGGACGGCAGGCACATCGCTTCCCATTGCTTCGTGCGCTCTTCGACGGTCTTCTCGAACGCCGCCATGCCTTCCTCGTTGGCAGGCGAGCGCTGATAGCCGAAGCCATATTCATAGAGCGAAATGGTCAGTTCCGGATGGTTCGCGACGCAGTGATAGCACTCGCGATTGTTTTCCATCGTGAGCTTCCAGTTGCCTTTCTCGACGATGTCGATGCTCGCCGCGATCTTGCAGTCCTTCAGGCCATGCGGCGCAAGATACGGCTCCATCGCTTCGCGCATCACGGCAAAGTCGGCGGGCGGATCGTCGGCGAGGCAGATGAAAATGAGGCCGGCCAGATTCTGCACGTGCACTTTCTTCAGGCTGTGCTTGCAGCGGTCGAACTGGTCGCCCATATGCTCGGCAAACATCAGGTCGCCGGAGAGGTTGTAAGTCCAGCTGTGATACGGGCACACGATATTGCCGAGCGAGCCCTTCTCCTGATTGCACAGGCGCGCGCCGCGATGGCGGCACACGTTGTAGAAGGCGCGGATCTCCATGTCGTCGTCGCGCACGATCAGGATCGAATCGTGCCCGATCTCGATCGTGGTGTAGTCGCCCGGCTCGGGAATGTCCGGTTCTACGGCGACCTGAATCCAGGTCTTGCGGAAAATGGCATCGAGGTCGAGCGCGTGGATTTCTTCGCTCGTGTAGAACGGGGCCTCGAGCGTGTGGCCCTTTTTGCGGCGTTCGATCAAAGCGCGAACGTCTGCCGAAACTTTCATCGTGTGCTCCGTTTTGCGTCACGTCTGGTGCCCCGCCAAACACCTTTGAACGCGGGCTGCTGCTTTCTTGTGTGGGTCGCCCGGCTGGGCTGAAAATCAGTAATCGACGAGTTGATGCTCGCGCAAATACGCCAGAATCACTTGTGCTTTTTCGACGGAACTCCCTTCAATTACGACGCTGCCGCCGCGGCTTTCGGTCGTCGTCGCGCCGAGCATGCGCGCGTGGCCCGAGCGCTTCTCGGGCGCGGCCAGCTTCTTCGGCTTCGCCGTGATGGGGCCGACGTTCCATGCCGCAGCTTCCTTGTCGGCGGGGGCGCTCGCGGCGACCGGCGCGACGTGGCCTTCACGCATGCGCGCATACGCATAGCGCGGCGCGGCGTTGGCGAGCGGATGCACCGCGACGAGCGCGGGCAGCGTCGTGCGCACGCGGCGGCGCAAACCCTTCGGCATGAACTGGCGCACTTCCACGCCTTCCTGCGTCACGCTGACATCGACGGCCGCCCCGACGAGCGGAACGTTCAGCGCATCCGCGAGCTTGTAAGGCAGCGTGCCGCTGTCGAATGCGCCTTCGGCGCGCGTGCCGGTGAACACGAGGTCATAACCCGCGAGCCGCGCGCCGAGCGCGGCGCACGCGTCGCCTTGCGTGTTGAGCACTTCGACTTTCGGCGCGCCGAGCGCGAGATATTCGGCGAGCGCCGGATTCGCGGGATCGCCTGCGTGCAGCACGTCGAGTTGCGCGCGCTGCGCTTTGGCAATGTCGATGGCGATCGTCAACGCGGCCGCATCGTTGCGGCTGTAGCGCGCCGTGCCGCTGACGGGATGGCGGCCGGTGGAAACCAGAACGGCGATTTTCATGCTGCAACTCCTTCGGCCACGCGCGCGGTCTGCAGGATCGATGTGCCGTTGGCACGCGCGGCGCGCGCGGCGGCGGCGGCATCGGTCAGCGCCTTGATCGTTTCCTGTGTGTCCGCGACGATCGTAAGGTTCGCGCGCTTCGCAATCGGCGCGCTCGCATCGAGATTCACGGCGATCACGTGACGGCAATCCTTGATGCCCTGCAAGTGCTGCACGGCGCCCGAAATGCCGAACGCAATATACACGCTCGCTTCCACGGTCTTGCCCGTTGCGCCGATCTGCTTGTCGCGCGTGAACTTGCCATCGTCGACGGCGACGCGGCTCGCACCGATCGCCGCGCCCAGCGTGCCCGCAAGTGCCTCGAAAGCGGCGATGTCGGACACGCCGTTGCCCGCCGACACGATGAAGTCCGCTTCTTCCAGCGCGACCTGCGCGGCGTCCATTTCCTCGATGCCGAGATCGACGTACGCGCTCGCTTTCGATGCCGGCACGATACCCTCCGGATTCACCGCCTCGCCCGCGCCGACGAAAGGCAGCTTCGCATCGACGGCATTGGCTGCAAGCAGAACCACATCGGGCAATGCACGCGATGCGACCGCGCGCCCCGCATGCGCATACGACGCGGCATGCGCCGCATCGAGCTCGACGACGTGCGTTGCAATCGACGCGTCGGCGCGCGCGGCGTAACGGCGGCCGAGATCGCCGTCGCCGGTCGCGTTGTCGGGCATGAAGATCTGCGCCGGTGCGAAAGCCGAGACGCATGCCGTCAACGCCCGCACTTCTTCATCGGGCGCGTAGTTGCGCCGGTCGAACGCGGGCAGTTCGATGAAACGATCCGCGCCCAGCGCCGCGGCATCGTCCTTGAATTCGCCGAACGCGATCAGCACGACGTCGGTCTGATCGTCCGCGAGCAAGGCCGCGGCGGCGAGCGCCTGGCGCGCGTGATCGTCGAGCGCGCCGCGATCCGTATGCGCCGCGACGAGCAGCGAGCGTGTCGCGCGCTTCGTCGTGCGGCGCGGTTTCACCGCCTCCCTGTGACCGCCGTGCGTGAAATCCAGCACGACGCCGTTGCCGACTTCACCGAGCGTGATGCGCTTCAGCCCGGCGGCCGTAACGATGAAAGGCCGGCGCGGATCGATTCGTTTGATGTCGTTCATGGCTTCACTCCAGCGCTGCGGCGACGAGTTCCGCCACGTCGAGCACTTCGGGACGAGGACCGACCACGCCTTCCAGCATCGCGGTGCATTGCGGGCAACCGACCGCGACCACATCGGCGCTGACCGATCTCGCATCGGCGATGCGGATATCGGGAATGCGCTGCTTGCCGGGGATATCGGTCAGCGGCGCGCCGCCGCCACCGCCGCAGCAGCGCGCGCGCATGCCGTGACGTTCCATCTCGACGACCTTGATGCCGATGGTCTTCAAGAGCTTGCGCGGCGCTTCCGTTTCGCCGTTGTAGCGGCCGAGATAGCACGGATCGTGATACGTGATCTTCTTGTCCGCGAGCACGGCGGCGGCCTTCGGCGAGAGCTTGCCGCTCGCGACGAGCTCGGCCATGAACGCGGTGTGATGCTGCACTTCGTAATAGCCGCCGAGCGCGCGATATTCGTTGCGCAGGCTGTGCAGCACGTGCGGATCGGCCGTGACGATGCGGCGGAACTGGTACTGCGAAAGCGTGTTCATCAGTTTCGACGCGCATTGCTGGAACGTGGCTTCGTCGCCCAGACGGCGCGCCGTGTCGCCGGTATCCGTTTCGGCGCCGCCGAGCACCGCATAGTCGACGCCCGCCTTGTTCATCACCTTCGCCAGTGCGCGCAGCGTGCGTTGATAGCGCATGTCGAACGCGCCTTCGCCCGCGATCAGCAGCACATCCACCGGACGGCCCGGTTGCGCGACCTGCACTTGCAGATCCACCGACCAGTCATAGCGTGCGCCGATGTCGTAGCCGTTCTGACTGCCCGTCTCGCGCAGATTCGCGAGCGTGATCGGCCCCTTGCCCGGCACGCTGCCTTCGACGAGCGTCTGGTTGCGCCGCATGTCGACGATCGCATCGACGTGTTCGATCAGCATCGGGCACTCCTGCACGCACGCGCGGCACGTCGTGCAGGACCAGATCGTGTCCGCTTCGATCATCTGCGAGATGAGCGGCCTGGCCGGACCGCCCGTGTGCCTGCCGACGGGAATGCCGGGCGTCGGGCTGCCCGCGTATTGCGAGTCCGAGCCGCCGACCATGCCCACGACCAGATCCTGAATCAGCTTCTTCGGATTGAGCGGCTGACCCGACGCGAACGCGGGACACGCAGCTTCGCACTTGCCGCATTGCACGCAGGCATCGAAGCTCAACAGCTGATTCCAGCGAAACTCGACCGGCTTGCCGACGCCGTATTCCTTCGCATCCAGCACGGGCTTTTTCAGCGCGGTCGGCGGCACGACTTCCTGGTGCGTGTTCGCCCTGAAGCGCTCCTGACGCGGATGGAACGCGAGATGCAGCAGACCCGCCATCGCGTGCTTCATCGGGCCGCCCTGCGCCGCGCCGAAGGTCATCGTGTATGCGCCCGCGGCGATCAGCAGCGCGACGATGATCGCGAGCGCGCCGGACATCCACGATGCGGGCAGCAGCATGAACAACGCAAGGCCGAGCGCGAACGAGCCGAGCAGAAGCGGCAGGCTGTCCCACGGTCCATGCGACAGGCGCGCGGGCACGTTCTTCGCATGACGGCGCCGGTACACGAACACCGCGCCGGCGAGCATGATGATCGCCGCGAGGAAGATCGCGCGGTCGAGCCACGGCGAGTAGATCGCGAGGCCGTAGTTGATGAAGACGAGCGCCATTGCGGCAATCGCGCCGCCCGCGGTCGCCACGTGCGTCTTCGCGATATACGGGTCGCGCGCCACGACATGATGCAGATCGACGAAATAGCGCTTAGGGATGTTGAGCAGATTCGCCCATCCGTACGCGCCGGCCGCCGTCGCGCGCCCTTCGCGCCAATACGCTGCGCGCTTGAGCAGGGCGAACGCGAGGCCCGCCACCGAAAGCCACAGCAGCGCGGTGATGACAAACACGGGGTTCATCGTCGAATACCTCGTTAGAAGTCTTTGCAGAGGCGCAGCGAATCGTAGATCGCGCTGTGGATGTTGTGCATCGAGATGCAGTCGCCGACGCGAAACAGCAGGAAGCGCCCGTTGCCGAGTTCTTCGCTCAGGCACGGCTGCGGTTGCGATGCGAACAACGTATGCACATCGATTTGCCCGCGATTGAGCGACTCGGGCTTGAGCTTCCAGTAAAGCGCGTCGTTCGGCGTGATGCCGTTCTCGATCACGACCTGATCCACCGCGCGTTCTTCCTGCTCTTCCGTGTACTCGTTGCGGATGACGGCGATCTTCTTGCCGTCTTCGTCGTACACCTTGTCGAGCCAGTAGTTCGGCGTGTGGATCACGCCCTGCGCATAGAGGCGTCGATAGAAAATCGGGAACGTGGTGCCGCCGGTGTCGTCGGCGACCTTCACGTCCGGTGTGACGATCTCGACGTTATTGCCCTTCGACGCGATGAAGTCCGCGACGCCCGCGCCGGCATGCGTCGAGACGCCGTCATAGACGAGCACGTTCTTGCCCGGCTCGACCTTGCCCGAGAGGATGTCCCACGAGCCGACCGCGAGGCCTTGCTCGACGCCCCACGCGGGCACCTGGCCCGTGAACGACGAGCCGCCCGTCGCGAGCACGACGATGTCCGGCTTCTCGGCCATGATCATCTTGTCGTCGGCTGCGACACCGAGACGGCGATCGACGCCCAGACGCTTCGTCTCCATGTCGAACCAGCGCACGATACCGGCCATCTGCTCACGCTGCGGCGCCTTTGCGGCGAGCATGATCTGACCGCCGACGTAATCGTTCTTTTCGAACAGCACGACGTCATGGCCGCGCGAACGCGCGACGCGCGCCGCTTCCAGGCCCGCGGGGCCCGCGCCGACCACGACGACCTTGCGCTTCGGCCCGCGCGTCTTTTCGATGACATGCGGCATCGTCGCCTCACGCGAGGTCGCCGCGTTCTGCACGCACAGCACGTCGAGGCCGTTGTACTGACGGTCGATGCAATAGTTCGCGCCGACGCACTGCTTGATTTCGTCCTCGCGGCCATCGCGAATCTTGATGACCATGTGCGGATCGGCGATCTGCGCCCGCGTCATGCCGACGAGATCGACCATGCCGTTCGCGAGGAGGCGCTCGGCCTGACCCGCGTCACGAATGCTCTGCGCATGCATGATCGGCAGCTTCACGACCGACTTGATGCCCGCCGCGAGATGGACGAACGGCTCGGGCGGCAGCGCCATCGGCGGCATGCAGTTGGCGAGCGTGTTGTGCGTATCCGCGCCTGAGCCGATTACGCCAACGTAATCGATGAGGCCGCTTTCGGACATCGCCTGCGCGATCTCTTTCAGGTTCTCGTGAGAAAGCCCGTCTTCATGGAACTCGTCGCCGCACATGCGCAGGCCGACGCAGAAGTCCGCGCCCACTGCTTCACGTACGGCTTTCAATACTTCGGTGCCGAAGCGCAAGCGGTTCTCCAGAGAGCCGCCCCATTCGTCGGTACGAAAGTTGGTGCGCGGGCTCCAGAACTGATCGATCAGATGCTGGTGCGCCGCGGAGATCTCGATGCCGTCCATCCCCGCATCCTTCACGCGCTTGGCGGCCGCGGCGAAGTCGGCGATGATGCGCTTGATCTCTTCCACTTCGATGATCTTCGCGTTGCCGCGATGCACCGGCTCGCGCACGCCAGATGGCGACATCAGATGCGGCCAGTGCTCGCCGTGCCAGGCGGAACGGCGGCCCATGTGCGTCGCCTGGATCATGATGAACGCGCCATGACGATGCATCGCTTCGGCAAGACGCGCGAGCGGATCGATGACCTTGTCGGTCGCGAGGTTCACCGACTTCCACCAGCCTTGCGGGCTGTCGATCGAAACCGGACTCGAACCGCCGCACACGGCGAGGCCGACGCCGCCCTTCGCTTTCTCCTCGTAGTAGCGGATATAGCGGTCGCCGGGCAGGCCGCCCGGTTCGGCATAGACCTCCGCATGCGCGGTGCTGACGATGCGGTTGCGCAACGTGAGCTTGTTGAGCTGGAGAGGCTTGAAAAGGTTCGGGTAACGCATTGCGATCGACCTCGGAATGGATTTGCTTCGGTGCGTGGCGCTTACAGCGGCGACACTTCGAACACGCAATGATCGTGTCCCTCGGCGGCGCATTGCGTCTCGATCGACTTCGAGCGCGGGCCTTTCTTCGCGCTGTCGGGCGCAGTGTCGTTCACCCAGTCCATCGCGCCGGCGAACCAGCCCGCGAACATGTAGCAGAGCTTGCCCTGCTTGCCCGGCTGCTGGAGCACGAACGACGAGTGACGCAGATGGATGCGCGCATGCGAAGTCGCCGGATCGGCTTCGACGATGTCGAACAAGCCCCAGCCGCGCTGCGACAAACGCTTAAGGTAGTGCTCGAACACGGCCATGCCGCTGATGCCGTGCTTCTCGGCTTCTTTATCGCACCAGTGATACGCGGACTTGTAGCCGGCCTTGTACAGAATCTCCGCATACGCATCGCGGCCGAGCGCTTCCTCGACGGCGACGTGATTGTTCGTGAAGAAATGGCGCGGCACGTAGAGCATCGGCAGCGCATCGGTGGTCCAGACGCCGGTTTGCGGATCGACGTCGATAGGCAGTTGAGGTTGCATCGCAGGGTTCCTTGTATTTGTCGTTGGTGATCAGACGTTCCAGACTTCGCCGAAGAAGCGCATCCAGTTTTCGCCCATCACTTTCTTGATGCGCGACTCGCTCCA
>NZ_JALQDH010000041.1:0-2312 GCF_023631365.1 Caballeronia sp. INML2 | reverse complement strand
TGTCAACGTCGGACTTAGTTTCCCCAAAACTGTCGGAGTAAAATTCCCCACCCTGTATCTGCGTGGTGATCAGCCGTTTTCGGGATCGGGTGAGCTCCTCCGGGGGCGTCCTGGGCGCCGGCGCGGCGTTTCGGCAGATGCCGGGTGTAGAGATGATGGACGGTTGCGTAGATGGTCAGGGAGTAAATCGGCGTGCTCGCGCAGACGGTAAGAAGAGCCCTCAATCTGCACCACGATCGCGTGATGCAGCAACCTGTCGAGCAGGGCTGCTGCAACGACACTGTCGCCGAATACCTCGCCCCACTCACCGAAGCTGCGATTGGAAGTCAAGATAATCGCGCACCGCTCATAGCAGGCGTTGATCAGTTGGAAGAACAGGTTGCCGCCGTTTGAGCCGATGGGGAGATATCCGATCTCGTCGACAATAAGCAGGCTGTTGCGCGCGAGGAAGCGCACGCGTTGCGGCAGATTGCCTTCGCGCTCGGCCTTCGCCATCGAGCTGACGATTTCGGCGAGCGAGCCGAAGTACACGCTCTTGCCGGCGCGGACCGCTTCGACACCCAACGCGATGGAAAGGTGTGATTTACCGGTTCCAGGCGGCCCGAGGAAATGAACCGCCTGTCGCCGTTCGATGAAATCCAGTTGCGCCAGCGTCATGATCCGATCACGATCGAGGCTCGGCTGGAAACTGAAGTCATATCCGGCGAGCGTCTTGATTGTGCCCAATCTTGCTGTCTGTAGTGCCATCCGAATACGCCGTGTCTCGCGCGTAGTGAATTCCTCGCCCAGCAGCGTCTCGAGCACTTCCAGCATTGAGCTGTCGCCCTGCTCAAAGCGCTTCAGAGTGGCATCTAGAGCTTCGAGAGCGCGTGGCATGCGCAAGCCAACGAGGTAACGCTGTATCCGCTCGACAGTCGAGCTTGGAACGCTGTTCATGCATGCCTCCCAACGTCAGCTAGGCGCTTTGCGACCTGATCATAGAACGATAGGGGCCGGCGTGCGACGCCTGCATTTGAAGGCGGCAGCGCGCGTCCGGTTTGCGGCTTGCGCTTACCGGAGCGCCTGTGGCCAGGCAGCAGTGACGTTCGTCGTCGGCCTTCCAGCACGGGGTGCACTGCCAGCAGTTCGCCCTGCTCGTAAATCCGGATTTCGTGAGCCAGACTGTGAACTTCGAGGGTGCGTTTGCGCGTTCGGTCGGGCACGCTATAGTAGTTTCCGCCGACTGAGACGAGTCCTTCGTGACTCACACGCCGCTCGAGTCGGATCACGCCATTGAACAAACCGGCGGGAAGCGCTTGCAACGTCGGGCGCTCCTCAAGAAAATGCTCCGCGACAACTCGGTGCGTCGTGCCATGCACACGAACATTGGCTACTGAGTCAAGCCACTCACGCAACTGGCGATTCATGTCGGCAAGATTCTGAAATCGTCGAGCGAGGAAGAAGTCCTGACGGATGTATCGAAATGGGCGTTCGACCTTCCCCTTAGTCTTTGCGCGATATGCCTTGCATGCGCGCGGAGCAAAGCCATAGTGCTGCGCGAATGCGACGAGCTTTGCGTTGTAGACGATGTGCTTCTCGACTTCGCCCAGCACAGCCGCCTTCATGCGGTCGTAAAGCACCTCTCGAGGAACACCGCCGATGTGCTCAAACGCCTCCATGTGACAGCGCAAAACCGTTTGAAGGTCTTGGTGCTCAACGAAGCGGCCCCACAAATAACGGCTGTGTCCAAGCACGAGCGAGAACAACCAGATCGAGCGCCGCTGTCCAGGGACGTCATCAAATTCGACATTGAAGTGAGCAAAGTCCACTTGAGCTTGAGCTCCAGCCGGCGTCTCGAAGCGCACCTCGAAGCCACGCTGCTTGGGCGGACGAACTTCTCGGACCAAATCACCCAATGCTGTGCGACCGCCGACGTAGCCCATCGCCTGAACCTCCCGAAGAAGTCGTTCAATGCTCAGCTCGGGATACTCACGCACACGCTCGGTCACGTAATGGACAAACGAATCGACGACACAAGGACGCGGCGCACGCGGACCATAACGAGGCGCCTGCACACCATTCTTAATGTATTTGCGAACGGTCTTGCGATCCATATTTAGTCGAACGGCGATAGCCGAGATGCTCAGCCCCTGCCGATGCAATTCCAGAATCGTCATAACCTCTCCCAACTCGACCACCGGTAGCTCCCCGACGAATGCGAAGGCCTATATGGTCGGTGATCGACGGGGCGCCACCGCTTACGCGGCGGCGCCAAACAAAAACTGGGGAAATTTACTTCGACGAAAATGAGGAGTATCTATCCGACGCTGACA
>NZ_JALQDH010000040.1:0-168783 GCF_023631365.1 Caballeronia sp. INML2 | reverse complement strand
CCGAGAGCAACAAATCAGCACTTGCGAAAGGAGGTAAAAACAAGGATTCTTGATCCCCGTTCGAGCCCCGAAACAGGGCCTTTCTCTGGCGCCATTACGCCGAAAACACCCGGCTCCTTTACGGCGAAAGGCAACATTAATGGAGCGTGAGGGGAATCGCCGGGATGAGTGGGTATCGCTGGGATGACTGGGTTCGCCGCGAATGTCGTTGCCGGTGACAAACAGAAAACGAGCTGTGGGCGTCACTCAACTCTCACATTGTGCGAGCACCGTAGTCTTCTGCAGAGAACGAGGAGGCCGTTGCGTGGTCTCAAAGACTACGAGAGAAACTCAGGGAACATGAGAGCGAAGCCCGTCTGCTTCGTTGGAAGGGGCGTCCCCCACCTCGCTTTATATCATCCAAATATCGTTTAAAATCAATGTCTTATATCTGATTTTACATTTCGAATCGTTTAGGCTTGGGCTCCCACCTCAGCACAGTAGCGCTTGATCGTCGCCACAGACAGACCGAAGTGAGCAGCCGTGGCCGCAATGCTGGCTCCATTCTCGACTCGCCAAGCCTGCACCTCTACAGCCTCAGCCTTCCGCGGTGCTCCGAGCTGCTGACCCCGTTCCCTAGCGGCCTCAATGCCTCGCTTCTGCATTTCCTTCCGGTTCAGGTAATCAGCCTCACCCTGAGCACACATGAAAGCCAGTACAGCGTCTCTGGTCGCCTTGCTGATGGCATCGGTAGCTGTTCCATCGAACTCCATGCTGTTCATCGTGCAGATCACCTTCACACCCATGTCCATAAGTTGCCGCATTGTGGCCGCAAGCTCATCGTATCGGCGGCTGATACGGTCTAACCAACGCACGTACAGCACACCCCCATCGGAGAGCTTGTCCATCACACGCTTCCACTCGGGACGATCAGAAGGCGCTACGTGGTAGCCAGACACGCCCTCGTCAACATGCACATGGCGCTTATCCACGTGATGGGCCTTCGCATCATCGTATTGGCTGGCGCTCGTTTGACCTTCCGTTGTCGAAATACGACCGTAGTAGACCGTCTTCACTGTTAGCTCCCCGTGGCTCATTAAGTAGATGGCTCAATTCTACGGGTAGCTCACAATACAGTCAACATTATGAGCTAGGTTTTTAGCTGCACCGTTGCTTGGCTCTAACGGTATACCTTGTGAGCTAGGCTACCGTGAAGCAAAGGGGCCAGTAGACACAAAGCATCCACCATCGTTCGACGACCATTGTTAGCTGACAAAGGAAGGAATGGCGGCGTGTTGGTATCGCTAAAGGCTGGAGCTTCATTTTATTTTCGAACTCCGTAACCAAGGTACCCCATCGCACCCCATGGACACCCACCTTCCAAAAGAGGGCTAAAGACTCGACCTCGTTGTTTTGTTGTGACCCTGTGCATGAGAGTGAGCCTCGCCGAATTCATCGACCAGGCGACAAGGACCCCATCCAACTTGGGGCTTTTAGTCCTATGGCTCCGCGAAAGAAAAAGGCCACCCCAAAACAGAGGCAGATCGAACTGAGAGGGCCGCAATGCTCGCACCCTGAAAACAGTATGGGAGGCCACGGCGCAGGGCTCAAACTGGTGGTGAGATGCTTTGTTTCATTCTCCGCTCGCGCCTTCGCCACTGTTCGCGTTGTCCATTGGCTCAAAGCGTCAGTTATGCGCGGTTATTCGTATGTCTTCCCGATCTCGAACAAGGTCTGAGTAGCCTTAATGAACCGAATGCAGTTCTCGGCGGTGGCCCGGTCTTCTCTCGCCATGTGCATGATTTTGTTTCTCACATCGAAGAGAGAGTTCAAGTGGTCGTTCACTAATGCCTTGAATACAGTTCGCCGCTTTTCGGCGAGTAGGTTTGGAACGAACTTTCTGAGATATTGATTTATGTTGGCCTCTTCCAGCATCTGGCGCATATCGGCGTCAAGTTCCAAAGGAACTTTGTTCATAACTAGACTCCGCATAAATACCTCGCAAGCGATGGCTGCATCGATTATGGAACGCCGAAATTCACGCCGGTTGTGAGACTCATGAGCATCATCAAGTAGTTTATAAAATATAGGCGTTTCCTCTGCCCTTTCGGCAGTAGAACGGACCTCCTCCCACACATTCTCGGTTATTGCGCTACTAAAGTTGACGTTAAGAAATATTGTCGCGGCCCAGATGGGGTGATGTGTTTCAGTGTCGTGTAAATAGGTCGACCACCCGCTTTGGTTGTCGAGGGGTTCGCGCCTGCCAATTCGGAAATTGTTAGTTTTCCATCGGAGTAACGAAAGCCAGTACTCGAAGGCGTTGCTTGCAATATCCGTTGAGGCTGTCACGATATCGTCTAGCCGTTGTTGCTGGGGTGCTGAAAGCAAGTCTACTGCCTTAGGCTGCCGAGCGAATATTTCAATCGGCACGTCGATCGCCTCTCCCTGCTGGACCACTACATCAACCGTATTTATTCCAGCAGTGCGAGCAATATCTGCACCGTATTCGAGCACATACCCGTCAAGATATGCCCGAGACCCCTCGTCATGCGATTCAGTGGCCTGATCGCGGGTCGGAAGTGTGATGATGACAGTCGCATCTCGATAGCGAAACGCGTGCGATTTGCCGAGCAAGGCGCATTCGACATGAAGGTTGGGCGTTGCGAACCGGTCCGACGATTGGAGTGTCACTCGTCGTGTTCTTGTCATAGCAATCTCGTGCGTGTCATATTCGGATCAAAGTATTAAGAAGAAGCCAGCTCGTTCGATAGTAGGAGCTGTCACTGGCTCCCGAGCCTACGTAACCAATACACCTAAAGTCTGGGCTGACATTGCCGTTAACGCATCGAACGAGCGGCCCTTCATCGCTCGATACTACCGCGAGAAAAACAATGGATGAGAGAGTTTTCCTAGACGAGAACGGGATGCGGGTCACGAACGCCCGATTCATCACGCCTGCGCAGACCTACGCAATGAGTGGCGTAACGTCGGTGAAGCGGGAAATCAAACCGGCCAATCGCGTACCGGGGTTCTTGCTGGCGGTCCTTGGCGTCACAATCTTCTTCCTAGGCGATGGCGGCTGGAAGGTCATAGGGTTCCTCTTGCTCTGTGCTGGGGTCGCAGTGGCTGTGAAGGAGAAAGACACTCACTACGTGGTTATTCATAGCGCATCAGGCGAATCTCGCGCCACTCAGAGCGACGATAAGGGCGCTATTGACCGAATCATTGCCGCGCTCAACGAGTCGATAATTGCTCGTGGCTAAATGAGCCGATGACGCGAAGTAGAGCTCCAACGGTCAGCGATACCCATCTCGGGGCTCTGACAGCTTCTCTTTTTCTGCATAATGTCGGGGAAGGCCATGACAGATTCCAAATTGTGCTTTCTGCGTGCGCGACCATAGCTACGATCGCATTTACTTTTGCATGCCTCGGTATTTGGCATCTCTTTTTAGGAACAGGGCGAAGCGACGGCCCAATGCTTGCGTTACCATCAAGGGAGCAATGGTGGATGGGTATGCATGCCTCGGCGACCTCTATCTCCATCAATTGATTCATACGCAGTCTCGCCCAACGCTCTATATGCGAACCCGTACAAAATCGATTATTGCTGTCGTAGCGGTCCTCCTCATTTATCAAGGTTGGAATAAGGGTAAGGAAGCGGAGAAATCGGAGAAGCTTGCAGAGCTGCATCGGGTCGTTGATTCATTTACCACCCGACGCGGCGATTCGATCCACGTCATCGTAATGCCATGCGCCCGGACTGACGGTGCAACCGGACATCAGATCGAATATCTCAGAGACACATCAGTGATCGACCGTGGATGTGCCGTCCTCGTTCAGCGCCACAGACAATGGGCCGTCGAGTGGAACACCGCCCCCTTTGAACTTCAAACGATCCATACCGATTACAGTGAGTGAGACAGCTAATTTTACGGTCGCAGTTGAGGTAGAGAAAACGACATGGACCGCGAAGATTCGCATATAGTCTATGAATTTTGGCGGTTGGCTCGAAGCGTAGGATCGAGGGCGGTTGGGCAATTATGCCGGTTCAAAATCTAGTTATTGAAAACTTCTCTCGTCGATACCGATTTTCCGATTGGCCCAATACCGGTATCCCGGCAGTGGCTGCAGGCGTGTACGCTATTTGGCATGGCGACACCTTCATCTATGCTGGAATGTCGGGCAGGGAAATCGAAAAAGCGCAGGTTGCGGGAAGGTCGAGATACGGACTTGTTACTCGACTGGACAGTCACGCATCCGGACGATTAAGCGGCGACCAATTTTGTGTATACGTCGCCAATCGACTGGTCTTGCCGAGCTTGGGTCTGGACGAGTTGCGGAAATTTGCGTCTGGGGAGAACACTCTAGACCGTTTGACCAAGTCTTACATACGCTCGAACTTTCACTACCAGTTTGCGATTGTCGATTCAAGCAAACGAGCCTATGAATTCGAGATGCATATACGATCAGGGTTGATCTTCGGCGTAAAGCCCCTGTTGAATCCCGTCTGATCAAGACCGGGACGAAGCTGTCCGAAAACGGTGGCGAACCGGTTCGTCCTTGGACACGCATCCGAGCTACGATTCGCGCGGCCTCGGACACCTTGTGCACTAGTGAAGCGGTGTCCCTCGATTGGCTACCTCGATGACGATGAGCAGGAATGTACGCAAGACAAACGCAAAAAGAAGGAGCGACGCTGACGAGAGCTTCGAGGTTGACCCGTGAGAGGCCCCATGTCATCCTCCGAGGCAGACAGGACCGCCTGTCACCCTCATGTCACCCGGCGAGGTGTCAAACCGAACGACGAGGGAAGTGGCGCAAAAGAAAAAACCAGCCTAAGCGACTGGTTTTAAAGAGAATTCGTGGTGGAGAGGAGGAGGATCGAACTCCCGACCTTCGCATTGCGAACGCGACGCTCTCCCAGCTGAGCTACCCCCCCAACGAACGCAGATTGTATCACAGCCAAATCGCCCACAGGCAAGCCTTCGGACGATTCCACTCGCGCCTACTTCTCCGGCGCTCCCGCCAGGATCCATCCGACGACTGCCTTGATATCCGTATCGTTCATCCGGGGATGCGATGGCATCGGAATGGACCCCCACACGCCTGCGCCGCCATTCTTCACCTTCTTCTCGAGCTTCGCGCTCGCCTGCGGATCGCCCTTGTACTTCTCGGCGACCTGCTGAAACGACGGACCCACAAGCTTGCGATCGATCGCATGACACCCCATGCACGCATTGCTTCGCGCGATCACGATGGCACTCGCGGATGACACGGACTGCTCTGCGGCAGACACACCAAAAGACGCGGCGACGATCACCGCGCCGAAAATCACACGCACCATACTCATTTCGCCGCGGGAGCCCGGTTAGGATTGCCCGGATGCACGTCTGAGTTCTTCACCGGCGCGGGCGACTGCATATCGAGCGGACGCGACGTCACGCCCGAATCGGGCACCGTGCCGACCGTCGCGTCAGCGGCAGCGGGCGAGCTTGCCGCCGACACCGCGCTCGCATCGGATGCGGCCGCGGCCTCCAGCGCTCGCGCCTCTTCAGGCTTGATGTACTGGAACACCTTCACGACCTGCTCCACGCCCGGCACGCGCGCGGTGACATCGGCGCCATGCGCGCCCTCGTCCGGCGTGACGAGACCCATCAGATAGACGACGCTGCGCTCACACACCACCTTGTAGTAATTCGCGCGCAAGTCCTTTTCGCCGACCATCGCGGTCTTCACACGGGTTTCGAGATAGGAGTCGTTCGCACGCGACGAGATCGAACTCGCGCCCTGAATCGACAGTTCGTTGACGATGCTGCCCACGTTATTGATATCGCGCACGACGGCCTCGGCCTTCTGCTTCGACGCTTCGTCGGGCACCTCACCGGTCAGCAGCACGCGCCGGTTGAACACGGTCACGTTGACATGCGCCGTATCGGGCAGGTTCTCGTTGATCCGCGAAAGCGCCTTCACCTGAATCTCGCGGTCTTCGGTCTGCGCACCGAGCGTGCGGCGATCCGTGGCGATCAACGTGCCGCCAGCCGCCGCGCCGACGACCGCGAGCGCGCAGCCCTGCAACGTCAATGCGACTCCCGACAACATGCTCACCACGAGCGTGGCTTGGGCCAGCGTCGCCTTGACGCGTGTCTTGTTCATCAACTCCGTTCCCCCTTTCAGTTTCAGTCGTCGCCGAGCAACATCGCATCGATGCCGTCGCACAGACAGTGAATGGTCAGCAGATGGACTTCCTGGATGCGCGCCGTTCGATCGGACGGCACGCAGATGTGAATATCGGTTTCGGCAAGTACGTCGGACATCGCACCCCCGCCCTTGCCGGACAAGGCAATCACGATCATCTCGCGGTCATGCGCTTCCTGAATCGCCGCGAGCACGTTGACCGAGTTGCCCGACGTGCTGATCGCGAGCAGCACATCGCCCGATTGACCGAGCGCGCGGACCTGGTTCGAGAAGATCTGCTCGAACGCATAGTCGTTGCCGATGGCCGTGATGATCGATGTATCAGTCGTCAACGCGATGGCCGGCAAGCCAGGGCGCTCGCGCTCGAAGCGGCCGATCAACTGCGCGGCGAAGCGTTGCGCATCGGCAGCCGAGCCGCCGTTGCCGCAGACGAGAATCTTGTTACCGTTGGCAAGTGCGCCGAAAAGCGTGTCGACAGCCGCCGCGATCGGAACCGCCAGCGCATCGAGTGCTTCGAGTTTGAGTGCCGCGCTGTCGCGGAATTGCTGTTGAATACGTTCGACTGACATCGACTCTCGATCATCGGCCGCGGCGCGCGGCGGTATGTGGCTTGAACGCTCAAAGCGTCGGTTGTTGCGCAGTTTACCGCATGCATCATGCAACGAACCTCGCTCATGCCTCGTCGGCGCGAAACGCATCGGGCAGCCAATGCACGCGACCCGCATCGAACGCGACGACATCGAAGCGGCACGCCGGCAACGCGCCGCGCCAGGTCGCGAGGAAATGCTGGGCGGCGTGCACGAGGCGCACACGCTTTCTCGCATCGACACTCGCGGCTGCATTCGCGTAGCGCCTGCTCTTCCTCGCCCGAACTTCGACGAACACGAGCGCGCCACAAGCATCGAGCATCACAAGATCGATCTCGCCGCCCCGGCACGTCACATTGCGCGCGACGAGGCGCATGCGCTGCCGCTGCAGAAATTCCAGCGCACGCGACTCGAAAACATCGCCGAGCGTTTTGGACAAGGCTCCTCCCTAAAAGTTGTCGGCGGGCCATGCTAATCGCGCGTGGCAAAATGACGTCCTTTCCTTCAACGCCCGCGCTCATGCTCCAGATCTCCGAACTCGCCGCCGGGCAGCACTATCCGACAAGCGCGCTCTACGTCGTCGCAACGCCGATCGGCAACGCGGCGGACATCACCGTGCGGGCGCTGCATGTGTTGCAACTCGCGGATCGCATCGCGGCCGAAGACACGCGCAACACCGCGCAACTGCTCGCGCGCTACGGCATCTCGAAGCCCTCGATCGCCGTGCACGAGCACAACGAGCGCGCGGCCGCCGAACGCGTGATCGAGCATCTCAGGAACGGCGAGCGCATCGCGTGCGTATCCGACGCCGGCACGCCCGGCATTTCCGATCCCGGCGCGCGTCTCGTCGACGCCGTGCGCGAAGCCGGGCTGCCGGTCATTCCACTGCCTGGCGCGAGCGCGCTGACGACGGCGCTCTCCGCGGCGGGCGCGTGGGTAAGCGGCTTCTCGTTCATCGGCTTCCTGCCGACGAAGCCGAAGCAGCGCGCCACGCAATTGCGCACGCTCGCGAATCATCCGATGGCGCTGGTGTTCTACGAAGCGCCGCATCGCATCGTGGAGACGACGCGCGCGCTCGGCGAGACGCTCGGCGGCGAGAGGCAACTGCTGATCGCCCGTGAACTGACGAAATTACACGAGAGCCTGCATCGCTGCACCTTGGCCGAAGGGCCAGCGTGGCTGGAAGCCGATGCGAATCGTCAGCGCGGGGAATTCGTTCTGGTGGTGGAAGGCGCGCCCGAAGCGCAAGACGCCGACGACGCGCACGACGCACTGCTCGCGACGCTGCTGGAAGAGTTGTCGGTGAAGAGTGCGGCGCGCATCGCCGCGACGTTGACGGGCGCATCGCGCAACGCGCTGTACGAGCGCGCGCTCAAGCTGGCAAAGCGGCACGAAAGCGCAGACGAATGAAAACGGGCCGTCGCGAGACGGCCCGTCCGGTTCTGCAAGGCGCGGCGTGAGATCAGTTCACGTTGTCGTCGGCAAGCGATTGCGCCTGCTCTTCGCGCGCCGCACGGGCTTCCTGCTGCGTGAGACCTTCGATCTTCACCTTCTGCGTGCCGGCGCCGCGCATGCCGAGCACCGCCGCGGCAGCGTACGACAAGTCGATCACGCGCCCGCGCACATACGGACCGCGGTCGTTGATCTTCACGACCACCGTCTTGTGGTTGGACTCGTTCGTCACGCGCACCCACGACGCCAGCGGCAACGTGCGGTGCGCCGCGGTCATCGCGTTCATGTTGAACTTCTCGCCGCTCGCCGTCTTGCGGCCATGGAACATGCGGCCGTACCACGATGCCTTGCCCTTCTGTTCGAAGCTGCCGGCGTCCGGGCCGGTCGTGATCGGCTCGGCGCTCGAAAGCGACTGAGCCTGGGCCGGCTTGTCGGCCGGCAGGGTGGAAAGATGGGAATCGAACGCGAGCGGCGCCGTCGAGCGGGCATTGCTCGTGCTCAGAGAGTCTGTCTTCTGAGGATTGGCTGCAACATCGCCCGAACCCGGCGCGGCGCAACCGGCCAGCACACCAACTGCTAGCAGGCTTCCGACATGTCGAATAAATCGAGCATTCATAGACGTGTTTACGATAAAAGGAGCAACCGCGCTGCGCTGGTCGGCGCGCGCATGGCTGCTCGAGGCTTTGCCGTGCAAAGCAGAACGCCGCTCGGTCAAGCGAACGGCGAAACTGTGCTCGGATGCGGCGCACTCGTGCCGCAAACGCCCGGTTATTGTTCACGTCTGGCGCAACCTGTCCCCGGCAGCCTGACCAGACCCCACAAGCCGCCATCGAACTTGGCATCAATTCGTGCGCTGAAAACCCTTATGAGCGCAGGAACGGCGGCGTAGGCCCCATCCGGCATGATGGCTGCAAAAACCATCAGACAGACGCGCGGCGTCTGGCCGGACAAGACGTGTGCACCTACTCGAGGTGCTTGAGTTGCAATTGCGAGGCTTTTGGCCCCGGAACAGCGTACTGACAGCGATTGTAAAAACGCACTAGCGTTTCAACCTTCGCCTATTGACGGCATGGTTAAGTCCATGCACAAGTACTGCCATTATACAAAAAAACAGCGGTTCGTCCCGCCGGACCCAACATTTGGTCATTGATTTTCGCTATGACCGTAAGAATTGCCAGTTTGCGGCGGATTCCCAAGTGCTTTCAGCATCACCATTGCATGCGTTCTGGCACCGGTACAATGGACGTTTTTACAGTCCTGCGCGTACCGACGACAGTCATATGAAAGTCATTCTCGTTCCCGTGACGCCCTTTCAGCAGAACTGCTCGATCGTGATCTGCGACGCGACGCGGCGCGCCGCTGTCGTGGACCCGGGCGGTGACATCGAACGCATCATCGAGGAAGTAGAACGGCAGGGCCTGACCGTCGACAAGATTCTCCTGACGCACGGCCACCTCGATCACTGCGGCGGAGCAAAGGCGCTCGCCGACCATTACGGCGTACAAATTGAAGGACCGCACCGTGAAGACGCGTTCTGGATCGACCAGTTGCCCGCGCAGACTCAGCGCTTCGGCTTCTCGAGCGCGGAAGCGTTCACACCGGAACGCTGGCTGGTCGACGGCGACACCGTGCAATTCGGCAACGAGTCGATGGAAGTTTATTTCTGCCCGGGTCACACGCCGGGCCACGTCGTGTTCTTCAGCCGTGAGCACAAGCTCGCGTTCGTCGGCGATGTGCTGTTCGCCGGTTCCGTCGGACGCACGGATTTTCCGCGTGGCAATCACGCTGAACTTATCCGCTCGATCCGCGAGAAGCTGTGGCCGCTCGGCGACGAGGTCACGTTCGTGCCCGGTCACGGCCCGGCATCGACTTTCGGCGAAGAACGGCGCACCAACCCGTTCGTGCGCGACGGAGTGACAGCGTGAACGCGATTCCCGAAATCTACGTCAGCACCGACGTCGAAGCCGATGGCCCGATTCCCGGACCGCATTCCATGCTGAGCTTCGCCTCGGCAGCGTTCACGGCCGACAAGCAACTCATCGGCACTTTTTCGGCCAATCTCGAAACGCTGGAAGGCGCGGCGCCCCATCCGGTCCAGGCCGCATGGTGGAAAACGCAGCCGGACGCGTGGGCCGCGTGCCGCAAGGATTTACAGAAGCCGGAGATCGCGCTGCCGGCTTATGTCGAATGGGTGGAGGCGCTGCCGGGCAAGCCGGTGTTCGTCGCGTATCCGGCGGGCTTCGACTTCACGTATATGTTCTGGTACATGATGCGCTTTGCCGAGCGCTGCCCGTTCTCGTGGTCCGCGCTCGATATCAAGACGCTCGCCTTCGCGATGACCGGCCTGCCGTATCGCAAGGCAATCAAGCCGCGTCTGCCGAAGCATTGGTTCGATGAGCTGCCGCACACGCACGTCGCACTCGACGACGCGATCGAGCAAGGCGCCCTCTTTTGCAACATGCTTGCGGAGCTGCGGGCATCGCAGGCCGCGATGGCTCGGACATCGGCCGAACCGAGCGGCGATGCCGAAGGTAAAACCGCGCAGTCAGGCCAGTGAGTTAGGGAAACTCCCTCAGTGCGGGCGCCTTGCATTGCGTTTCTTTTCTGGCGCCTCTACCATGAGAGTCAAATCGCGACCGAACGGAGGCGCAGTTGACTCTCGATACATTCTCACAAAAAATCCTGCGTCTTCTGCAACTGGACGCACGACGCTCCGTTCAGGAAATTTCCGACCAGGTCGGCTTGTCGAGCACGCCGTGCTGGCGCCGCATCAAGGATATGGAGCAATCGGGCGTCATTCAGCGCTATACGGCGCTGCTCGACCGCGAGAAACTCGGCCTTCACGTCTGCGCGCTCGCGCATATCCATCTCACGCGTCACACCGAAGGCGGCGTCGAGCAGTTCGAGCGGGAAATCGCCACTTGTCCGGAAGTCACCGAGTGCTATAGCACGACCGGCGAATCCGATTACATCCTCAAGATCGTTGCGCCGGATATCAAGGCGTATGACGCGTTCCTGCACGATCGCATCTTCAAGATTCCCGCCGTCGCGCAAGTGCGAACGAGCGTGGTGCTTCGCGAAATCAAGTTCGACACGCAATTGCCGCTCTGAGCGGCGTTTTAGCGTGGCGTATCGATCGCGCGCTTCGTCGCCGAGGCGGGCGCGTAATCCAGCGCTTGTGCGATGTGAATCTCACGCGCTCCGATCTTGCGCCTGAGCGCGTCGAAATCGATCGACTCCAGTTTCGCTGCGGTGTCCGGCGCGCCTGGCGCGGGCAGCATGACATCGACATTGAAGCCGCTGCTCAGGTAATGCAGGTTCAAGCTCTCGACGGGCATTCCGTGTTGTGCGAACGCCGCCCGCACAGCGTCGCTGACGGTTGAACGCAACGGAAAGTTGCCCGGCAGCGGATTGAGTTCATCGAGTTCGGGGTCGACATGAATGAGTGCGTCGATGACCCGCGTGTCGGCCAGCATGTTCGCGCGCGCCGATTCGGCGATGTAGTGGCCTTCCGAAACCGAGATGAGCGGATCGACCAGAATGTGCGCATCGACGATGGCGAGATCGCCCATTTTGCGTGTGCGGAACTCATGGACCTCACGCACGCCGGGCGTGGCCAGCAGAATAGTTCGCAAATCCTCGGTAGTCGTTTGATCGAGCGCGCGATCGGAAAGGTCTTGTAATGCGTCCCACGCAAACGTCCATCCCATCTTGCCGATCATGAAACCGACGAGCGCAGCGGCGATCGGGTCCAAAATGCGGAATCCGGCCAGACTGCCGATTATCCCAAGCGCGACAACCAGCGAAGAAGCGGCATCGGATCGCGCGTGCCACGCATTTGCGACGAGCATCGAGGAGCGCACCCGTTCAGCCGCCCGCAGCATATAGCGAAAGAGCGCTTCCTTGGAAAGGAGCACGATTATCGCAACAGCCAGCGCGCCGACCTTTACCGGCGGAATATCCTGAAGGTTGACGATTCGCGCGCCTGCGCGCCATAGCATTCCGACGCCCACCGCGACGAGTAATCCGCCGAGGAATAATGACGCCACGGTTTCATACCGGCTATGCCCGTAGTTATGATCGACGTCCGGGGCCGCGCCTGCGTGCTTGTTCGCAATCAACACGAGAAAATCCGACACGATGTCGGCAAGCGAATGAACGCCATCCGCAATCAGTGCCTGTGAGTGCGCAACAAAGCCCACGACGAGTTGCGCTGCGGTAAGCCCGCTATTTACCGCGATGCTCGTCCAGGTGGTTCTTCGGGCAACCTCCTGCTTTTCCGCAGCGTGCGTTGTTGAAAGCGGCATGTAATTATGCTCGGTGTACTCGGGCCTTTTCAGATTCCTATTTTATCAGCGGTGCGTCGCGACGCTTTTATGCGTCAACGACAATAGTCCGGAATCGGCCTTGAACACGCCGGCTGCGTGCAGAATAAGTGACCGAAGAGGCCGTTTATGCAACTGCGAAATAAAAAAGCCGCGTGTCGAGACGCGGCTTTTCAGGCACGATCCTGCTCAGCGCTTATTTGCCGATGAGGAAGCTGTCCCGATCCTGTCCGGCGATCCACTTCGGCGGCTTGCCGCGACCGGACCACGTGCTGCCGCTTTCGGGATCACGATATTTCGGCGCCACACCAGAACGGCTGCGCGCCGCCTTCGTACCTTTAGCACCCCGACCGCCAGCCAGTTCCTGAAGCGTGATCCCGTAATCCGCCATTTTCTGCTTGATCTCATTAAGCACTTCGGCGTATTCGCGCGACTTGGCTTCTTCAATCTGGCGTTCGAGAGACTCGCGTTGTGCGAGGAGTTCCTTGTATGACGGCATGGCAATTCCCTAAGTGGTTTGCTGGCTTGCGAATCAACGCGCTCGCTTTCAGTTATCAGTATAGCCTCGGCTGGCACGCAGATTAACACAGTTCTCTTTAACGCGGCATGTGCGAATCGCCACTTAATAAAAAGTTTCGCAACTTTCTTCGTAACATTTGCCGAAAATTCCGAAGTTTGGCGCGGCTGATGATCTGGTGTAAAAAACCCGCTCCTTTGACCTGCCGCCGGCAGCGTGGCATCCGATGAAAACAACGACGATAAAGTCAGCCGCAAAGTTTCATGAGATGACAATTTACCCGGTTCATTGAGCCAGTCTGTGCGATCGCCGCGAAATCGGGCCGCAACAAGCCGGATTTATCGCTGTGAAATGTCGCGTTGCCGCTCGAAACAATCCTTTAGCGCCGCTTTCAATTCCTCGTTCGTCTGTTTCGGGTAATCGAATGTAAAACGATTGCGCGTACCGGTAAGCAGCAAATCGCAGCCGTACCGGTCCACCCCCAATAAGCGGAGATTCTCCGGGCGGCCCGCGAAAGCATCAAAATATTCCCATAACGACGATTCGTCTGCCGCGCTAACCGGTGGCAGCGCATCGAGTTCTTCGCCGGCGAGCCATCCCATCGCGCCGAATCCGCCGATATACCGCATGCGTTCCACCGACATCACCCAGAAAGAGAAATCGCCGAGTTCCAGATAACGCGCCGCATCCGGGTGATACCGCAGATAACGGCGCGCGAGTTCGGCGCCCTCCTCCGGGCTCGCGGGCGCGAAGCTGCCGAGCATCGTCAGGCGTTGACCGTCCAGCACGCCGCCGTCCGCCGGATGTGCGACCAGAAACCCGGCGCGCGCATCGGCGTGAAGATTGCGCGTGTGCTCGGCAAGATGGCTGATCAGCAGCATCGGCACGTGACGAGCGGTCGGCGCGAACGGCAGCGCTGTCGGATAGGGAAAGCCGCGCGGCTCGCGCGAATGCGTGGCGAGCGTGCCTTCGGACATGCGATGCAGCAAATGAAGCGGCGCTTGCGGTGGAATGTTCATGCAGGTCTCGTTCGTTCGTCGATTCGTCGAACGATGGTAATGCAGCGCATCCCAGCGTGTCGCCTGGCCGTTCGATAGAATCGAAAGCCTTCGCGTCCGATGGCATCATGCCCGGTCACGCTCTCGTTTCGCGCAACCTTCAAAACGGTTCCTCTCGTGTCCGACTCGACTACCGCCTCCGCCGCCTGCGAAATCAATCCGACGCTCGCGCTGCATCGCAGCCTTCCGCATGCCACGCGCGTCCGTGCACGCTACGCGACGATGGCCGTCTTCTTCATCGCGGGCATGATGTACGCGTCGTGGGGCGTGCACGTGCCGACCGTGCGCGACAAGTTCGCGCTCAGCCCGGGCATGCTGTCGTTTGCACTGCTCGCCGTCGCGGGCGGTTCGATCTTTGCGATGCTCACGGCCGGATCGTGGATCGCGCGTGCCGGCACGCGCACCGCCTGCCTGGCGGGCGGCATCACGATGATGCTCTGCGGCTCGCTGATCCTGGTGACGCCTTCGTATTGGCTGCTCCTGATCGTGCTTGCGATCTTCGGCTTCGGCATGGCGACGCTCGATGTCGCGATGAACGCCGAAGCGAGCGCGGTCGAACAGGCATTGGGGCGCCCGATCATGTCGTCGCTGCACGGCATGTTCAGCATCGGCGGGATGGCGGGCGCGGCAGTCGGCGGCGCGCTGCTCGCGCACGGGCTCTCACCCGCCGCACATCTCGCGCTCGCATCGGGCGTGAGCCTCATCGTCCTGCTCGTTTCGATGCCCGCCGTGTTACCGCATGTTCCTCATCACGACGAGCACGCAAAGGCGTCGTCGTCGAACCGCTGGCGCTCGGGCGCGCTGTGGGCGCTCGGCGGCCTGGCGCTGATTGCGCTGATCGCGGAAGGCGCGATGTACGACTGGGCCACCGTCTATATGCGCGATGTCGTCGAGGCCACGCCGTCGGTGTCGAGCGCGGCCTACGCGGCGTTCTCCGGCGGCATGGCGGCCGGGCGCTTCGGCGGCGACGCGGTGCGCGCGCGTTTCGGTGCGCCGCAACTGATCTTCGGAAGCGCGGGTCTCGCGTTCATCGGCATGGTGATGGCGCTCGTGTTGCCGAACACCATCGCCACGATGACCGGATTCACGCTGATGGGCCTCGGTCTCGCGAACATGATGCCTGTGCTGTTCGCGGCGGCGGCGCGCGTCGAAGGCGTCACCGCGGCCGAAGGACTCGCGCAGGTCGCGGGCCTCGCGTACTTCGGCTTGCTGCTCGGGCCGGTGCTGATCGGCGGGGTCGCGCAGATCAGCACGCTGCCGACCGGCCTGTGCGTCGTGGCGGCGTGCTGCCTGATCATCACGGTCATCGGGCCGCGCATTCTGAAGCGCTGGAAAATATAAAGCGCGCGGGCCTTTCGGCTCCGCGCGCTTTCCGAGACCGAAGTCCCGCGTCGATTACATCTTCACGACGTCGAGCAGCGTCTTCTTGCCGCCCTTGTAGTTGTACAGCGAGATCACGCCGTGCTTCAGATCGCCCTTCGAATCGAAGGTCGTCTGGCCGATCACGCCCTTGTAGTCCGTATTCGGCATCGCGGCGACGATCTTGGCCGGATCGGTCGAGTTGGCGCGCTTCATCGCGTCGACGATGATGTACACCGCGTCATACGTGAACGGCGCGTAGATCTGGATCGGCTGGCCGAAGCGCTTCTGGAACTTGTCCGCGAACTGCTTGCCGCCGTCCATCTTCTCGAGCGCCATGCCCGCTTCCGAGCACACGACGTTGTCGGTCGCGTCGCCGGCCAGATCCGACAGCTTTTCGGTACAGACGCCGTCGCCCGCGAGAACCTTCGCGCGCAGGCCGAGCTGCTTGGCTTGCTTGGCGAACGGGCCGCCGGTCGCGTCCATGCCGCCGTACATCACGGCGTCGGGGTTTTCGCCCTTGATCTTGGTCAGAATGGCGCGGAAGTCGACAGCCTTGTCGTTGGTCGCGTCATGCGAGATCACCTTGAGGCCGAGCGACTTGGCGGTCTTCTCGAATTCGTTCGCGAGACCCTGGCCGTAAGCGGTCGAATCGTCGACCACGGCAACCGTCTTCACCTTCAGGCTCTTCGCCGCGTAGTTGGCGAGCGCCGGGCCTTGCTGCGCATCGGTCGCGACGACGCGATACGTCGTCTTGAAGCCTTGCTGCGTGTAGGTCGGGTTCGTCGCCGACGGGGAGATCTGGACGATGCCCGCGTCGCTGTAAATCTTCGAAGCCGGAATAGACGTACCGGAGTTCAAGTGACCGACGACGCCGACGACCTTGTCATCGACCAGCTTCTGCGCCACCTGCGTGGCGGTGCGCGGGTCGGCTGCGTCGTCCTGCGCGTCGAGTTCCAGCGTGATCTTCTGGCCGCCGATCGTGAGACCCTTGGCGTTGATCTCTTCGACTGCGAGCCGCGCGCCGTTTTCGTTATCCTTGCCCAGGTGAGCAATGCCGCCGGTCAGCGGAGCGACGTGACCGATCTTGACGACCTGGTCGGCTGCTGCGGACGTTGCCAACGTAGCGAACAGCACGGCTGCAGCGCTGATCGGCAACAGTTTGTGAAGCTTGGTGTTCATGTAAGTCTCCAGTTTCGGTCCCAAAAACAACGTAATCGCCCTGTGCCCCGTCTTTCATCACGATCGCTCAGTCCCGTGGACGACCACGCCGGATGCATCGTCATGCACTTGGCAAGTCCTTCCGGCAGGCCGTTCGTGGCAGCCGCCATCCGCACTGCGCGCAAGTGTAGGGTTGTCAAATTAATTTAGGGAAGTTTTTTAAGATAGTGGTGTCACTACCAATTAACGGCCAGTTGTGATGCGCCGCCGTTTGTGGTGGTGTTCGCGCGAAGACGCCCTGTGCATGCGGGTTTGCGCGACATCGGCGCGCAAAGGTTTGACTGTCATTCAAGTTCGACTGGCACGCACCGATAATCCCTGCCGGCCGTCATCATTAGCCTGTTCTTTTAAAGCTTCTTTTTAGCTTGCGTTTAGATCGGAGGCTCTAAAAACCGGCTGCGCGTCAAACGGCGTGCCAAGCGCAGGGCGGACGGTCAGGGCGACTGAAAGGGAAAGCTGGCAAACTCACCCGGCCAACCTTTTCACATACGCAAGGAGTATCGACGTGACCGTACCCGTGACTTCCCGCTGGATCGACATCCCGGCCGATGGCGACAGCTTCCAGGGCTATCTCGCGCTACCCAGGACAGGCACCGGGCCTGCCGTGATCATCCTGCAGGAGATCTTCGGCGTGAACGGCCACATACGCAGCGTCGCCGATCAATACGCCGCCGATGGCTATGTCGCGCTCGCGCCCGACGTCTTCTGGCGCACGCAGCCGCGCGTCGAGCTGGGCTACGAAGGCGCGGATCGCGAAAAGGCGATGGAACTGCTGCAAAAGACCAAGCTCGACGCCGCTGTCGCCGATGTCGGCGCGGCCGCGGATGCGCTGGGCGCGCTGCCCGAGGTGACGGGCAAGATCGCCGCGATCGGCTATTGCTTCGGCGGCCGGCTCGCGTATCTCGCGGCGGCGCAGGGTTCCGTCGATCTGGCGGTGGCCTACTACGGCGGCGGCATTCAGAATGCGCTCGATAAAGCCGATCAGGTCAAAGTGCCGATGCAGTTCCACTACGGCGAACTCGACGCGCACATTCCGCCCGATGCGGTGGATGCCGTGCGCCAGAAGTTCGCCGGCCGCAAGGATTCGGCGCTGTACGTCTACCCGCAAGCCGACCACGGTTTCAACTGCGGCGATCGCGCGTCGTACAACGCCCGGGCGTCAGCGCTCGCGCACGGGCGCACGCTGACCTTCCTCGGCGAGCATCTGTAAAAGCAAACTGCATGAGCGAGCGCGCCCGCACGGGGCGCTCGTTATATCAGCGCGGGCAAGCCTTCGACGAGAAGAAAGGCGGCGAGCACACCGAGCAGCGCACCGAATACACGCAGGACGTTGTTCTTGAAATGCGTCGCGCAGGGAATGGCCCCAAGGAACAGCGCGCCAGCGAGCGCCATCGGGATGATCAGGATGAAGTCGCCGATCGTGAAGTACGTCATAGTGCGTCTCCCTTCGTCTTGCTTCTGGCTTTGATCGTCGCGCGGTGAGAAGCTGCATCGACGATTCGAGTATAGGCCGCTCAAGTCAAAGGCGTCGGTGATCTTCGTGCGATGGGAAACCCGAGCGATGCACGAAAGCCTTGCCTGACAAGGCTTGACGCGCGCCCGTTTTTAAGCAAACACGGAAAACCCTTAGCTTCGCTTCTTTTCAACCGGCTTTCGACTCACGCGACCGACGCGCGCTCGCGCCGGTTCAGGTACGTCGCGCCCGCCAGTCCGACGAGCAGCAATCCGCCGATCAGCCCGGCCACGCCCGTCCATCCGAACTCGGTCCAGAAGTGGCCGCCGTACGATCCGATCAGGCTCGATCCGATGTAATACGCGAGCAGATAGAGCGCCGCCGCCTGTCCTTTGGCCTGCGCTGCGAGCCGCCCGACCCAGCCGCTCGCGACCGCGTGGCCGGCGAAGAAGCCGAACGTCAGGCACGCGATACCGGCGATGATTACCGGCAGCGCGTTCGACAGCGTCAGCGCAATGCCGAGCATCATCAGGAAGAGACTCGCGATCAGCACGCGGCCGCGTCCGAAGACATCGGCCATCTTGCCGGACCACGGCGACGCGACGACGCCCGTGAGATACACGGTGAAGATCGCGCCGATCTGCGTCTGATTCAGTTGAAACGGCGCGCCGAGCAGCCGGTAACCGACGTAGTTGTAGAGCGTGACGAAACTGCCCATCAGCACGAAGCCGATGAGGAACAGAAACGGCAAGCCGCCGTGCCTCAAATGGCCGGCAAGCGAGCGCCGATGATGCGCGAACCCGACGCCGCGCCGAGGCTTGAACCGCCGCGACGGCGGCAGGAGCGAACGGAATGCGAGCGTGGCGAGCACACCCAGCAGCCCGATGCCGCCGATCGCGACGCGCCAGCCGAACAGGTCCGCGAGGATGCCGCTGATCACACGCCCCGCCATCCCGCCGATTGCAGTCCCGCCGACATACAAACCCATCGCGAGACCGAGGCCTTCCGGATGCACTTCCTCCGCGAGATACGCCATCGCGACGGCGGGCACGCCGCCGAGCGCGATGCCTTCGAGTGCGCGCACCACGAGTAGCGCGTGCCAATCGGGCAGCACCGCGGCGATGACCGTCAACACCGACGATGCAAGCAGCGAAAGCGTCATCAAACGGTGGCGGCTCCAGCTTTCCGAGACGAATCCCGCGATGAAGATGGCAATCGCGAGCGCCGCCGTGCTCACCGACACCGCAAGCGCGCTGACAGCCGGACTGACGCCGAATGCCTTCGTGAACTCGGGAAGCAACGGCTGCACGCAATACAGCAGCGAGAAAGTCGCGTAGCCGGCGAACAGCAGCGCAAGCGATGCACGCCAGTAGGCGCGCGAGCCGCGTTCGAGATACGGCGCGGCGTCGGCGGCGCGGTTGGCATTATCGTCGGCGTTCGGGCGCTCGGGCGCCGGTGCAGCATTCACGAATGAAGTCTCCGCTGAAAAACTCTCGACGATACGCCGATCCCTAGGGTTTTGCCTAATACGACACACGCTCTTCGGCGACGATCACCGAGTAATTACTGCGAGTCGTCTGCGATCGGCAACATAACGAGCCAAATGGCGTCGCGCCGACGCATCGCGATGCGCTAAAGTAAGAGCACAATCGTTCATGAAAGCCGCGCATGTCGCGCTTCCCGCAACAAAGACGCGGCGATTGTCTGGTGCACGAGCCGTGAAAAGCCTGTGCTTGGTGAAATATATGACCGGCGTTTCATCCTCAGCCGGCGTTGAAACGGGGATTCATCATGCAAATCGGTTCGATTGTCCGCTCCGTGCATATTGCCGTGCCTCAGGGTGCGCGCGGCATCGTCATGCGCATTCTCGGTGACATGGCGATGGTCGCCTGGTACGCGGGCGAGCCCGGCGTGACCAAGCTGCTCAATACGGAGCCGTTCTTCCTCGAAGACCTGATCGATACGGGCGATGTCGTGCGCCCGTCGAACACGGTCGTTCATTGAACGGCGCCGCATCGTTGATGTAATGATGCCGCCCGCGCGAAGGCGCGGCACAATGCCGGGATGAACCCAATCGATCCCGATTCCCAAGGCGCGCCTGCCGATGACGCGCCGCCCTTCGCCGGCCTCACGCCCGAGCGCGTGCTCGATGCGCTGGACAGCGTGCTGATCCCCGTGGGCACACGCACCGACGGCCGCCTGCTGCCGCTCAACAGCTACGAGAACCGCGTCTATCAGGTGGGCGTCGAAGACGGCGCGCCGGTCGTCGCGAAGTTTTATCGTCCGGAACGCTGGTCGAATACGGCGATCCTCGAAGAACATGCATTCGTCGCCAGTCTCGTCGAACGCGAGATTCCGGCGGTGCCGGCGCGCGTGCTCGAAGGCGCGACGCTGCACGAATTCGACGGTTTCCGCTTCTCGGTTTTCGAGCGCCGCGGCGGACGCGCGCCCGATCTCGACCACACCGATACGCTCGAATGGCTCGGGCGCTTCATCGGGCGCATTCACGCGGTGGGCGGACTCGAGTCTTATCGCGAGCGGCCCACGCTCGATATCGAGACGTTCGGCTACGAACCGCGCGATTTTCTGCTGACGCATGGCTTCATCCCCGCCGATGTGCGCGAAGCCTGGGAAACCGTCGTATCGATGGCGCTCGAAGGCGTCGCGCAATGCTTCGACCGCGCGGGCGACGTGCGGCATCTGCGTCTGCACGGCGACTGTCATCCGAGCAACGTGCTCTGGACCGACGCGGGCCCCCATTTCGTCGATTTCGACGATAGCCGAATGGGTCCGGCGATTCAGGATTTATGGCTGCTGTTGCCCGCCGGACGCGCGGACGCATCGCGCGCGCTCACGGATCTGCTCGCCGGCTACGAAGATTTCTGCGAGTTCGATCAGCGTGAGCTGCATCTGGTGGAAGCCTTGCGCACGCTCCGGCTGATCCACTACTCCGCGTGGCTCGCGCGCCGCTGGAACGATCCCGCGTTTCCGGCCGCCTTTCCCTGGTTCAACACGCAACGCTATTGGGAAGACCGCATCCTCGAATTGCGCGAGCAAGTCGGCGCGATGCAGGAAGGGCCGCTCTGGCCCGTCTGAAATTTTTCGTGACATTCGCGCACTGTCAGGCAATCGCAAAGCATTGAAAAGCGCTTTGCTGCGTGTAATGATAACAATTCTCATTTGCCCGCCTTTCGTCGATCGCCGCGCGTTCGTTCGCGTATAGCCGATCGGGGCGCGGCTTTGCCTGCTAACGCCCGATCTGGAGAGACGCGTGAACGCGCCTGACACCCTCAATCCGCAGCCGCCCGCGACGAGCGGCCCGACGCACTATCGCCCGCATGGACGCCTCATCGACGATGCCGAGCAATTCGCGCGCAAGAACCGCTCGCGCCGCTCGACGTTTCTGAAGTGGCTGCGCAAGGTGCACGGCTGGATCGGCTTGTGGGGCGCGCTGCTCGGCCTGCTGTTCGGCATGACGGGCTTTCTGCTGAATCACCGCGCGCCGCCGCTGCGCATTTCCACGGGCGAGCCGCAGGTTTCGCAGATGCAGATGCCGCTGCCCGCCGAAGGCTTCAAGACGCCGCGCGACATGGGCGCGTGGCTGAAGAAGGAATTGAAGCTCGATGGCAACCTCGGGCGCACGCGCCGCGAGCCGGCGCATCCGGTCGGCTGGGGCGACAGGAGCACCATGCAGCCGGAGCAATGGTCGGTGATGGTGGCATCTCCCGGCGGCAGCGTGATGGCCGAGTACTGGGTGGGCAACAACTTCGTGTCGGTGAAACGCACGGAAAACACCGTCCTCGCGATGATGACCAACCTGCACAAGGGCGTGGGCCTGAGCGTGGGCTGGGTGCTGCTCATCGACACGTTTGCGGGCAGCATCGTTCTTCTTTCGCTGACCGGCGTGTTGCTGTGGACCGAGTTGAACAAGAAGCGAACGGCGGGCGTGGTGATCGTCGCGGCATCGTTGATCGCGGCGATTGTTTGCGGGTTGATGTGACTTCCGGCTACGCGGCGCGCTTTCCCTTCCCCGGGTTATGCCGCGTGAGCCACAGATAAAGGCCGCTCCCCAGCACCGCGATCGTCAGCACATCGGACGCCGCTCAGAAAATCTTGAGCGGCATTCCGCCCGGCAGCACATCGCCGATCAAAACCTCCCCGGGCATTCGATGCAGACTTCGAGCCAAGGAGGGAAAGGCTTCGCGTCAGCCTATCCGGCCACGCAAACGAGAGATGCGGACCAAGGACGCATCGTCAGGATTTCGTAGTCATTGCGGCGCGCTCAGACGCCGCACACTTCGCCTCTCCCCGCTACCTCGCGCGCCGCCTTCGCGCCTTCGACCTGCAACAGCTCCGGCAACGACACGCCGTTCTTCGCCGCCGTGACCTCCGCGAGAATCGACACGGCAATCTCCGGCGGCGTCCTGCTGCCAATGTAGATGCCCACCGGTCCATGCAGCCGCGCGAGTTCGGCCTCGCTGAGATCGAACTCCTTGAGGCGCTCGCGACGTGCCGCGTTATTGCGCCGCGAACCGAGCGCGCCGACATAGAACGCGGGTGTCTTCAAGGCTTCCATCAACGCGAGATCGTCGAGCTTGGGATCGTGCGTGAGCGCGATCACCGCGCAGCGCTCGTCGAGCTTCATGTCCATGACGGTGTCGTCGGGCATGGTGCGCACGATCGTCGTACCCGGCACGTTCCACTCTTCCGTATATTCCTCGCGCGGATCGCAGACGGTGACCTGATAGTCCAGCCCGACCGCGATGCTGCACAGATACTGCGACAACTGCCCCGCGCCGATCACCAGCATCCGGTAGCGCGGGCCGTGAATCGTCAGAAGCCGCGCGTCGTCGAAAAGCACGCCGTCGGTGGCTTGCGCGGGTTCGAGGTGCACATCGCCCGTCGCCATGTCGAGCGTGCGCGCGACGAGCCTGCCGCTTCCCACCGCCGCGCACAGTTCGGCAATGCCGCTCGACATCGTCAAAGGTTCCAGCACGAGCTGGATCGTGCCGCCGCACGGCAAGCCGAACCGGTGCGCCTCTTCCGCGCTGATGCCGTACTTCACCGCCTCCGGCTTCGTCTGCTCGATGCCCCGTTGCCGCACGCGGTCGATGAGATCGTCCTCGATGCATCCGCCCGACACCGAGCCGACGACGTGACCATCGCCGCGCACGGCGAGCATCGCGCCCTCGGGCCTCGGCGACGAACCCCACGTCTTCACCACCGTCACGAGCAACACGCGATGCCCCTCTTCGAGCCATCGCGCGCTGCTCTTCAGGACTTCGAGATCCACGCTGTCCATGATTTCTTTCCTTTCTCCTGCCCTTCCTGCACTTCTCCGCCGTTTTCGTCGGCGGCGCCTGCACCCTGCGATTCCTGCCCGCCCTGCAACTGCGCGCTGAACCGCTTGAAGAATTCACCCGCAATCTTACGCGCCGCGCCGTCGACAAGCCGCGAGCCGATTTGCGCGAGCTTGCCGCCGACCTGCGCGTGCGCACTGTAGCTGAGCTTCGTCGTGTCGGCTTCGTCGCCGGGTTCGAGGTTCACGGTCGCGCTGCCCTTGCTGAAGCCGGCCGCGCCGCCCTGCCCTTCGAACACGATCGTGTAAGTATGCGGGGCGTCGATATTCGTGAGCTCCATTCTGCCCTTGAAGCGCGCCTTAACCGGCCCGACCGACGCGGTCATCGCGACGTTGTAGGCGTTCTCGCCGTCGGCGTCGATGCTGTCGCAGCCGGGAATGCAGACCTTCAGCATCGACGTGTCGTTGAGCGCTTCCCACGCGCGCGCCTGAGGCACGGGTAACGTGTGTGTTTCGGTCAGTTCCATCGCGGGCCTCCCAAGGGCTTGTGTTGCGACAGGACGGCGAGTTCGCGGCCCACAGCGGCGAGGCTGTCGAGGTTATGGGCCGCGAGCATCGCATCGACGTGCGGCAGGATCGCGCGCACGCCTCGCGCGCGCGGCGTGAAATCGGCGAAGCGCAACAGCGGATTGAGCCACACGAGCCGATGCGCGAAGCGTCTGAGCCGTTGCATCTCGGCATCGAGCACGTCGATGGCTTCGTGATCGAGGCCATCGGTGACGAGCAGCACCGTCGCCCGACCGGCCAGCACACGGCGGGCCCAGCGTCGATTGAACTCCGCGAGCGCCGCGCCGATGCGCGTGCCGCCCGACCAGTCCGCCACCTGTGCCCCGAGCGTCGCGATGGCGACATCGGGATCGCGTTCGCGCAATGCGCGCGTCGCATTGGTCAGGCGCGTGCCGAACAAGAATACCTGGAGACGTTCGCGCGACTGCAATAGCGCGTGACAGAAATAGAGCACGGCACGCGAGTACGCGCTCATCGATCCGGAAATGTCGAGCAGCAAGACGAGCGGCGGCCTGCGCTCGACCGCCGCGCGATACTTCCACACGGTCCAGTCGCCGCCCGAGCGGACGGCATGGCGCGCGCTCGCCTTGAGGTCGGCGTGCGTGCCGCGCGACGCCGCCTTCAGCCTGCGCGTCGGCTCGGTCGCGAGCGGCATCCGGTGCGCGCGGATCTGATGCCGCAGCGTGCGCCATTCGTCGGCGCTGAGCGTATCGAAGTCGCGATGACTCAGGCGTTCCTGCGAGCTGAACGTGATGCGCGCGTGCGCCTCTTCGGGTTTCGATTCCGACACCTGCGCTTTCGATGCCGCGGCGCGCGTCGCCAATGCATCGGCTAGACGGTTGTTGCGCTTCGGCGGCGGCAGGCCGCCCTTCACCTTCGGCAGCAATAGTGCGCGCAGCTTGCCTTCCCAGTCGGGATCGCGCCAAAAGAGATCGAATGCGGCGTCGAAGATGTCGCGCTCGTCACTCGCGTGAACGAGAAGGCACGCGAGCGTCGCGCGCACGTCGTCGCGGCGATTCAGATCGACGAGACGCAGCGCGTCGAGCGCATCCACCGCGTGCGCGGGCGACATGCCGAGACCCGCGCCCCGCAGGAGCCTCACGAAATGCACGACATTGCGGGCGAAGGGTTCCATCGTCATGGCGTGGCGGAGAGGCATTGCGCGAGCGTGTCGGCGTCCATGCGCGCGAGATCGTCCTGATACTTGAGCAGCACGCCGAGCGTGTCCTGAACCGATTGCGGATCGAGTTCCGACACCGACAACGCCGCGAGCGCGCGGCACCAGTCGATCGTTTCCGCGACGCCCGGCGCCTTGAACAGATCCAGCGTGCGCAGCGCGTGCACGAACGCGACGGCGCGCTTCTGCAAATCCTGCCCTGCTTCCGGCGCGCGCGCCGCGACGATCGCGAGTTCGACGTCGCGCTCCGGATAACCGATCCATTGATAGAGACAGCGGCGCTTCAGCGCATCGTGGACTTCGCGCGTGCGGTTCGATGTCATTACGACGAGCGGCGGCCGCGCCGCCCGCACGGTGCCGTATTCCGGAATCGATACCTGAAAATCCGACAGCAATTCGAGCAGAAACGCTTCGAACGGCTCGTCGGCGCGGTCGATCTCGTCGATCAGCAAAACGCGGCGCGCATCGGGGTTCGCGGGATCGGGCAGCAGCGCCTGAAGCAACGGACGCTTTAGCAAGAACTCGCCGCGATACAGCGAATCGTTCGAAGGCGTCTCACCCGCGGCCTCCGCGAGCCGCAGCGCCATGATCTGCCGCGGATAGTCCCATTCGTAGAGCGCGCTGGCAGTATCGAGTCCTTCGTAGCATTGCAGACGCAACAGCGTGGTGCCGCACACGCCCGCCGCCGCTTTCGCGAGCTCGGTCTTGCCGACGCCCGGCTCGCCTTCGAGAAACAGCGGCCGCTGCATCCTGAGCGCGAGAAAGAGCGCCGTCGCGAGCTCGCGGTTCGCGAAGTACCGATGCTCGCGCAACCGCGCGAGCGTGTCGTCGATGGAGCCGGGCTCGCCCTGCATCGCGATCAGAAGGACATCGCGCGCTCGATCGCGCGGCCCGCGAGCACCGGAATCAGATGCGCGCGATATTCGGCGCTCGCGTGCATGTCCGAGTTCAGCTCGTCGGGCAGGATCCTGACGCCCCGCGCCGATGCGACCGAAAAGTCCTTCGACAACGCCGCTTCGAGCTCGGCCGGGCGAAATACGGAAGACGCCGCGCCCGTCACGCCGACGCGCACGCCGTCTCCGAACTTCGCGACTAACACGCCGACGAGCGCGAAGTGCGACGCCGGATTGCGAAACTTCTCGTAGCCCGCACGCTCGGCGAGCGGGAACTCGACGGCGGTGATCAACTCGTCGGGTTCGAGCGCGGTCGTGTACATGTCGATGAAGAAATCGTCCGCGCCGATGCGCCTTCTGTCCGTCACGACGGTCGCGTTCAGCGCGAGCACGGCGGACGGATAGCACGCCGCCGGATCGTCGTTCGCGAGCGAGCCGCCGATCGTGCCGCGCTCGCGCACCTGCCGGTCGCCGATGCGCCCCGCAAGGTCCGCCAGGCCAGGCAGCGCCTTCTTCACGTCGGCGTTCGATGCGACCTCCGCATGGCAGACCGCGCCGCCGATGGTGAGCGTGCCGCCATCGAGCGTGACGCCTTTCATCGACGCGATGCGCGTCACGTCGATCAGCGCCGACGGCTGCGCGAGGCGCAGGCGCATCGTCGGCAGCAGGCTCTGGCCGCCCGCGAGAAACTTCGCGTCGCCGTTCGCGCCGAGCGCGCCGACCGCCGCCTTCGCTTCGTTCGGCCGTTGATAGTCGAATGAGTACATTTTTCGGGCTCCTCAGGCGTGTTGGGCGTTGTGCATCGCGGTCCAGACGCGGTGCGGCGTCGCGGGCATCTGCAAGTCCTTCACGCCGAGCGGCGTGAGCGCATCGAGAATCGCGTTGATCACGGCCGGCGGCGAGCCGATCGCGCCCGCCTCGCCGCAGCCCTTCACGCCGAGCGGATTGTGCGTGCACGGCGTGCCCTTCGCGGTCTCCACGGTGAAGTTCGGCAGATCGATCGCGTGCGGCATCGCGTAATCCATGAAGGAGCCGGAGAGCAGCTGGCCGGTGCTGTCGTCGTAGACGCAGCGTTCGAGCATCGCCTGGCCGATGCCCTGCCCCAGCCCGCCATGCACCTGCCCTTCGACGATCATCGGGTTGATGACGTTGCCGAAGTCGTCGACCGCCGTGAATTTCTGGATGCGCGTCTCGCCCGTGTCCTGATCGACTTCGACTTCGCACACATACGCGCCCGACGGATAGGTGAAGTTGGTCGGATCGTAGAACGCGTTTTCGTTGAGGCCCGGCTCCATCGTTTCGAGCGGGAAGTTGTGCGGCACGTACGCGGCGAGCGATACATCGACGAACGACTTCGTGCGGTCCGTGCCCGCGACGCTGAATACGCCGTTCTTGAACTCGATGTCCTCCACCGCCGCTTCGAGCAGATGCGCGGCGATCTTCTTCGCCTTCGCTTCGACCTTGTCGAGCGCCTTCATGATCGCCGAGCCGCCGACGGAGATCGAGCGCGAGCCGTATGTGCCCATGCCGAACGGAATGCGGCCGGTGTCGCCGTGAATGATCTCGACGTTCTCGATGGAAATGCCGAGCCGGTCCGCGACGACCTGCGCGAACGTCGTTTCGTGCCCTTGTCCGTGGCTGTGCGAGCCGGTGAAGACGGTGACCGAGCCTGTCGGATGGACGCGCACTTCGCCCGCTTCGAAGAGGCCCGCGCGCGCGCCCAGCGCACCCGCCACGTTCGACGGCGCGAGCCCGCAGGCCTCGATGTAGCACGAATAACCGATACCGCGCAGCTTGCCGTTCTTCTTCGATTCTTCCTTGCGCGCCGCGAAGCCTTTCACGTCGGCGAGTTCGAGTGCGCGGTCGAGACACGCGTCGTAATCGCCCGTGTCGTAGGTGAGACCGACCGGCGTCGCGTACGGAAACTCGCGGATGAAGTTGCGGCGGCGCAATTCGACCGGGTCGATATTCAGCTCGCGCGCCGCCGTCTCCACGAGGCGCTCGACGACATACGTCGCTTCCGGCCGGCCCGCGCCGCGATAGGCATCCACAGGCACCGTGTTCGTGAACACGGCTTTGACTTCGGCGTAGATCGCGGGCGTCGTGTATTGACCGGCGAGCAGCGTCGCGTAAAGCACGGTCGGGATCGACGATGCGAACGTCGACAGATACGCGCCCATGTTCGCCGTCGTATGCACGCGCATGCCGATGAACTTGCCGTCCTTGTCCAGCGCGAGCTCGGCCTTGGTCACGTGATCGCGGCCATGCGCGTCGGAGAGGAAGGCTTCGGAACGCTCGGCGGTCCACTTGATAGGCCGCCCGACTTTCTTCGACGCCCACGTCAGCGCGACATCTTCCGGATAGAGAAAGATCTTCGAGCCGAAGCCGCCGCCTACGTCCGGCGCGATCACGCGCAGTTTCGATTCCGGCAGTTGCAGCACGAACGCCGCCATCAGCAAACGCTCGACGTGCGGATTCTGATTCGCGACGTAGACCGTGTAGCTGTCGTCGTGCTTCGAATAGCTCGCATTGACGGCGCGCGGCTCGATCGCGTTCGGCACGAGGCGCTGGTTCACGATATCGAGCGTCGTCACGTGCGCGGCCTGGGCGAACGCGGCGTCGGTCTTCGCCTTGTCGCCGTGGCCCCAGTTGTAGCAGACGTTGTTCGGCACGCTGTCGTGCACGAGCGGCTGCCCGGCATCCGATGCGCTCGCCGTATCGACGGTCGCGGGCAGTTCGTCGTAATCGACCTCGATCAATTCGAGCGCGTCCTTCGCCTCCTTCACCGATTCCGCGACGACGAGCGCCACCTGATCGCCCACGTGCAACACCTTGTCGTGCGCGATGACGGGATGCGGCGGCTCGTGCATCGGCGAGCCGTCGGTGCTGTGGATGAGCCAGCCGCACGGCAGGCCGCCAACGTTCTCGCCCGCCATATCCTTGCCGGTGAAGATGCCGACCACGCCCGGCGACTTCATCGCCGCTTCGATATCGATGCGCCTGATCTTCGCGTGCGCGTGCGGCGAGCGCAGGAATACGCCGTAGCTTTGCTGCGGCATGACGACGTCGTCGGTGTACTGGCCCGCGCCCGTCAGGAAGCGATAGTCTTCCTTGCGCTTGACGCCGGCGCCGATCAGTTTCTGTTGCTCAGGGGCATTCATCACGGTCTCCTTGCGCCCGGAGTTGGCGCTTTAACGCCTTGCTCGAGCCCGCACAGGGCGAGAAAGGCGCGATTCATCGTTTCGTAAGGGAGATGGGCGTCGCGTCAGGCGCCGGATTTCATGGCCTGCGCGCCGTGGAGAACGGCTTTCACGATGTTGTGATACCCCGTGCAGCGACACAGATTGCCGTCGAGCTGTTCGCGCACGTCTTCTTCGGAAAGGTCCGGTGATTGCGCGGCCAGCGCGCTCGCGGTCATCACCATGCCCGGCGTACAGAAGCCGCACTGCAAACCGTGACATTCCTTGAAGGCCGCCTGCATCGGATGAAGCTGGCCGTCCTTAGCCATGCCTTCGATGGTCGTCACTGTCATGCCATCCGCCTGCACGGCGAGGATGTTGCACGACTTGATCGCGCGGCCGTCGAGATGAACGGTGCACGCGCCGCACTGCGCGGTGTCGCAGCCGATATGCGTGCCGGTGAGCCTGAGTTGATCGCGGAGGAACTGGACGAGCAGAAGATGCGGTTCGACGGTGGCGGTCACGGGTTTCCCGTTGACCGTCAGGCTGATGCTGAGCGCCATTTTCACTGTCTCCTTTGCGATCAGAGCCGGCGCTTTTGCGCCTCACTCTGATCCCATGCAGTTTCACTGCTGTGGGATGGACCAGCCTTGCGCCACGCACCTGCCTACTGCCGCCGCGAGCGTTCAGCCGGATTGGGTGTTATGTGATTGTGACATCGAGTAAAACACAAATCGGCGGGCGTCGCTATCCGCGCGAACGTCCGTCCCATATTCACGGAATCGCGGCCGCAAAAGCAAAGCGCCGCCTCTCGGGCGGCGCTTTTGCGAAGGACGATGGCGCTCAATGCGTCACGGTTTCGCGCTTCTTCTGCGCGTTGGCGGCCGACGCGGCGGCACGCGGCGCTTCGAGAGGCGCGCGTCCGAGTACCGAGTGGCGGCGCGAGTACAGGAAGTAGATCGCAAGGCCGATCACGAGCCACACCGCGAACGCGATCCACGTCATCGCCTGGAGATTCATCATCAGGAACAGGCACGAGGCCACGGCGAGAACGGGCACCACGGGCACGCCCGGGCAGCGGAACGCGCGCGGCAGATCCGGATGCGTGCGGCGCAGGATCAGCACGGCGATGGAGACCATCGAGAACGCGGCGAGCGTGCCGATGTTGATCAGTTCGGCGAGCACGTTGAGCGGGACGAGCGCACCGATCAGGCCGAAGAAGATTCCGACCAGCCACGTCGTGAAGAACGGCGTCGCGAAGCGCGGGTGCACGCTCGACAGCCGCGCGGGCAAGAGGCCGTCGCGCGACATCGCGTAGATGATGCGCGTCTGACCGTAGCTCATCACGAGAATCACGGTGAGCATGCCGAGCACGGCGCCGAGATCGATGAAGCCCGCGACCCAGTTCTGGCCGGCCATTTGAAGCGCGAACGAGACCGGATGCGGATTGTTCGCGAACTGCGCCGCCGGCACGATGCCCGTCACGACAGCCGCGACCGCCACGTACAGCACCGCGCACACCGCGAGCGACGAGATGATGCCGATGGGCAGATCGCGCTTCGGATTTTTCACTTCCTCGGCCGCCGACGACACCGAATCGAAGCCGATGAACGCGAAGAACATCACCGCCGCCGCGCCGAACACGCCGGACCAGCCGTTCGGCATGAACGGATGCCAGTTCGCCGGCTTGACGTGGAACACGCCCACGGCGATCACGAGCAGCACGACCGTCACCTTGACCGCGACCATGATGTTGTTCACGCGCGTGGATTCCTTAACGCCGACCGAGAGCAGCGACGTGATCGCCATCATCACGAGAAACGCGGGCAGGTTGAAGAAAGTGACGTGGCCGGGCAGGGCGCCCGGCGCGGCGGAAAGCGCCGTAGGCAGCGAAATGCCGAAGCCCGACAGCAGCGATTGCAGATAGCCCGACCAGCCGACCGACACCGCCGACGTCGCAAGCCCGTATTCGAGCATCAGGTCCCAACCGATGATCCACGCGGCAAGCTCGCCGAGCGTCGCGTACGAATAGGTGTAGATGGAGCCGGCGACGGGAATCGTCGACGAGAATTCGGCGTAGGCGAGGGCGGCGAAGCAGCAGGCGATCGCCGCGACGATGAACGAAATCATGAGCGCCGGACCGGCCTGCACGGCGCCGGTGCCGGTCAGCACGAAAATCCCCGTGCCGATGATGGCCCCGATCCCGAGGAATGTCAGATCGAGGGCGCCGAGCGTCTTCTTGAGCGACGTGCTTTGCGCGCCGGCCAGCATGTGCTCGATGTTTTTCTTGCGGAACAACGACATTGCGATGAGTCTCCTTCTGGCGCGCGGGCGCCCTGCTGCGGGAAAACCCGACATTTTATCGGAGACTCGGAGATTGCCCGGTAAATGGGCACCGGGCGCGCTTTTGCGGCGATTTTCTACAGATTCATCCTCGATTTATCTTGTACAAGATAAATTCTTATCCGGCGATGGCCGGATTCATATCGACGAGACGGTTGCTCATCACATAGAAAGTAAGCTCCGCGTTGTTCGCGAGCTTCATCTTTTCCAACAACCGTGCGCGATAAACGCTCACCGTTTTAACCGAAAGCGATAAGGCATGAGCGATGTCGGTCAGCCGCTTTCCCGAGGCGAGCATGCAGAGCGTCTGATATTCGCGGTCAGACAGCTTTTCGTGCGGCAGGCGCTCGGTGTCGAGCGCAACGTAAGTCGCGAGCGCTTCGGCCATTTCGGGGCTCACGTACTTGCGGCCCGCCGCGACCTGCTGGATCGCGCCGATCATCAGCGCCGGGTCGGCCGTCTTCGATACGTAACCCGACGCGCCCGCCTTCAGCGCGCGCACCGCGTATTGATCCTCCCGATACATCGAAAACATGAGCACCGGCAGACGCGGACTTTCGCGCTTGAGACGCTTCAGTACGTCGATACCGTTCACGTCCGGCAGCGAGATATCGAGCATCGCGGCGTCGAGCGGACGGCGCGCGGCCAGCGCGAGCGCCTGCATGCCGGTCTCCGCCTCCGACACTTCGGAAGCAACGCCACGTTCCAGAAGCAATTGCGCGACGCCGCGGCGCACGATGGCGTGGTCGTCGGCGAGCAGGATTCTGAGCATCGCGGGCGGCCTCAGGCGCTGAACATGTGTGGCGTGACGAGCGCGAAGAGACCGGGACGCGCCGCGGTCCACGGCAGACGCGCGCGCACGCATGCGCCGACGGGCTTCGCTGCCGCGACGCGCAGATTGCCGCCGAGTGCCTCGCAGCGCGCGCGCATCCCCGAGAGGCCGAAGCGCCCGCCCTTGCGTCGCGCGGTCGCGCTGATGCCGACGCCGTCGTCGGTGACAGTCAGCATCACGCCTTGGCCATCGAGCGAAATGGTCACGCTCGCGCGCGCCGCCTGCGCGTGGCGTGCGACGTTGCAGAGCGCTTCCTGCATCACGCGAAAGAGTGCGAGCGACATGTCGCGCGACATGCGATCCAGCCGCGCATCGTCCGGGCAGGAGAAGTCGATGGAAATTGCCGTGCGGGCGCCGAAGCACGCGATCCATTCGGCGAGCGTGGCGGCGAAGTTCGCGTCGAAGGTCGGCGTCTGCAACCCTTCGACGATGCGATGGCTCGTCTCGCAGACTTCCGCAAGCGCGGCGCGCGCCTGACGCAGCGCGTCGGCGAGCGCGGCGGGCGCATCGACGGGCAGCCGGTGCTCGGCGCGCGCGAGGGCGAGATTCGCGACAGTGAGCGCCGCGCCGGTTTCGTCGTGGAGATCCTGTGCAAGCGCCTGGCGCGCGCGCTCTTCCGTGGCGGCGAGCAGCGCGGCGAGTTCCTGGACACGGGCGGTGAGGCGCTGAATCTGACGATCGCCCTTGAGCTTGGCGTCGATCAGCGCGGAATAGGGAGAGGCGAACGGCGCGCCGGAGCATTCGGGCGCCGGTGACGGAACGCCCCGCAGCGGGGCGCGGCGAATCGGGCTCTCTTCGAGCGTGATCGTAGCCGACGGATTCATTCACTATCCTCGCGTTGAGCGCAACTTGAGCTACGTCCTCGGCAAGCTCACGAGAGGCGTAACTGAATTTACACTCTGTAACATCGATGACGGACTGCGCGGTCTTGCGCGCCGTTTCAGCGTTACCGGATCATATCTCAAAAATATGATAAATCCATGTCCGGCAAGGCTTCGCCGAACGAAGTTCATGTCATTTGCCAAGTCGCTGCGCATAATGCGTAGGAAAAACACCTACTGACGGCCGCCAATTTGTAACAAGACGACCTGCGGCGCGACGCGGCGAGACGAAAAAAAACCGGAGCGCGCGGCTCCGGTCTTTGCATAGGCGGTGTCTTGCCGGCTCAGCCGACGAACGCTTTCTCCACCACATAGTGGCCAGGATGATTGTTGCTGCCTTCCTGGAAGCCCATTGTGTCGAGCAACTCTCGCGTATCGCGGAGCATGTGCGGGCTGCCGCAGAGCATCACGCGATCGTTTTCGATCGAGAACGGCTCGAGCGCGAGATCCGCGAACAGTTTCTTCGTCTCGATCAGATCGGTGATGCGGCCGCGGTTCGCGAATTCCTCGCGCGTGACCGTCGGGTAATACACGAGCTTCTCGGAGACGATTTCGCCGATATGCTCATGCGCCGGCAGGTGCTCGGTGATGAAATCCTTGTACGCGAGTTCGTCGACGAAACGGCACGTGTGCGTCAGCACGATCTTCTCGTAGCGGTCGTAGACGTCCGGGTCCTTGATGATCGACATGAACGGCGCAAGGCCGGTGCCGGTCGACAGGAGCCACAGCGTCTTGCCGGGCAGCAGGTTGTCGGCGACGAGCGTGCCCGTCGGCTTCTTGCCGATGAGCACCGAATCGCCGACCTTCAGATGCTGCAGGCGCGAGGTGAGGGGGCCGTCGGGAACCTTGATGCTCAGAAATTCGAGATGCTCTTCGTAGTTCGCGCTCGCGAGGCTGTAGGCGCGCAGAAGCGGCTTGCCGTCGACTTCGAGACCCACCATCGTGAACTGGCCGTTCTCAAAGCGGAACGAGCTATCGCGGGTGCAGGTGAAACTGAAAAGCGTATCGGTCCAGTGGTGGACGCTCAGAACGGTTTGAGAATTAAGGTTGCTCATGGCTTCTTGAACTGTGCGAAAACGGTGACGCTCTGACGCTCGCGGCTGATTTGCGGCCGATGCCACGCCGGGCCGGCGTCGAACATAAAGCGCGCTACGGGGGCGCTGCGCTGCCCGAACAGGACGATCGAATGGGCGAAGGTCGCCGATTGACCCGAAACCCAGATTCGAAGACAGCGTTTCACGCCGCGCCATGCGTGAACGTCGCGCAAAAAACCAGACAGCCCGGCGCAATCGGCTATTTTAACCCGATAGCCGTTTCGCGGTCCGAATGTCATGACGGCGGCAAAGGCGCGCACGCGTGCCTCGTGGGCGAACGTGCGTGCTGAAGAAGTGCGCTTTTCTGCTGGCTGCATGGCCGGCGGCCAGGACCGGCGGCGATCGCTGCCGAGAAGCCGCCGAGCCCGCATCATAGCAACGGACGCCGTCCTTATCCCGAAATACCCTCCTGGCGAAAGGCTCGGCGCGTCAGATACGTTGATCCGTCGACGGCTTTTCCCACAGATTGATGCCGCCTTCCTGCGCGTGCTGATCGATCTCCGCGAGCTCTTCCTTCGTGAACTCGAGGTTCTTCAGCGCGCCGACGTTCTCCGCGACCTGTTCCGCGCGGCTCGCGCCGATCAGCACCGACGTCACGCGCCCGCCACGCAGCGCCCACGCGAGCGCCATCTGGGCGAGGCTCTGGCCGCGCTTCTGGGCGAGTTCGTTGAGCTTGCGCACGTGCGCGAGGTTCGCGTCGCTCAGATGCTCCTGCTTGAGCGACCCGCCGCCCGGCTTGTTCACGCGCGCGTCCTGCGGGACGCCGTTCAGGTACTTGCTCGTCAGCAGACCTTGCGCGAGCGGCGTGAACGCGATGCTGCCGGCGCCGACATCGTCGAGCGTGTCGAGCAGTTCCTCTTCGATCCACCGGTTCAACATGTTGTACGACGGCTGATGGATCAGCAGCGGCACCTTGTGCTCCGCGAGCAGCTTCGCCATTTCACGCGTCTTCGTCGCGGAATACGATGAGATGCCGACATAGAGCGCCTTGCCCGAATGCACGGCCGTCGCAAGCGCGCCTGCTGTTTCTTCGAGCGGCGTGTCGGCGTCGAAGCGGTGCGAATAAAAGATATCGACGTAATCGAGGCCCATGCGCTTCAGGCTCTGATCGAGGCTCGCGAGCACGTACTTGCGCGAGCCGCCGCCCTGGCCGTACGGGCCAGGCCACATGTCCCAGCCGGCTTTCGACGAAATCAGCAGTTCGTCGCGATACGGCCGGAAGTCGTCCTTGAAGATGCGCCCGAAGTTCGCCTCGGCGCTGCCGTACGGCGGCCCATAGTTGTTCGCGAGATCGAAATGGGTGATGCCGAGATCGAATGCGGTGCGAAGAATGTCGCGTTGTGTCGAGATGGGCGTCGTATCGCCGAAGTTGTGCCACAAACCAAGCGATAGCGCGGGCAGCTTCAGCCCGCTCTTGCCGCAGGTGCGGTATTGCATCTGCGTATAACGCTCGGACGCTGCTTCGTAGGCCATGACGGATTTCCTCTGCGGATTGCGAATTGATCGGACGGCGACCGGCAGGAGAGCACACTGGATATGCGTGTGCACGCGCCCTGCCAAGGGCGTCAATGGTAAGCCAATCGGGGCAAAGCGCGCACGACGCGCTTCGCGTTCCCGCTATTCGGCATCGGCCGAATGGTCAGTAATGGGAACGATCGAACACGAATCGGGACAAATGCAGATTCTTTTGCAAGGAACCTGACTCATGGATTCGATCGACAGACTGCGCCCCGCCTACGACTCCTTCACCGCAATCGCCGTGACCTACGGCATCGACATCTTGCTGGCGATCCTGATTCTCGCGGTGGGATGGTGGATTTCGAACGCCGTCGCGAACGCGATGCGCCGCACGCTCGGCCGCACCAATGTCGACGCCACGCTCACGCCGGTGCTGGCCAGTCTGGCGATGTGGGCGATCCGCGTCGTCGCCATCGTCGCGGCGCTCGGCAAGTTCGGCATTGCCGCAGCCAGCATCCTGACCGTGCTCGGCGCTGCCGGTCTTGCCATCGGCCTCGCGTTGCAGGGCACATTGCAGAATATCGCGGCCGGTCTGATGCTTCTGCTGTTGCGGCCGTTTCGTGTGGGGGACTACATCGAAGGTGTCGGCACGACGGCGGGGACCGTCAATGAAATCGGACTGTTCACGACGCGCCTCACGAAAGCCGACGGCATCGTCATGTTCGTGCCGAACAGCCTCATCTGGGCGAATGCCATTACCAACTACAGCGCGAACGATCGCCGGCGCGTCGTCATCAACTTTCAGGCGCAGCATGGGCTGAAGGTCGAAACCGTGCTCGCGGAATTGCGCAACCTGATGAGCCAGGATGCGCGCATCGTGCAGGACGGGCCGTCGGCGCCGTGGGTCGCGGTCGCCGATTACACGGATACCGGCGTCAAGTACAACCTCGGCGCGTGGACGAGCCGGAGCGATCATCAGTACGTCATGGCCGATCTGCTGCGCAAGATCCAGCCCTACACGCGCGAAGAGGCGCAAGCCGCCTGAAGCGGAGTGGACGCGCCCGCGCAGACCCGCTAACCTGACGCGCCCTCAAGTTACGAGAACATGTTATGACCCGAGCGATTTCCGTTGCGCTGCTTGTCGGCGGCGTCGTGCTGCTGTATTTCGGCGGCCAGTCGTTTCATTCGCTCTCCAACGACGTCTCGCGCTTCTTCACCGGCTCGCCCACGAGCAAGACCATCTGGCTGATCGCGGGCGGGATCGTCGCGTCGCTCGCGGGGCTGATCGGCCTCGCTTTGCCGTCGAAGCGCTGAACTGAACGCTCAGACCAGCGGCACTTCCGGTTTCGACGCCGAGCGCGTGCCGGGCAGCGCCACGTTGCTCGCGCCGCGATACGTGAACACGAGCGAGAACTTCACCTGATCGGTGAGGTTTTTGCCCGCCGAGTGCAACGTGTTGCAGTGGAAGAAGACGACATCGCCCGCTTCCAGTTCGGGCGACACCGCCGTGCGAATCAGCGCCGCATTCTCGGGCAGATCGGAGCGGAAGAACTTGGCTTCGTCGAAGCGATCGGACGTAAACGGCAGCTTGTGCGACGTCGGCACGAACCACAGTGCGCCGTTATCCACCTTTTCGTCACCGAGTGCGACCCATGCGGATACCAGATCGTCGCGCTCGAACGCCCAGTAGCGCACATCGCGATGCCAGCCCGTCAGGCTGCCGTACGCGGGGTGCTTCGTCATCATGCAGTTGTGATGTGCGCGCGACAGATACGGCGTCTCGCCGAAATACAGCTCCATCCAGCCGCGCACGTCGGGTGACGTCGCGAACTCCGCGAAGAGCGGATGCCGCACGTAAGCGTCGAGAAGACGGCGCACCGTATGTCCGCCGGGCGCGTCCTTCGAATCGGGCGCGCCGGGATATTTCAGATCGGCCTCGAACTCCACGGGCGCAGCAGCCTCGGCGAGTTGCTGGCGGGCGACCTCGCGCATCGCATCGCAACGTTCCTTCGTGACCAGTCCCTTAACGATCACATAGCCTTTTTCGCGCAGTTCGCGCACCTGTTCTTTCTTCGATTTCAACGCGTTTTGATCAGACATTTCAGTTCTTGCCTCCAACGGCTTTCGATTTTATTCATGCCGTCGACGCTATATCCGGAATTAGGGCGAATACGGCGATTGTAAATCCGGCAGCGCGGGAAGGCCCGTGTGACAATGCATCGGCCGATTTTCATCAGCAACCGCTTCATAAATCGACAGGGAAAACGCGGACTTACCGGGGTAACAAAGGTCTTGTACATTGGGCACTTCATTCGGTGCAACTTGGCAAACGCTGTTGAATCGAAGCCTTGAACGCTATTTTTGAGACGACTATCGTCGAGTCTGCTTCCACGCAACGACCTCCGCTGACATGAACCACCGAATCGCTATCGGCTTGACTCGCGTTGCCTCGCGGGCCGCGCGCCCTGCCCGCCGCGGCATGATCCGCGCGTTGCGTCATCACTCCGCCCGCACTCAGGTGCTCGCCGAGCAATTGAAGAACGTGCATCCGGTCGATGGCATCCGGTCGTGGTTCCGCGGTTTCTTCTTCAATTTGCGCGTGCGCACGGCTTCGCGCCGGGTGTCGTTGCGAGCGCTTTTGCGCCGTCCGGTGCAACTGCGCGCACCGTCGCCCAAGCCGAAGGCGGCCGCGCTGACGAGCCGCCGTCCGCGTCGCGTGTCGGCGAGCAGCGCCGGCTGGTACGCGTTCGCCGCGCGCTGAGCGACTCAGTCGGGCCTGGCGTCGTCGAGTGCCGGGTAGTCGGTGTAGCCTTTTTCTCCACCGCCGTAGAACGTCGCCTCGTCGGGCGTGTTGAGCGGCGCGCCTGCGCTGAAGCGCTCGACCAGATCCGGATTGGCGATATACGCGCGACCGAAGGCCACGGCATCGGCTTCACCTCGCTCGATGCGCGCGTCCGCCTCCTCCGCCGTATACTCGCCGCAGACGATGATCGCGCCGTCGTAAGCCTCACGCAGCGCGCGACGATAGCCTTCCGAAAGCGGCGCGCCGCCCGCCCAGTCTCCTTCCGCGAGATGCAGATACGCGACGCCGATGCGCTTCAACTCCTGCGCCAGATACAGCGATGACGCCTCGCCTTCATCGTCTTGCAGGTCGAATTCCGTGAAGTTCGGCGAAATGCGTATGCCCACGCGATGCGCGCCCATCACGCCCGCCACCGCCTCCAGCACATCGACGACCAGTCGCACGCGATTTTCGATTCCGCCGCCATAGTCGTCCGTGCGCCGGTTGGTGCCCGTCGCCATGAACTGATGCAGCAGGTAGCCATTGGCCGCGTGCACTTCGATCATGTCGAAGCCGGCACGCTTCGCGCGCTGCGCGGCGTCGACGAACTGCAGAACGATGCCCGGCAGCTCATCGGCTTCGAGCGCGCGCGGTTCGTCGGCATCGGTCATGGCGTATGAGCCGTCCTCGCATTTCACGAACACCTGCGTGTTGCGCGCGCGCACCGCGGACGGCGCGACGGGCGATGCGCCGTCTTCCTGAAGCGATCGATGCGACACGCGCCCCACATGCCATAACTGCGACGCAATGCGTCCGTGCCGTGCATGAACCGCGCCCACGACGGATTTCCATCCGGATTCCTGTGCATCCGAATAGATGCCCGGCGTCGCGAAATAGCCCTGACCTTGCCGCGATACCTGAGTCGCCTCGCTGACGATGAGACCCGCACTCGCGCGCTGCGCGTAATAGTGCGCGTTCATTTCGGACGGCACATCGCCTGGCTGTGACGCGCGGTTGCGCGTGAGCGGCGCCATGACGACGCGATTGGGCAACTGCAGATTGCCGATGGTGACAGGTGAGAGAAGCGAGTCGAACGGCATGGCGGTTCCATTGGCGGCGGGGGTGTCGTCCGTGGAAGTCGCAATAATCGCGCCGCGAAGGCATAAAAAAACCGGCGAGCGCAATGCTCGCCGGTTCGTGTCCCGCTCGTTCAGCGAACGGCGTTACGCCACGCTCGCGACCGGTTCCGTGCCCGCCGCTTCGGCCAGGACGAGCGCCTTGTCCGCGGATTCCCACGAGAATTCCGGCTCTTCGCGGCCGAAGTGGCCGTACGCCGCCGTCTTTTCGTAGATCGGGCGCAGCAGGTCGAGCATCTGGATGATGCCCTTCGGACGCAGGTCGAAGTGCTCGAGAACGAGCTTCGTGATCTCCGCATCCGACACGCGGCCCGTGCCGAACGTATTCACCATCACCGAAGTCGGACGCGCGACACCGATCGCGTACGAGACCTGAATCAGCGCGCGCGATGCGAGACCCGCCGCAACGATGTTCTTCGCGACATAACGGCCCGCATAGGCCGCCGAGCGGTCGACCTTCGACGGGTCCTTGCCCGAGAACGCGCCGCCGCCGTGCGGAGCCGCGCCGCCGTACGTATCGACGATGATCTTGCGGCCCGTCAGACCGCAGTCGCCTTGCGGACCGCCGATGACGAAACGGCCCGTCGGGTTCACCAGGAACTTGATGTCGCCCTTGATGAGTTCCTTCGGCAGAGTCGGCTTGATGACTTCCTCGATGACCGCTTCGCGCAACTGCGACAGGTCGATGTCCGGCGAGTGCTGCGTGGAGAGCACGACGGTGTCGATGGAGTGCGCCTTGCCGTCGACGTAACGCACGGTGACCTGCGACTTCGCGTCCGGACGCAGCCAGGGCAAACGGCCGTCGCGGCGCAGGTTAGCCTGGCGCTCGACGAGGCGGTGCGAGAGGTGGATCGGCAGCGGCATCAGCTCGGGCGTTTCGTCGCACGCGTAGCCGAACATCAGACCCTGGTCGCCAGCGCCTTGATCGAGGTTGTCGTCGTGCGCCTTGTTCACGCCTTGCGCGATATCCGGCGATTGCTTGTCGTACGCGACGAGCACCGCGCAGCCGCGATAGTCGATGCCGAAGTCGGTGTTGTCGTAACCGATGCGCTTGATCGTGTCGCGCGCGACCTGAATGTAATCGACGTTGGCGGTGGTCGTGATTTCGCCCGCGAGGACAACGAGACCGGTGTTGCAGAGCGTTTCCGCCGCGACGCGCGAATATTTGTCCTGCGACAAGATGGCGTCGAGGATGGCGTCGGAGATTTGATCGGCGACCTTGTCCGGGTGGCCTTCGGAAACGGATTCGGAAGTAAAGAGATAGTCGTTCGACACGCTTCAGACTCCATTTGAGTACGGTTGATATTCACGTAGCCGTCTTCGTCTGGAGTCTGAAGCGGCGACGCTTTAGCGGATGTCTTTCCGGGCCGGCGACTTCCACAAGTTCAGAAGTCTCCGACCCGCTTCGCCCCGCAAGTTGTCCATTAACTCGGCGAAGGTTTTATTATACCGGTTTCCCTTGTTTTCACAGAGCCGAACGCTTGCCGCTATCCACCACGCATCAACCATCCGCACTTCGCGGCCGTCCGTCCGTTCGCTGGAGCCGCTCATGCTAGGGCGCATCGGCGTCGCGCTCGCCATCGGCTTTCTCAAGTTTCTGGCGCTCATTCCGTACGGCATCACCGCGCGTTTCGGCGACGCCCTCGGCTGGCTGCTCTATCAGATTCCAAGCCGCCGAAAGCGCATCGTTCACACGAATCTCAAACTGTGCTTCCCGGAGTGGTCCGACGAAAAGCGCGAGGACATCGCGCAGAAGCATTTCCGGCACGCGATCCGCAGTTATGTCGAGCGCAGCGTGCAATGGTTCGGCTCGGCGAAAAAGCTCGAGAAGCTGATTCAGGTGGAAAGCGCCGTCGATCTAACCGATCCCGATCTGCCGCCCACGCTCTTTCTCGGCCTGCATTTCGTCGGCATCGAAGCGGGGTCGATTTTTCTGAACTATTCGCTGCATCGTCGCTGCGGATCGCTGTATCAGCCTTTTTCGAATCCGCAGATCGAGGAGCTCGCCAAGACGCAGCGCGCGCGCTTCGGCGCCGACATGGCGAGCCGCGCCGACAGCGCGCGCATCGTGCTGCGCTGGCTGCGCGACCGCAAGCCGGTGATGCTCGGCGCGGACATGGACTACGGCATGCGCAACTCCACGTTCGTGCCGTTCTTCGGGATTCCGACCTGCACGCTGACGGCCGTCGGCCGGCTTGCCAAGACGGGCAAGGCGCAGGTCGTGCCGTTCATCGGCGAGGTTCTGCCGGATTACAAGGGTTATCGGCTGAAGATCTTCGAGCCGTGGGACAACTACCCGACCGGCGACGACGAAGCCGACGCGCGCCGCATGAACGCGTTCCTGGAAGAGCAGATTCCGCACATGCCCGAGCAGTACTACTGGGTCCACAAGCGCTTCAAGACGCGGCCCCCGGGCGAGCCGAGCTTTTACTAAAAGCGTGTGCGCGGCGCGAAACGCCGCGCTGGCGGGTCACATACAATAGCGCGATGAAACTCAAATTCACCAAGATGCAAGGCGCGGGTAACGACTTTGTCGTGCTCGACGGCTACACGCAGGCGCTCGATCTGACCGCGGAGCAAGTGCGCGCGCTCGCGAACCGCCATTTCGGCGTGGGCGCGGATCAGTTGCTGCTCGTCGAAAAGCCGACCATCGAAGGCGTCGACTTCAAGTACCGCATCTTCAATTGCGATGGCGGCGAAGTCGAGCATTGCGGCAACGGCGCGCGCTGCTTCGTGAAGTTCGTGCGCGATCGCCGGCTGACCGACGCATCCACCGTGCGCGTGCAGGTGCAGAACGGCATCATCACGCTGACGATGCAGGAAAACGGCGAAGTCGTCGTCGACATGAGCACGCCGGTGTTCGATCCGCCTCGCGTCCCGTTCGACGCGCAAGGGCTCGAAGGCCGGAAGGAAGGCAACGACACCCTCTGGCCGCTCGACGTGAATGGTGAAACGCGCCCGATCTCCGTCGTATCGATGGGTAATCCGCACGCGGTGCAGATCGTCGACGATGTCGAGGCTTATCCGGTCCTGACCGAAGGTCCGCTCATCGAGCGCCACGCGCGGTTTCCGAAGCGCGTCAACGCGGGCTTCATGCAGATCGTCGATCGCCATTCGGTGAAGCTGCGCGTCTACGAGCGCGGCGCGGGCGAAACGCTTGCGTGCGGCACGGGCGCATGCGCGGCGGTGGCCGCCGGCATCCGCCGCGGCTTGCTCGAAACGCCCGTGCGCGTCGAAACACATGGAGGCACGCTCACCATCAGCTGGAGCGGCGCGCGCGACGAATCCGCCGCGCTCTTCATGGCGGGCCCCGCCGCGACCGTTTTCGAGGGTGAAATCGAGCTCGATCGCATCGTCTAACGCATACACGTCACCATGAATCCACGCGAAGTCGCCGACTACCTGCTCGACAACCCCGATTTCTTTGCCGAGCACGCGGAACTGCTCGGCACCATCCGGCTTTCGAATCCGCACGGCAAAGCCGCCGTGTCGCTGCAGGAACGCCAGATGGAAATGCTGCGCGACAAGAACAAGCAACTCGAACGGCGTCTCGCCGAGCTGCTGCGTTACGGCCACGAGAACGACAGCATCTCGAGCAAGTTCAACCGCTGGACCGTGCGCGTGATTTCCCAGCGCGATCCGTACGCGTTGCCCGCGACGATCAGCAAGGGCTTGTGCGAAGTTTTCGACGTGCCACACGCCGCGCTGCGCGTGTGGGATATCGACGAAGCGTACCGGCAGGCCGATTTCGCGCGTCAGGTCGGCGAGGAAGTGCGCATATTCACAAGCAGTCTCGCCGCGCCGTACTGCGGCGCGAACACGGGCTTCGCGGCAGCGCAGTGGCTCGGCGCGGTGAATTCGGCATCGGCGACGGTCCCGCCCAGCGACGGCCCGCCCGACACCGACCGTACGATCGAATCCGTCTCGCTGATCGCGCTGCGCGATCCGCAAGCCGGCCCGGATGCGCCGAGCTTCGGCCTGCTCGTGATGGGCTCGCCCGATCCGCGCCGCTTCCACGACGGCATGGCGACCGACTTCCTCACGCAGATCGGCGCGCTGGCGAGCGCCGCGCTGTCCCGCTTGCTGCCGCACTGAACATGGACGCCGCCGACGCCCCGAAGGATGCCCCCCAAGGCGGTGTGATCGCCGACTATCTTGCGATGCTGGAGCATCAGCGGCATCTGTCCGAGCACACCCTGCGCGGCTATACATACGAGTTGAGCGAACTGCGCGCCCTCGCCAAGGACCGTCCGCTCGAGTCGCTGACCGCCGCCGATATCCGCGGCGCGGTCGTGCGGGCACATGCGGGCGGGCTGTCGTCGCGCTCGATCGCGCATCGGCTGTCGGCGTGGCGCGCGTTCTATCGATGGCTCGCCGAGCGTGTCGAGATGCCCGCGAATCCCGTCGCGACGGTGCGCGCGCCGAAACGCGAAAAGACGCTCCCGAAAGCGCTTTCCGTCGATGACGCCAGCCGGCTCATGGACGCGCCGCAAGCCGGCACGACCGAAGCACTGCGCGATCACGCGATCCTCGAACTCTTCTACTCGTCGGGCCTGCGGCTCGCCGAACTCGTCGGGCTGGACGTGCGCCACGTCGATACCAAAGAACATACGTCGCAGGGCTGGATCGATCTGGCGAACGCGGAAGTCACGGTTCTGGGCAAAGGAAAGCGCATGCGCAAAGTGCCCGTCGGCAGCAAGGCGCTCGAAGCATTGCGCGCATGGATCGACGTGCGCGGCGAATTCGTCAAGCTCGATCCGCACGCGCTCTTTCTCTCCGTGCGCGGCAATCGCATGTCGCCCGGCGTGGTGCGCGAGCGCGTGAAGCGGCTCGCGCTGCAGGCCGGCATTCCGTCGAACGTGCATCCGCACGTGCTGCGGCATTCCTTCGCCACGCATGTCCTGCAATCGAGCGGCGATCTGCGCGCGGTGCAGGAGCTGCTCGGCCACGCGAGCATCACGGCCACGCAGGTTTATACGTCGCTCGATTTTCAGCATCTCGCCCGCGTCTACGATGCGGCGCACCCGCGCGCAAAGAAGCGCGATTGATCCCGACAGTGCCTCGCGCGCTGCATTAATCAATGCAATGAACACCATCACGCTCAAACCGGCGAAGGACAAATCGCTCGTCCGCCGCCATCCGTGGATCTACGCGAACGCCATCGCGCGCATCGACGGCAATCCCGCGCCCGGCGCGACCGTCACCGTGCGCGCCGCCGATGGGCGCCTTCTCGCGCGCGCGTCGTACAGCCCGCACTCGCAAATCCGCGCGCGCGTCTGGACCTTCGACGAGAGCGAGCCGGTCGATCACGCGTTCTTCAAGCGCCGCGTGCAGCGCGCCGTCGCGCACCGCCAGACGATGGTGAAGGACACCGGCGCCACGCGTCTCGTCTTCGGCGAAGCGGACGGCTTGCCGGGACTGATCGTCGATTACTACGTCGGGGACGAAGGCACGCACGCGCAGCTCGTCTGCCAGTTCATGGCAACGGGCGTCGAAGCGTGGAAGGAAGCGATCGTGCAGGCGCTGATCGCCGCGACCGGCTGCCCGAACGTCTACGAGCGCTCGGACGTGTCGATCCGCCAGAAGGAAGGCCTCGAACAGACGACCGGCGTGCTCGCGGGCGACGCGCCGCCCGAGACGCTCATCACGAACGAATGCGGCGTGCGCTATCACGTCGACGTGCGTAACGGCCACAAGACAGGCTTCTATGTCGATCAGCGCGACAACCGCGTGCTCGTCGCGCAGAACGCGCAAGGCCGCGAAGTGCTGAACTGCTTCTGCTATACAGGCGGTTTCTCTCTCGCCGCCTTGAAAGGCGGGGCGACGCGCGTGGTTTCCGTCGATTCGTCCGGTGAAGCGCTCGCGCTGGCTCGCGAAAACGTCAAGGCGAACGGGTTCGACGCCGAAAAGGCCGAGTGGCTCGACGCCGACGCGTTCAAGACGCTGCGCCGTCTCTACGACGAAGGCCAGCGCTTCGATCTGATCGTGCTCGATCCGCCGAAATTCGCGCCGTCGAAGGAAACCGTCGATCGCGCCGCGCGCGCCTACAAGGACATCAATCTGAGCGGCTTCAAGTTGCTCCGTCCGGGCGGGCTGCTCTTCACCTATTCGTGCTCCGGCGCGATCGATTCGGACCTGTTTCAGAAGATCGTCGCGGGCGCGGCCGCGGACGCGCGCGTCGATGCGCGGATCCTGAAACGGCTGGGCGCGGGCGTCGATCATCCGCTGCTGACGGCGTTTCCGGAAGGCGAATACCTGAAAGGGCTGCTGTTGCAAATCGCCTGATCGGCCTAATGTAGCCGCGATGCACTGCCGCGCGGAGCACGGAAGCGTCGGCTTGACAAATATGTTTCAATACCCGATTCAGTGCGATCTACGTATTACAGACAAGGACACAGGCGACACCATGATCCCCGTAACCATCCTGACCGGCTTTCTGGGCAGCGGCAAAACCACGCTGCTCAAGCGCATCCTGAACGAGCAGCACGGCATGAAGATCGCCGTGATCGAGAACGAATTCGGCGAAGAGAACATCGACAACGAAATCCTCGTGCAGGAAACGAACGAGCAGATCATCCAGATGAGCAACGGCTGCATCTGCTGCACGATCCGCGGCGATCTGGCACGCGCGCTCGAAGATCTCGCGAATCGCAACAAGGCGGGCACGCTCGATTTCGACCGCGTCGTGATCGAAACGACCGGCCTCGCGAATCCGGGTCCGGTCGCGCAGACGTTCTTCATGGATAACACCGTCGCCGACGAATTCCTGCTCGACGCGATCATCACGCTCGTCGACGCGAAGCACGCGAATTCGCAACTCGATCAACACGAAGTGGTGCAGCGGCAGGTCGGCTTCGCGGATCGTCTGTTCGTCACGAAGTCCGATCTCGTCTCGGCCGACGAACTCGAAGCGCTGAAGCATCGCCTGCTGCACATGAACCCGCGCGCGGCGATCAAGGTCGTGAATTTCGGCGATGCCGACATCAAGGAAATTTTCGACCTGCGGGGCTTCAATCTGAACTCGAAGCTCGAAATCGATCCGGACTTCCTCGCCGAAGACGATCACGATCATGACCACGCGCATGACGATCACGATCATTCCACCTGCGGCCACGATCACAGCCACGATCACGAGCACGAGCACGGACATCACCACCATCACGCGCACCACGACGACAAGATCAAGTCGTTCGTGTACCGCAGCGAGAAGCCGTTCGATCCGAACCGCCTCGAAGATTTCCTCGGCGGCATTCTGCAGATCTATGGCGAGCGGCTGCTGCGCTACAAGGGCGTGCTGTATATGAAGGGCGTCGATCGCAAGGTCGTCTTCCAGGGCGTGCATCAGATGATGGGCAGCGACCTCGCCGGCAAGTGGATGCCGATCGAAAAGAAGAACAGCAAGATGGTGTTCATCGGCATCGAGCTTCCGAAGGATCTGATCACCGACGGCCTCGACGCCTGCCTCGTGAAGTAATCCGGCATGCATCTCGCTTGGATCGTGCACGGCACGCGCGGGCGAAAAACGGGCACCGAAATAAAACGCCGCACGCGATTGCCTCGCGTGCGGCGTTTTTCATGATCGACTTTTAGTGCGCGTGTGTAACCGCGGGCACCAACCGACATCGCTTTTTGCACGTTCAAGCGTTATATTTTTGAAATTCCGGCGCGATTGACAGGGTTTTCCTCGGTTATCGTCGGAATTTGCGGTTCAGTTACAATACAGCCCCACTGGAGAAGGGCAGTTTCGCTGAATGCGCGTCTTTCAGGCGCTCGCTCGGCGGACGTTAGGAAAAGGGATGTCCCGTCGGGACGATGCCTCGATTTGCCGGGGGAAGGCAAATCAAGACAAAGCACCGGGGCCGGAAATCCGGGGCCATGCGAATGCGCCCGGTCATCCGGAGCATCATCCAAGATCGGTTTCCAGAGGAGTTCGGCCCCGCATCGGCGCGTCGCGCAGCCCAAGCGTCCTGATGCGCTGCATGCGGGTAACGCAAGTGCGGGCGTTGCGCAGACATCGCCTTACATTGAAGAAGCAAGCAGATGACAACGAAACTCTTGACCGAAGCCGAAATCCTGAAGATGAGCGAGAAGGACTACATGAACGAGGATCAACTCGCCTTCTTCAAGAACCGGCTCGAGCAGTTGCAAGCGGACATTCTGAAGAATGCCGGCCAGACGACCGAAAATCTGCGGGAAACGGTGATCGTGCCGGATCCGGCGGATCGCGCAACCATCGAGGAAGAACATGCACTGGAGCTGCGCACGCGTGATCGCGAGCGCAAGCTTCTGAAGAAGGTGCAGCAATCGCTCGCGCGCATCGATTCGGGCGATTACGGCTGGTGCGAAGAGACCGGCGAACCGATCGGCATTCCGCGCCTGCTCGCGCGCCCGACGGCCACGCTCTCGCTCGAAGCTCAGGAACGCCGCGAACTGCGCCAGAAGCTTTTCGGCGACTGAAATCGTCGTCGGCAGGCGAGCGTCGCGGGACCGGCCCGCCACGGGGAAGACGCCGCCGCGAAAAGCTGCTCGCACGTAATTGCATCAGGAGAAAGGCACCCATAGAAGGGGTGCCTTTTTGCTTTCCGGCAGGTAAAAACGGCGGGCGACGACACCACATGCCTTGATAAATCTGCCGCCGCCCTAAAATTCACTCGACGCGCCCCGCAACAGCCTGATCGCGGCTGGCGCGCGCGCGGCGCCGTCCGCCCGAGGCCTCGAGCTCTGACGGAACCCCGCGCCGTGCACTCCATCGAATTCTCGACTGCGCGGCGGCCGGTCGCTCGACGACGAAGCCGCCCGCGTCCTTCTGGTTTTCACAAGGAACGCACATGGAACAATTTCACGGCACGACCATCGTCTCCGTGCGCCGCGACGGCAAGGTCGCGCTGGGCGGCGATGGTCAGGTGACGCTCGGCAACATCGTCATGAAAGGGGGCGCGAAGAAAGTGCGCCGCATCTATGGCGGCAAGGTGCTGGTCGGCTTCGCCGGCGGCACCGCCGACGCGTTCTCGCTGCTCGATCGATTCGAAGCGAAGCTCGAGAAACATCAGGGCAATCTGACGCGCGCCGCCGTCGAACTGGCGAAAGACTGGCGCACCGACCGCATGCTGCGCCGGCTCGAAGCAATGTTGATCACGGCCGACAAGGACACGACGCTCGTCATCACCGGCAACGGCGACGTGCTCGACCCGGAACACGGCATCGCCGCGATCGGCTCGGGCGGCGCATACGCGCAAGCGGCGGCGCAGGCGCTCGTCGAGAATACGGATCTCGCGCCGCGCGATGTCGTCGAAAAGGCGCTCACCATCGCCGGCGACATGTGCATCTACACCAACCACAATCGCGTCATCGAGACGATCGAATAAAGGACCCAAGCGATGACCACCATGACTCCCTCCGAAATCGTCTCCGAACTCGACAAGCACATCATCGGCCAAGGACGCGCGAAGAAGGCGGTTGCCGTCGCGTTGCGTAACCGCTGGCGCCGTCAGCAGGTCGCCGAGCCGTTGCGTCAGGAAATCACGCCGAAGAACATTCTGATGATCGGGCCGACGGGCGTCGGCAAGACCGAGATCGCGCGCCGTCTCGCGAAACTCGCGGATGCGCCGTTTATCAAGATCGAAGCGACCAAGTTCACCGAAGTGGGCTACGTCGGGCGCGATGTGGACAGCATCGTGCGCGATCTGATCGAGATTTCCGTCAAGCAGACACGCGAATCCGAGATGAAGAAGGTGCGTACCAAGGCGGAAGATCGCGCCGAAGACCGCATTCTCGACATCCTGCTGCCGAGCGCGCGCCCCGTCGGCTTCGGCGCGGCCGAATCGAGCAGCGAAGGCGATAACGCCACGCGCCAGACCTTCCGCAAGCGCCTGCGTGAAGGCGCGCTCGATGACAAGGAAATCGAGCTCGATGTGGAAATGCCGCAAGTCGGCATGGACATCATGGGGCCGCCGGGCATGGAAGACATGACCGAGCAGATCCGCTCGATGTTCGCGAACATCGGCGGCGGCAAGAAGACGCGGCGCAAGGTAAAGGTCAAGGAAGCGCTCAAGCTCCTGACGGATGAGGAAGCCGGCAAGATGCTCAACGACGAAGAGGTCAAGAGCAAGGCGGTGCAGAACGTCGAGCAGAACGGCATCGTGTTCCTCGATGAAATCGACAAGATCGCGTCGCGCAGCGAGGCGGGCGGCGCCGAAGTGTCGCGCGCGGGTGTGCAGCGCGACCTGCTGCCGCTCGTCGAAGGCACGACCATCAACACGAAGTACGGGATGATCAAGACCGATCACATCCTGTTCATCGCGAGCGGGGCGTTCCATCTGGCCAAGCCGAGCGATCTGATCCCCGAGCTGCAAGGGCGTTTTCCGATTCGCGTGGAGCTGGATTCGCTGTCGGTCGGTGACTTCGAATCGATCCTGAATTCGACCGACGCGAGCCTCGTGAAGCAGTACAAGGCGCTGCTCGCAACCGAAGACGTCGAGCTCGATTTCACCGACGAAGGCATCCGGCGTCTTGCTGAAATCGCATTTTCGGTGAACGAGAAGACCGAGAACATCGGCGCGCGACGGCTGTATACCGTCATCGAAAAGTTGCTGGAGGAAGTGTCCTTCGCGGCGGGCAATCACACGGGGCAGCCGGTGCGGATCGATGCCGCATACGTAGACCGCGCGCTCGGCGAGGTGGCGGAGGACGAAGACCTGTCGCGCTACGTGCTGTAACGACCGCGGCGGTGCATGCAACGAACCGGGCTGCGAGCCCGGTTTTTTGTGCCTTCCGCGTTTGAAACGTGGCAAAAAAGGCGGGCAAAAAAAAGCCCGCCTGGTCGGCGGGCTGAATCCATATCAGGAGGAGACATGGAGGAGACAGTTCCAATAATACACAGACGGTTGATGCGACGCAATAGAAATTTCGGTACAAACCCCTATGGCGTCCGTTTGTGGTATCTGCGCGTCACTTTTCAAATCCCGCGTGCCGATGACACAGCAAGAAACGGCGCGTAACCTCATCTGCGTGGCTCTACAGTGGTCCCGTACCCAAGAGCCTCGAGGTCCATCATGAAAACCGTAGCAGCGCCTGTTTTTTCATCTGACGAATGCCGCTGGCAGGCGGTCGTCGATCGCGACGAGCGCGCTGACGGCGCCTTCTTCTTCGCCGTGCGCACGACGGGCGTGTTCTGCCGGCCGTCGTGCGCGTCACGTGCGCCGCGTCGTGAGAACGTCGAGTTCTTTCCGACGACCGATGCAGCCGTCGCAGCCGGATATCGCGCGTGCAAGCGTTGCCAGCCGACGAGCCTGCCGCGCGAGCTGGCGATCGTCGAGCGCGCGTGCAAGGTGCTCGACGCCGATCCGCAGCAGCGCATGACGCTCGCGCAACTGAGCGATGCCGTCCACGTCAGTCCGTTCCATCTGCAGCGCCTGTTTTCGCGGATCGTCGGGGTTTCGCCGCGGCAGTATCAGGCGGCACAGCGGGCGGGCGTGTTGCGCGATGCGTTGCAGCGCGGCCGCGACGTCACGCGCGCGACGCACGACGCCGGCTTCGGTTCGCCATCGCGCATGTACGAAGCCGTGCCTGCGGAACTGGGCATGACGCCGTCCGCGTACAAACGAAAGGGCGCGGGACTGACCGTGCGTTACGCGACCGCCACGACGCCGCTCGGCACGGTGCTCGTCGCCGCGACCGACAAGGGCGTTTGCAAGATCGCTTTCGGCGACGATGCCAACACGCTCATCGATCAGCTCGCAGCCGACTTTGCGCAGGCCGGACGCGTCGAGGATGCAGCGAGGATGGAGCCGTTCATCGCGCAGATTCGCGCGTATCTTCAAGGCACGCGCGAGCGTTTCGACTTGCCGCTCGACATCGGCGCGACCGCGTTCCAGCGGCGCGTGTGGGACGCGTTGCGCCGCATCCCATACGGGCAGACGCGCAGTTATACGGATATCGCCGAATCGCTCGGCACACCGGGCGCGGTGCGGGCGGTGGCGAATGCGTGTGCGTCGAATCCGGTCGCGCTCGCGATTCCGTGCCATCGCGTGATCGGCAAGGACGGCGCGATCGCGGGCTATCGTTGGGGCAGGCCGCGCAAGGAAGCGTTGCTCGAAACCGAGCGCGCGCACAACGAAACCAACAAGGTCGCATAAAGCACGGGCGCTCGCCGTCGACAGACGCGCGAGCGCTTCGATCTCCCCCGCGAGCCGCGCGAACCGGCTCCACCGCGCGGCCACGCGTCCCGCGAACGTCCCGAAAACCCCGCAATCCCTTGCCAGTTCTGGGCGCAAGCACGCCTTACACCGAGATGTTAAAGTGCCCGCTACCCTAAAAATACGACCGGGCGCACGCCGCTCGCGCTCCTCGCAGAACGCTTCAATGGCAAACAAGAATTCCGCTCACACCAAGGCCGGCGCTTTCGAGCGCAGGCTTGCCGCGCTCGCGTCCGGCCCGCACGCCGACGCGTTGCGTCAAGGCTTGCGCGGCATCGAGAAAGAAAGTCTGCGCGTGACGCCGCAAGGCAAGCTCGCCGTGACGCCGCATCCGCGCGCGTTCGGCTCGGCGCTGACGCATCCGCTCATCACGACCGATTATTCCGAGGCGCTCGTCGAGCTCATCACGCCCGCCGAATCCGATGTGTCGATCACGCTCGATCGCCTCGACGCGCTGCATCGCTTCGCCTACGCGCACATGGGCGACGAGCTGCTGTGGAACAACTCCATGCCGAACTCGCTACCGCCCGAGGACGAGATTCCGTTCGGCTATTACGGCACCTCGAATATCGGCAGGTTGAAGAATGTGTACCGGCGCGGGCTCGCGCTGCGTTATGGCCGCACGATGCAATGCATCGCGGGCATCCACTACAACTATTCGCTCAGCGAAGACGTGTGGCGCGCATGGCAGGCGCTCGACAAGACCAGCACGCTATCCGCGAAAGACTTCCAGTCCGAACGCTACTTCGCGCTGATCCGCAACTTCCGTCGCACGAACTGGCTGTTGATGTATTTGTTCGGCGCATCGCCGGCGCTGAACAAGCGCTTCGTCGAAGGCAAGGCGCATCATCTCGAAAGATTCGATGGCGACACGTTCTACTTGCCGCACGCGACCAGCCTGCGCATGAGCGATCTGGGCTACGCGAACAATCCCGCGCAGGCGGACCTGCTGCCGAGCTACGACAACCTCGACGCCTATCTCGATGTGCTCGCCAAAGCCGTGAGCCAGCCGTATGCGCCGTATGAAGCCATCGGCACGCGGCGCAACGGCGAATGGGTGCAGATCAACGCAAACGTCCTGCAGATCGAAAACGAGTTCTACTCGACGATCCGCCCGAAACGCGTCGCGCACTCGGGCGAGCGTCCGCTGCACGCGTTGGCTGAGCGCGGCGTGCAGTACATCGAAGTGCGTTGCCTCGATATCGATCCCTTCGAGCCGACCGGCATCTCGCTGGAGACGGCGCGCTTCCTCGACGCCTATCTGCTCTACTGCGCACTGGAGGACAGCCCGCTGCTGTCGTACGACGCCAACATCGAGGCGAACGGCAATTTCAGCACGGTGGCGAAGGAAGGGCGCAAGCCTGGGCTCGCGCTGCAACGTGATGGCGCAAGCGTGCCGATGCAGCAGTGGGCCGAAGCGCTTTTCGATGCGATCGAACCCGTCGCGAAGACACTCGACGCGCTCAACGGCAACGACGAACACACGCGCGCACTCGGGGCGCTGCGGCCGCGTATCGCCGATGCATCGCTCACGCCGTCCGCTCGCGTCTTGCACACGATGCGCGACAAGCAGCAAACCTTCGACGAGTTTGCGCTCGAACTCAGCGCGCGGCACGCGGAAGGCTTCCGCGCACGGCCGCTTTCCGTCGACGAAGAGCGCGCGATGGAAGAGCTTGCTGCAAAATCGCTGGTGGAACAGGCGGTGGTCGAAAGCCGCGACACCGAATCGTTCGATGCCTTCATCGCGGCGTATCAGGTCTACACGCTAAATCCCGCGAGCGCGTGATCGCGCCTGTTGCTTCGAGCAGGATTTTCCGCCTCAGCGCCTCGGCGCGCCGGCAATTCCTACCGGCTTATGCAACAGAGGGAAACGCGTCACAACGTCATCCGATTTGACGAGTCAAAATATGGCCGACTTTTCGACGATCGGGGGTGCAATGAACAAGAAGTTCTTCGGCGCAGTCGCGCTGGGGGCGGCGGCGCTCGCGCTTTTGAGCGGGTGCGCGGTGCAGGATCAGGTCAGCAGCACCACGATGGAGCAGGCCACGCAACCGCTTACATGCATGAGCAAGGCCGAATGCGACGCGTGGTGGGCGCGCGCGCAAGTGTGGGTGACCAACCATTCGGAGTACAAGCTGCAGACCGTCACGGATTCGATTATCCAGACCGCCGGGCCGTCGAGCGGCAAACGCGCGCTCGCGTACCAGATCACCAAGACGCCGACCAACGAGGGCACCGCGACCATCGGTTTCGCGGCGCATTGCGACAATCCGCTCGGCTGCCAGCCGAATCCGTGGGAGGCGGGCGCCGACTTCAAGCAGTTCATTCGAAACGGTCCCGGGCTGCGGAAAACGGCGACGCCGCAGGCCGGTACGATGCCGCCCGCCGCACCTGCACCCGCGCCTGCGCCGAGCGGCGTGCAGGTCAGTCCGCTGGATCAGCCGGTTCCGCTCAACCTCGAAAGCCAGCCGGGCCAGTCGGCGGCGCCGCTCACGCCTCAATAATCTAGTGTCCCATCGAGGCTGACGCGCCCTTCTTCGGCCGCGTCAGCCAGACCATCACGGCCAGCACCAGAAACGCATAGAACGAGATGCGGAAGAAGTCATTGGTTGACATCATGTACGCCTGCGCCGACACCACGCGATCCAGTTGCGCCGTCAGCGCCTGTCCCGACAGGCCGAGTCCCGAAAGCAGATCCGAGTATGCCGTCGTGCCGGCCGAATACGGCGTGACCGATTCGGTGAGCCGCGCGTGATGGCGGATCATGTCGTTCTCCCAGAAGGTCGTGCTGACCGCGGTGCCGATCGCGCCTGACAAGGTCCGCAAAAAGTTCGACAAACCCGCCGCTCCTGCAAGCCGCTCGTCGGAGACGCTGGACAGCGTGATCGTCGTCATCGGCACGAAGAAGCACGCGACACCGATACCCTGAATCAGCCGCGGATAGATGATCTGGTGAAACGGCGTGTCGAGCGTGAAAGTCGAGTTCCAGTGCGACACGAAGGCAAACGTGAGGAACGCAAAACTCGCGACCACACGCAGATTCAGCCGATGCATGTTCTGCCCGATGATCGGCGACAGCACCAGCGCGAGAATGCCGACCGGCGCGGTGGCAAGGCCCGCGAGCCACGGCGTGTAGCCGAGCACGGTCTGCAGCCACAGCGGCAGCACCACGACCGAGCCGAAGAACGCAAGAAAGCCGAGCGACGTGATCAGCACGCCCATCGCGAAATTGCGGTCGCGGAAAAGCGAAAGATCGATCACGGGCTCCTTCTCCGTCAGCTCCCACGCGAACATGAAGGCGAGCGACACCGCCGACACGATTGCCAGCGTCACGATGAAGCTGGAGCTGAACCAGTCGCGGTCCTTGCCGAGGTCGAGCATCATCTGCAGGCTCGCGACACCGATCACGAGCAGCGCGAGCCCGACGCCGTCGATGCGCTGCTTCGTTGTCTTCGTCTCGTGGCCGCGCAGCAGGAAGAACGCGATGGCCGCCGAAAACACGCCGATCGGCACATTGATATAGAAGATCCACGGCCAGGTGAAGTTGTCGGTGATGTAGCCGCCCATCACCGGGCCGAAGATCGGCGCGACGATAACGGTCATCGCCCAGAGACCGAGCGCGAGGCCGCGCTTTTCGGGCGGATAGCTGCGCATCAGGATGGTTTGCGACAGCGGGACCATCGGGCCGGACACGAGACCTTGCAACAGCCGGAACGCAATCAGCGATTCGAAGTTGTGCGCGAGGCCGCAGAGCGCCGATGCGATCGAAAACAGCAGCACGGAAATGGTGAACAGCTTCACCTCGCCGACGCGGCGTGCGAGCCAACCGGTCAGCGGCACCGCAATCGCGGACGCGACGGAGTACGACGAGATTACCCATGTTCCTTCGCTCGTCGCGACGCCCAGATTGCCGGAGATGGTCGGCACCGCGACGTTCGCGATCGACGTGTCGAGCACTTCCATGAAGGTGCCGAGCGCGAGGCCCATCGTCAAGAGGGCGAGGATGCCGCCTGTGAGCGGCATGGGCGTGGGCGGGGTTGCGGGCGTGCTGGTCGAGGATGTAGACATCTTTCAGTTCTCCGGCGCGTGGACGGCGCTCAAAACGCGCATCGCACGCAAACTATTTCTTGTCGCGGCATTCTCTGCCCAGACAGTGAAAGCGGCGCTATAGACGCCGAATTTTGTCAGGTTAATCAGGCTAGATCGTCATCGAGCGTGCATGGAGCGCAATCGCCCGCCGGCGTGTTTCCGATGATGCGCGCGAGCATCGCAATCAGCAGGTCCAGTTCCGCGGGGCTGAAACCGCGCAACTGCTCATTGAGCACCGCCGCACCGATCACCGGTAAACGCTTGGCGGCATCGCGTCCGCGCTCCGTCAGACTGAGCTCGACGACTCTCCGATCCGCCTCGCTGCGCGCGCGGCTCACGAAGCCCTTCTTTTCGAGCCTGTCGAGCATGCGCGTCATCGAGCCGCTGTCGTAGGACATTTCGCGCGACAACTCGAGCGGCGTGCGCGCCCGCCCCGACGCCAGCATGAGCATCACGCCGATTTGCGGCGATGTGAGGTCGAGCGGCTTCAGCGCCTGATCGGTTCGCATGATGAGTACATTGCGCGCCTTGGCGAGGTAATAGCCGAGGCTCGTTTCGAGCTGAATCGTGGCGGGATCGTAAAGCGGTTCGCTATTCATGCAACGTGGAAAGCGGCTGGTGCAGGTCTGCGACTAGGTCGCGTCTCTATAAGGCAACAATTCCGAAAAAGCAATCAGCAGTATCTTGAAAAGTAGTTGCACAGTCAATATTATTCTATGCAACGAGTTATGCGCTTGATGCGCCGCCCGAGACTATGTTCTGACCGCCTGCCGTCGTTCGCCGACGCCCGAGAGACCTTCCAATGACCCGCTTTGTTCGCACCGCCCGCCGACGCTTCGGCCCCATCAGCAGCATGCTCGCCAACGCTTCACGTCACTTCGTCCCGCCGAAGCTGAGCTCGTGGAAACTCGCGTTGTATCTGATCGTGTTCCTGCTTCCGGGCGGTTCGTTCGTGGTGCTGGGCATGGGATGGTTCGAGAACCGGCATCGGCGCAAGGCGACGGCATCCGCGCCGACGAAGGCGCCCTCCCGATCCCTTCTCGCCGCGCCGTGCCCCGGCGGCGGCGCCAGCGGCGCGTGACCCACCCGTAACGCGTCGTAACCTATTCCCGCTGCCGCGTAACACCCGCCTTACGGCGAACCCGTTACGCTAACGTCTGCCTGACGAGCGCGCATGATAAGCGCCCGTCGCGTTCCGTTACCATTTCGGCTTGCCGCGTCCGTCGCTTCGGAGGCGCGGCGCCGACAGGAATTCCGACAAGCAGATGCCGCATCGCCCCGCCTTTCCCGCTTTCCCCGTTACGCGCCCGCTGACCGCCGCCGCGCTCGCCGCCACGCTTGCGGTCTTCATCGCCGGTTGCGCGGTCGGCCCCGATTATCAGCGCCCCGCGGCAACGATCCCGGCCAGCTACAAGGAAGCGCCCGAAGGCTGGAAGGTCGCGCAGCCCGGCGACCAGGCCGATCGCGGAACCTGGTGGACCGTCTATAACGACGAGCGCCTCAACGACCTCGAAGCGCGTCTGAATCAGTCGAATCAAAGCATTGCGCAGTTCGCGGCCGCTTACCGGCAGGCGCGTGCGCTCGTCGGCGAGGCGCGCGCGGCATATTTCCCGACGATCGGCGCGTCGGCTTCGGCTTCGCGTTCCGGAACCGGCGCAGGCAACCGGTCGACCAACAGTTCCAGCTTCGGTCAGCAGGGTTCGGTGAACAACCAGTTCAGCCTCGCGCTCGACGCATCGTGGGAACCGGACCTGTGGGGCAGCGTGTCGCGCACCGTCGCCGCGCAAACGGCGGGGCAGCAGGGCGCCGCCGCCGATCTCGCCAACGCGCGGCTGTCCGCGCAGGCCACGCTCGCGCAAGACTATTTCCAGTTGCGCTCGCTCGACGCGCAGCAGAAGCTTCTGGACGAAACCGTCGCAGCCTACGAGCAATCGCTCAAGCTCACGCAGAATCAGTACGCGCAAGGCATCGTCGCGCGTTCCGACGTGATTCAGGCGCAGACGCAATTGCAATCCGCGCAAGCTTCCGCCATCGACAACGGCGTCGCGCGCGCGCAGTTCGAACATGCGATCGCGGTGCTCGTCGGTGAGCCGGCTTCGACCTTCTCGCTTCCGCCGATTCCGCTCGACGCGACGCCGCCCACCGTGCCCGTGCAGATGCCGTCCGCGATTCTCGAGCGTCGGCCGGATATCGCATCGGCGGAGCGCAAGGCGGCGGCGGCAAACGAGCAAATCGGCATCGAAATGGCCGCCTATTTTCCGACGCTCACACTCTCCGCACAGGGCGGCTTCGAAAGCTCGGTGCTGTCGCAATTGCTGCGCGCGCCGTCACGTTTCTGGACGCTCGGGCCGGACATCGCCGCGACCATTTTCGACGGCGGCCTGCGCTCCGCGCGCACGGAAGCCGCGCGCGCCGCCTACGACCAGAACGTCGCGACGTATCGGCAAACGGTGCTGACCGCGTTCCAGGACGTCGAAGACAATCTCGCGTCGCTGCGCATTCTGGAAAGGGAAATCGTGGTGCAGCAGCAGGCCGTCGAATCGGCGCAGCAGGCGCTCGCGATCATCAACAATCAGTACAAGGCGGGAACGGTCGCGTTCATCAGCGTGCTGACCGCACAGACCACCGCGTTCACCGCGCAGCAGAAGCTGGCGAATATCGCGGGGCAGCGAATGGTGTCGTCGGTGGGACTGGTGAAGGCGCTCGGCGGCGGCTGGGATGTCGCGCAAATGAATCGCGAAACGGGCGGCGTGGAAGCGCCCGCCGCGGCTGCGTCCGCTGCAAGCGCGACGCAAACCGCCAATCGCTGATTTTTAACGCATGAAGGTCAGCGCAACCGTATCCGGATCGGTATGACGGCCGAGCAGGTTCAGAAGGCCTGCGAGGTTTTCACGCTGATTCGGCGCAGCCGTCGCGGTGCCCTGAAACGACGTCGATTCCGGCGAGATCGAGCCGTTGCCGGTCAGCATGAGCGGCCCTTTGCTCGTCGAAAGATCGATCGTCGCGGATGCGCCCTGCGCCTGCAGCGCCACGCGATACGAACCGAGCGGCTTGACACGCGAGACGCGCGAAGCCATGTCGTCGAGCGTGACGACCAGTTGGCCGTACGTGTTGCGGTTGAGCAAGCGGAACTCGGTCCACGAAAGCCGCACGCTGCCATCGAAGTCGAGCGTGTTGAACGGAGCGCCCAGACCCGCGAGCAGCGTCGCAGGCACGGCGATCTGGCCTGGCGTGACTGTCGCGCCGCGCGTCGTGGCATCGACGGTCACGGCGTCGGGCATCGCGTCGGTCTGGCGCATCGTCATGTGCACGCGGCCGGTGAAGAGCGGCAGAAAGGACGTCGTCCATTCGATGCGCCCCGGCAGAAGCGTCGCGCCCGCGCCGTCGTTGCCCGCGGCGAGCATCAGCGTGGCCGAGCCGCTCCACAGCGAGCCCGCCGGATCGACCAGGTTCACGTGGCCGCCCGTGGCCTTCGAAAATTGCGGCACGATCCACGCGGCGGGCATCATGGCGAGCAGCGTGCCGGCGACCGATATCACCATCACGAAAAGCGCCGGCAGCGCGAGCCGGAAACGTCGCGTCCAGTAACTCATTTCGCGCCGGCCGGTTGCAGCGACGCCGTCAGATCCACTTGGCCATCCGGCTTCAGCGCCGTGACGTGCGCCTCCGATACCTGCACTTTGAACTGCTTGCGCGCGTCGTCGAGCCACATCGTCCAGTTCGGGAACGACGCGTTCTTCAACTGAATCTGCACCGCCGCGCCGATCACCTGGATCTGCGTCGGCTGCATGCCGTTGTCGGCAAGCGACTTCGCGAGCGCATCGCGCAACGCGCCGCCCGTCGGCATCACGCCTTCGGCGGCGGGCGCGAGCGAGCGCGCGTCGTTGGCCTGCGCGGTCATCGTCGCGAGCTGGCGCTGCATCACGGGCAGGCTTTCGCGCAGCCGCGCGCGGCCTTCGTAGGCGGGCGCCCACAGCACGAGATACACGAGCGCGAGGCCGAGCGCGAGGCCGCCCCACATCAGGAGCGTCTTTTCGCGCGGCGTGCGCACTTCCCAGAATTCCGACAGTGAACGTGCGATTTCCGCTTTCATTGGCCGCTCCTGATCGTCCATTTGCCGGTGTTGCTATCGATCGAACCGTTCAGGCCGTTCGCGGCGAGGCGCTTCGTCAGGTCGGGATCGACCTTCGTTTCCGGCTTGAAGGTCACTTCCAGATGACGGTCGCGATAATCGAGGGCCGCGACGCCGTTCACCGGCACGGGCCCGAGCGAGCGCGCGAGTCCGTCCGCGAGCGAGAGGAAATCCGATGGCGACAGCTCGCCCGACGCCACACGCAGGCGATCGAGATTGCGCGTCATCTGATCGGGCGCGTCGAGCACGACGGTCGTTTTCGGAAATGTGTTGAGCAGCAGATCGGTTTCCTGCGCGGCAATCGCGTCGCGCTGACGCGCGAGTTGCAGCCATTGCACGTTGATGCCGATGATCGACACGACGATCGACGCCGCCACGAGCGCGATCGGCACGCGCAGGCGCCGCATCGTCGCGCGGTCGAGCCGCCACGGCTGCGCGGCGAATTCGAACTGGCACAAGTCGAAGCGGCTCGCGACGGCATTGCGCGCGAGCGTTTCGAATGTGACGGGCTGCGCGCCGGCGACCGCGGCTGCGGCATTGCGCGAACCCGACAGGCGCGGCTCGTCGCCGGGAAGATCGGCGAGCGAATAGAGCGTCACGGGATGATCGCCCGCGAGTGCCGCGAGTGTCGCTGAAATCGAATCGGCGGGCAGCGCGAGGCCTTCGCCGAGCGCCGCGCGTTCGCCGCGCGCAATCGCGATTTCGATGCGCGGCGCACCGAGCGCGGCCGGCGAGGGCGCGGCCAGCTCCCCGATCAGCGCAGGCGCGGTCGAGACGACCTGACCGAGCAGCCCCGCGATGAAGGGCGTCGATGGCGCCTCCGTTGCCTCGCCTTCCGCGGCTTCTGCAACAGGCGGCACAGCCGCGACCGGCAGGCAGCGCATGGCAGGCACGGCCTTCACATTGCGATGCCCCGCGCCCGAAAACGCGCCCAGCACGAAGCGGAACCAGCCGCGATCGATCACGGCGAGCACGCGCTTGCCATCCGCGAGTTCGACCGGATCGACCGCGATGTGGCACGTCTGCGGATCCTGAATCAGTTGATCCTCGACGACGTTCGGCAGCGCCTGCCGCAAGCGCGGCCCCTTGAGCGGCGGCATGGAAGCGGCGAGCAGGAGCGTGTCGCGGGCCGCGACGATCAGCACGGTCGCGCTCGCACGCGGCAGAAGCCCGAGCGCCGCGCGGCCGACGCGCTGCGGCGCGCCGCGCTTGTCGAGCAGCAAAAACGGCAGATCCGGCAGATGCCACTCTTCCGAGCGCACCGCCGGATCACGCGGCGGTAATAAAACGATCAGTGTGCTCAATGGCCACTTCCTCTCATCAATGACTGCGGCACGTCTTCACAGCGCATCGCGCGTGTAGACGATGCGCGTCGTATGCGTCGTCGGGTCGCGATACACGAGCGTCGTGCGCTCCAGTTGCGCGCGTTCATGTTCGACGCGACCGTGGATCACGAAATACTTCGTGGTGACGTCCATCTCGTTCGGGTCCATCGACACCGTCTTGACGCCCGCGCCGGTCAGCGCGAGCTGCACGTTGCCGACATCGTGGAAGAACACCGTCTCCCGGCGCGCGACGAACGCCTGTCCCTGCGACAGGTTCATCCCCGGCACCACGGCCGCCACCACTTCGGCGGGCGCGGTGTTCATGTTCACGGCGGTCGTCGTCGGCAGCACGGTGACGAACGGCCGAAGCTTGGCGACCGCTTCCGGCGAGAAACCCGGCACGTCGAGCAGCGAATCGACGGTGATCATCTGCAAAGGCGCGACGGGCGCGTTGCTGTCCGCGTCCTTCAGTCCGGGATCGTCGGTGAAATTGCCGCCGCCCGTGCCGCCGCCTTGCGCGATCGCCGCCAGCGTCGTCGCTTCGTTGTTCGTGCCCGCCGCCGTGGTCGCGCTGTTGCCCGTCTGCGTCTGAAAGCGCGTGGCCGAGCGCGCGAGGCCCGCGCGCATCTGCAGCGCCACCGTCTTCGCGAGCGAGCCGTTGATGCCGAGCATCGTGAGCAGCCGCTGGAACGCCTGAATCTGCGCGACGTTGATGGTCAGCACGCCGGGCGTCGGCGTCGAGACCAGATTGCGCAGGTTGAACTTCGCCTGCGCGTCCTCGATCGAGCCGGACAAATAGGTCGATGCGCCTTGCTGCGCGCGCACTTCGCCGATCTGCCCGAGGAAATCCGACAGCTTCGTCTTCGCGATCGGCACGCCCCATACACCGCCGAGATACGTGACCGTGGGCGAGGTATCGGCTTCCGAGCGCAGGATGAGGCGCGTCCAGTCGAGCGCGCTGCGCGAAATCCACTGCGCCTGCGCGAGCAGCCGCTGATTCTCGATGCGGCGAATCTGCACCTGCTGGCGCCACAGCATGCCCGACACGAGAATCGCCGCGAGCGATACGACCAGGAGCGCGCTGATGATCGCGACGCCGCGTTGCCTCTTCGGATTTGGAGCGCGCATGCTCATTCTCCGACCAGAAACACGCGCGTGAGCGGCGTCGCGAGCGTGCGCGCGCCGACCGCGATCTGAATGCCCGACACCGCGCGCGCCAGCGGCGCGTTGCCGAGTTGCGGCACCTTCAGGTTGTTGCCGTTCTGGTTGATCTGCGCGAGCACGTCGGTCATGCGCGTCGTCCAGCCTTTTTCCGGAATGTAGACGCGCGTCGCGAGCGAGGCCACGCCGCCCATCAACGGAATCGAGCTCCAGCCATCGCCCGTATCGCCCGACGAGAGCGCGCGCCGCACTTCGCCGACGTTCGACAGCGGCGGCGACGCAAAGCGCACGATGCGCCCGTTCGACAGCCGGTAGCGCACTACCTGAAGCCGCGGCGGCGTACCCGGCGCGAACACGCCGCGCACGATCTGCAGCGAGCCGTTGCCGACCTGCACGGCGGGCTGGCCGGCTTCGTCGTCGGTGGCGGCCTGGCGCGCGTCGATACGCATCTGGTCGAACAATTGCGCGACGACGCGCTCGTCTTCCATCGCGTTCTCGATCGTCGCGCGGCCGCGGATCACCGAGTCGAGCCCGCGCCACGACAGCACCGCGAGCACCGCGAGAATCGCGATGGCGATCAGCATCTCCAGCAGCGTGAAGCCGCGCTGCTTTCTGCCGCGGTCAGAGCGAGCGGTTCGTTTCATTCGCCACCACCGTGACCATTTGCGCCAGATTCCCGGAGCGGCCGGGCGTCGAGACGAACATCTCGACGCGCCGGAAAATCGGATTGGGCGTCTGGCTCACGCGCTGCGTGCACAGGAGCTTCAGATTGCCCTGCGAGCAGTCGAAAGTGCGCGAGCCGATCGGCGGAAACTGATGCGAGAGCCGCAGTTGCGCGAGCTCGTTGTCCGCGCTCCAGCCCGCGAGCAGCCGCCGGTGCAGGTCCGCTTCGCCCGTCGCGAGCGAGCCGACCGCGCGCACCGATGCGGCGAGCGCCACCGCGATGATCGCCAGTGCGACGAGCACTTCGATCATCGTGAAGCCGCGCTGATGCCGACGATGTTCGCGCATCACCGCACCTGATAGCGGCCGTTGCCGCTTCCGACGATCGTCACGCGGCCCACGGCCGAGAACAGCGTGATTTCCATCGGCGCGTCGATGGCTTCGGTGCCGAACACGAGCCGGCTCACCGTTTTGTCCGAGTCGAGGAACTGGATCGACACGCCGGTCACGCCGCCTTCCCAGCGCCGCTGGCGCAAGAGGTCGTCGCGCAACGGGCGCCAGCCGTCTTCCGTGCGGATGTCGAAGCGAAAGCCGCCGTCGAGCGGCTGCCACGCGATCGGCCGCGCGCGCACCTGCGCCTCGTCGCCCGCGGATTCGAACAGCAGGGCGAGACGCTGCGCTTCCTCGTTGAGATCGGTGCGCGGATTGCGCGTCAGTTGCAGCGACGCGAGCGACACCAGCAAGCCCGCGATCACCAGCACGACGAGCATTTCGAGCAGCGTGAAGCCCGCGTTGCGTCGCGTATGTCGGTGCCTGTTCACGCCGCTTTCCTTCGTCTGCCGTCAGACGGTCATTGCCACGAGCCGACATCGGCATCGTTGCCTTCGCCGCCGGCCTTGTTATCCGCGCCGTAGCTGAACACGTCGATTTCGCCGTGCACGCCCGGATTCAGATATTGATACTGACCGCCCCACGGATCGGCCGGCAGGCGCTCGAGATAGCCACCGTCCTTCCAGTTATTCGGCACCGGCTCGGTCGACGGCTTTTCGACCAGCGCGCGCAGGCCTTGCTCCTGCGTCGGATAGCGGCCGTTATCGAGGCGATACAGCTTCATCGCCTGCATGATGGTGCCGATGTCCTGCTTCGCGGCGACGCGGCGCGCCTCGTCCGGGCGGCTCATGATCTTCGGCACGATCAGCGCGGCGAGAATGCCGAGAATCGCGATCACGACCATGATTTCGATCAGCGTGAAGCCGCGCTGACGGCGTCCTTGCGCCTGAGCCTGTTGAATTCGCATGCGGCGTTGGGTCCACAATTGCATGACTGCTACCTCTTGAATTGAAAATATCGTTTCCGGGCTCATGCCCGGTGATGATTGGAAAAATCGCGCGGCTTCCTGTCTTTCGGAAGCCGCCGGTCATTCTATCGATCCGCTTTCGTCGCGTGATTTCTGCCCGAGCGAGGCATCGCGTCGCGCTCAGCGCACCCAGATCGTCGGTCCGGGCGGATTCGGCGGCAGGAAGATCTCCGACTTCACGCCGTTGCGATCGATGATGATCGAACGCGCGCGCACTTCGGAGAGCTTCACGCCTTGCGTGAGCGGCCCGCCCAGCGACACGGCCTTCGCCGCTTCGCCGCCGTAGCTCACGATGGCCGCCGCGCCGCCCTGCAACGCGAGAATCCCGAACAGATGCACATCCGAATTGGCCTGACGTTCCAGCCGTCCACCGAAAATGGTCGCAGCCTGCTCGACCGACGGAGCACGCGTCGCGGCCGCGGCGGGCAGCGGCGCGGTCTGCCGCGAGGTCAGCGTGACGACCCAGTACGTTACCGTCACGCAGAAGAGCGCGAGCGCGGCGAGCGTCAGTAAGCGAGTTTGAAGGGCGTTCATCACTGCACCAGATTATTCAGTTCGATGATCGGCAACATCACGGCGAGCACGATCACCAGCACGACGCCGCCCATCGCCAGAATCAGCAGCGGCTCGAGCAGGCTCGTGAGGAACATCGTGCGCCGTTCGAGCTCGCGCGCTTCGCCTTCGGAAGCGCGGTCGAGCATCGTGGTGACGTCACCCGTCGCCTCGCCCGAGCGGATCAGGTGAACCAGCACGGGCGGAAACGTCTTCGTGTTGCCGAGCGCGCGCGACAGCGACGAGCCCTCGCGCACCCGCACGATCGCGTCGTCGACGTTCTCGCGCATCGCCGTGTTGCTGAGCGTTTCGCCCGCAGCCTGCAGCGCGCGCAGGATCGGCACGCCCGCGGCGGTCAGGATCGCGAGCGTGCTGGCGAAGCGCACCGTGTTGTAGCCGCGCACCAGCTTCCCGATGAGCGGCGCGCCGAGCAGCCAGCGGTCGAACGACATGCGCGGGCCGGGCCGCGCGAGGATGCTCTTCACCAGCCACGCGAATATCACGACGCCGATCAGCACCGCCCACCAGTAACTTCGGACGAAGGACGAGAGCGCCATCATCATGACGGTCAGGAAAGGCAGCGCCTGCTTCGTGCTCGCGAACACGTTCACGACCTGCGGCACGACATAGCTCAGCAGGAACGTGACGATGCCGAACGCGATGATCGTCACGATGCCCGGATACGTGAACGCCAGAATGATCTTCTGCTTGAGCGCGTTACGCTGTTCGATGTAGTCCGCAAGACGCGACAGCACGAGGCCGAGCTTGCCGGTGTGCTCGCCCGCCGCGACGAGCGCGCGATAGATCTCCGGAAAGTCCTTCGGATGCTGCGCGAGCGCGTTGGCGAAGGAATGGCCGCCGAGCACTTCGGCGCGGATCGCGGCCATCAGTTCGCGGATGTAATCGCGCTCGGACTGCTCCGTCAGCACCGCGAGCGTCTCGCCGAGCGGCAGACCGGCGATCAGGAGACTGGCGAGCTGGCGCGTGAGAATCGCCTGTTCGCGCTGCGACAGACGCCGCCCGAGCGACAGCCGCTGCTGGCGCTCGCCGCGCGTGCGCGTGCCCGCCGCCTCGACGACGAGCGGCGTCAGCCCCTGCGTGCGCAACTGGCTGCGCGCGGCGCGGGCGCTGTCGGCATCGAGCACGCCTTTCTGCGTCTTGCCCGCGTGGTCGATCGCTTCGAAACGAAAGGCCGGCATACCGTTACTCTCCGCCCGTCACGCGCAGCACTTCTTCCAGCGACGTCACGCCGGCGGCGAGCCAGCGGTCGCCGTCCTCGCGCAGCGTGCGCATGCCTTGCTTGCGGCCTGCCTCGAGAATCTCCGCATCCGCCGCGTTGCGATGGATGAGCGGGCGGATCGCGTCGTCGATCAGAAGCAGTTCGTAGACACCGCGACGGCCGACATAACCCGACTGGCCGCATCGCTCGCAGCCGACCGGATGGTAGCGCTTCGTGCCGTCTTCCTCGACGCGCTCTTCCTTGCAGACCGGACAGAGCTGGCGCACGAGCCGCTGCGCGAGCACGCCGAGCAGCGACGACGCCAGCAGATACGGCTCCACGCCCATGTCGGTGAGACGCGTGACGGCAGAGGCAGCGTCGTTCGTGTGCAGCGTCGCGAGCACGAGGTGGCCGGTTAGCGAAGCCTGCACCGCGATCTGCGCGGTTTCGAGATCGCGGATTTCACCGATCATGATGATGTCCGGATCCTGGCGAAGGATCGAGCGCAGCGCGCGCGCGAAGGTCATGCCGATGCGCTCGTTCACCTGCGTCTGCCCGATGCCCGACAGGTCGTATTCGATCGGGTCTTCCACCGTCATGATGTTGGTGGTCGTGGTCTCCAGCCGCGACATCGACGCATAGAGCGTGGTTGTCTTGCCGGAACCGGTCGGGCCGGTGACGAGCACGATGCCGTGCGGCTTGCCGATCAGCTTGTCGAAGTGGACGAGCGTGTCGCGCGCCATGCCGAGCGTTTCGAGATTCAGGCGCTGCGCGTCCTTTTCCAGCAGACGCAGCACCGCGCGCTCGCCGTGGCCGGTCGGCAGCGTGGAAACCCGCACGTCGACGGGACGTCCGCCCACGCGCAACGTGATGCGGCCGTCCTGCGGCAATCGTTTTTCAGCGATATCGAGCTGCGCCATGATCTTGATGCGCGAGATCAGCGCGCCGTGCAGCGCTTTCTTCGGACGCACGACATCGCGCAGCGTGCCGTCGACGCGAAAGCGCACCACTGACGCGTTCTCGAACGGCTCGATGTGAATATCCGATGCCTGCTCGCGCGCCGCCTGCGTGAGCAGCGCGTTGATCATACGGATGATCGGCGCGTCGTCCTCGGATTCGAGCAGATCCTCGACTTCGGGAATGTCCTGCATCAAACGCGACAGATCGACTTCGCCTTCCACTTCGCCGACCACCTGCGCCGCGCTGCCGTCGTTGCGCGCGTATGCCGAATTGATCGCCGCGGCGAGCTCGTCGGCGGGCTTGCGCACGATCGACAGCGCGCCGAAATTGCGCGCGACTTCAGCGAGCGCCGCGTCGGTCGTCCGCTCGCTGATCCATACCTCGATGCTGTCCGCGTGCCGATGCGCGAGCAAGATCTGCCCGCTGCGCGCGAAGCCGTAGGGCACGAGGCGGGCCGCCGCCAGCGGCGACGCCGCGCTGCTCGCGCTCTCGACCGCATCGTTGACCATGCTCACGGCCGGGCTCCCTGTTGGCCGTTCGTCGCGGCGTTACCCGGCAGGGTGTTGGTCGCTGCGTTGCCCGGCATGGCGTTGGTCGCGCCGTTCGCGGGAAGCGGATAGCTGCCCTGCGGCGGCGGCGTCGATTGCGGCGCGGATTGCATCGGCTGCGGCGCCGGACCTGCTTCCGGGTTCTGCGGCAGCGTCGTGCTCGGGCCGGGGCCGCGTGTCGTGTTGCTCCAGTCCAGCAGATTTTGCGCCGGGACGCCGCCGCCTTCGCTCGGACCAATCGGTTTCGGCGGCATCACCGGCACATTCTGATCCTTGATGAGACGGTTGTCCGTCGTCGAGCCGTACTGCTGCTGACGCAGATACTCGTAGCGCGTGTTGGTGATCTGCGTCGAGGTTGCCTGATCGCGCACGATCACCGGGCGCAGGAACACCATGAGGTTGGTTTTCGTGCGCGTCTTGCTTTCGCTTCTGAACAGGCTGCCGATGAACGGAATGTCGCCGAGCAGCGGAATCTTGCTGTTGTTATTGTTGTACTGGTCCTGCATCAGGCCGCCGAGCACGACGATTTCACCGTCATCCGCGAGGATGGTCGACTGCACCGAGCGCGTATTGATCGTCACGCCGCCCGGATCGTTCTTCGTGGTCGCATCGACGCTCGAATCTTCCTGATAGATCTGCATCTTGAGCACGCCGCCATCGGTGATCTGCGGCTTCACATGCAGCGTCACGCCGACGTCGCGCCGGTCGAACGTGTTGAACGCGGTGACCGAGGTGGCCGCGTTCGCGGTCGGCGTCGCGTAGGAACCCGTCACGACCGGCACGTTCTGGCCGACGACGATCTTCGCTTCCTCGTTGTCGAGCGTAATCAGGTTCGGCGTCGAAAGGATGTTCGCATCCGCCGATGTCGACAGCGCCTGCAACAGCCCGCCGAGGCCGAAGAGGTTGCCGAAGCGGTGCAGCAAGCCGATGTTGAGGCCCTGCGCGAGCAGGCCGGTGGTCGACGTGATGGCCGACGGATTCTGTGCGATCGCGTTGCCCTGCAAGGTCAGATCGACGATGTTCGTGTTGCCCTGACCGAAGCTCGAACTGCCGTAGAGCGCGTTGTTGCCGCCGTTCGACAGCAGGAGGCCCTGCCACTGAATGCCGAGGTTCGCGCCGGTGGTCGCGGACAATTCGACGATCAACGCCTCGATGTAGACCTGCGCGCGGCGCGCGTCGAGCTGATCGATCACGGCGCGCAGGTTTCGATAGACCGGGTCCGCAGCGGTGATGATCAGCGAGTTCGTTGCGGCATCGGCCTGGATCATGCCGCCGCCCTGGTCGTTGCCGGACTCGTTGTCCTTGTTCGACGAGAAGCTCGAGTCGCGGTTGCCGGCGCCGCCCGACATCGGATTGTTGCTGCTGCCCGAGGTGCCGCCGAGACCGCCGGGCAAAGGCGGCGTGCCGGCCGTGCCGGTGGACATCGACGAACTGCCGAGACCGCCGCCGCTCTGACCGAACGAATTCGAGCTGGAGTTCGAGCCCGACGTGTTGTCCGAAGTATTGTTGCCCTTGCCCATCATGCCGCGCAGCGTCTTGGCGAGACGCGTCGCGTCGGCATTGCGCAGCGCCACGACGTGCATGTTGCCCGGTTGCGAAGTCGGAGAATCGAGCTTCTGCGCCAGTTGCTTCGCTGCGGCGAGACGCGAGCTGCTGGACGCGCGGAACATCAGCGAATTGGTGCGCGCATCGGGCGTGACGGTGACTTTGAGCGTGGCGTCGGTGCTGCCGATCGCGCCGGGATCGAGCAGCTTGTTCATCTGCTCGGCAACGTCGATGGCGTTCGCGTTCTTCAGCGTGACCACATCGACCGAGCGGCCGGCCGCCGTATCGACACCCGCGATGATGCCCGCGATGCGGCGCACGTTGTCGGCGTAGTCCGTGACGACGAGCGTGTTGTTCGCCGGATAGGCCGCGATGGTGTTGTTCGGCGAAATGAGCGGACGCAGCACCGGCAAAAGATTGTTCGCCGATTCGTTACGCAGTTGAAAGACCTGCGTGATCACCTGATCGCCGCGCGCGGCCGGCGCGTTGCCGACATACGTGGGCACGCCCTGCAGCTTCGCGTCGGCTTCGGGCACGACCTTCAGGACGCCGTGATCCTGCACGAGCGCGAAACCCTGCATGCGCAGCGACGACTGGAGCGTCTTGAGCGCCTGATCCTCGGGAACCGCATTCTCCGAGACCAGGTTGAGTTGCCCCTTCACCCGGGGATCGACGATGATCGTTTTGCCGGTAGCGGCGCCGATCGCCTTCGCGACCTGGTCGATGTCCGCATTGACGAAATTCAGCGTCACTTGCGCGTGCGCGGCTTGCGCGACGATAAGTCCCGCCGCCAGCAGTGCCGTCGCGATACGACGCAGTGCCATAGGTTGTCTTCTCATGAATGTGATGTCAGAGCCGGGTCTCGGGGGAGCCAGCCAAGGCAGCACCGCCCGTCAGCCGAGAGCGCTGCCAACCGCGATGTGGGACGCACAGGCCCGGAACATCGCGATCATTTTAAAAAATATGACGATAACAGCTTAATGTAACGAAAATGTGCCAATTCGTTCCGGATCAGATGACGCCTGGCTGTCGACTTCGCTACGTTTTCCAGCGCCCTCAAGCTTTCAAAAAACTTGCCGATAGACCGTACCTGGACGCTTCCAGAGGTCGGCCGATGCACGCGGGAGCCGAATTGTACCCCGTCCAGAAGTCTTATTATTCATACATTTAGATCACACCTGATTGACGGTCCGATGTGTTCCCGCGCAAGCGGGCTTCCGGCGCTGCACCGGGCGTATGTCTGATAGCCAACTTATGGTCTGATTCGTCAGCCGGTATGATACGGTCGGTTCCGCATTCCGGGCGGTTGCGAAATGGGCGGGTTTTCCCCATGCAGTCCGGCCGCGGGCGTTGATTTGTTGGCGTTGGCGCCAAGGCGCCGCAACGGCGGCATGACGTTCCGCATCTGCGGATGGAGTAGAAGGAAGATGAAGAGAATATTGCGACTACTTGCGATATGCGGGCCGCTCACGGCGGCCGCCTCCGCACATGCGGACTGCTTCGACGAAGCCGCGAAGTATCAGAAGGTCAATCCGCTCATCCTGCGCGCGATCGCCTGGCAGGAATCGCACAACAAGCCTGACGCCATCAACAAGAACGCCAACGGCTCGACCGACTACGGGCTGATGCAGATCAATTCGATCCATCTCAACACGCTGGCGCAGTACGGCATTTCCAGCGGCACGCTGATGGAGCCGTGCAAGAGCGTGTATGTCGCCGCCTGGCATCTGCGCCAGAAAATGAACAAGTACGGCAATTCGTGGCAGGCGGTCGGTGCTTACCATTCCGAAACACCCGCGCTACGCGACAAGTACTCGGCGCAGATCATCGAGATCCTGCGTCGCTGGAAGCTGCTTCAGGCCACGCGCTGACCCAAGGCGCGCTACTCGCACACGCGCCGCGTCCGGCGCGCATTTGATGCAAAATCCCCTATTCGATCGCCCGCGCCGCCCGAACGGCAGCGCGGGCTCGCGCTCGCGCGCTCCCTTCCTCCGTCACGCTCACTGCGATGAACCAGACGCCATTGCCCATTACCGTGCTATCGGGATTCATCGGCGCGGGTAAGACCACGCTCGTCGATGCCTTGCTCGCCAACGCCGAAGGAATCCGCATCGGCGCCGTGACATGCGGCAAGGCCGCGTCCGGCGCGGAACGCGAAACCACCGACTTGCCCAACGGCTGCCTCGTGCTGACGCTCGGCGACCCATCGATGGAGACGCTCGAAAGCGCGATCACCTGGATCGCGGAACAGCAGCGCTTCGATGCGATCATCGTCGAATCGTCGGGCATCGCGAATCCGATCACGATCGCCGAGCATCTCGCATTCGGCGATGACGACGACGCGACGCTCGCGGGCCGCGCGCATCTCGATACGTTCGTGACCGTGATCGATGCCGCGACCTTCCTGCGCGACTATGCGTCTTCGGACTCGCTCGCCGAGCGCGGTCTCTCGCAAGAAAGCCACGGCGACGAAGACGACCAGACAGTCGTCGAGACCCTCATCGAGCAGATCGAGTTCTGCGATGTCATCGTCATCAACAAGATCGATCTCGCCGGCGCGGACGAAGTGGAAAGGATCGCGCGCATCCTGCACGGGCTCAATCCGCGCGCGCTTCAAGTGCGGGCGCAATCCGGCAACGTGTCTTCCGGCGACGTGCTGAACACCGGCCGCTTCGATTTCGATGCGACCGCGAGCGCGCCCGGGTGGCTTGCGATTCTCAACGGCGAGCACGCGGCGAGCGACGAGCCCGATGCCTCCGGCATCGGCCATTATGTGTATCGCGCACGCCGGCCGTTTCATCCCGAGCGCCTGTGGAACCTGCTGCATCAGGAATGGCCCGGTGTCCTGCGGGCGAAAGGCTTCTTCTGGCTCGCGACGCGAAGCGATGTCGGCGGCTCGCTGTCGCAAGCGGGCGGGACCGTGCGGCACGGTCCGGCGGGGTTGTGGTGGGCCGCGCAAGATCGCAGCGAATGGCCGATCGACGACCCCGAGCTCGAAGCGGAGATCGTTGCGGAATGGTATGGCGACCCGGACGACAACAGCATCGGCGATCGCCGGCAGGAACTGGTGCTGATCGGCGAGAACCTCGACCGCACCGCATGGCAGGCCAGGTTCGATGCATGCCTTCTGACCGACGACGAATGGGCGCTCGGCCTCGATGGCTGGCATCGCTTCGCCGATCCGTTTCCCGCTTGGGACGTCGAAGAGCACGACCACGATCACGATCATGATAACGACCACCACGATCATGGTCCCGATTGCAATTGCGAGGATCATCGGCATTGAAGCGTGAACGGCTCGATGCAACGTCGAGCCCGCCAACGAGATGCGCAGCCGAAAAAAAAACCCGCCGAAGGCGGGTTATGTATAACTGGCTACTTCGAGTAGCCGCACAATCGGCAAGAAGCTTACCGCTTGTTCACTGCGTCCTTGAATGCCTTGCCAGCCGTAAACTTGACCGTCTTCGCGGCCGGAATCTTGATGGACTCGCCAGTCTTCGGGTTGCGGCCGGTGCGCGCTGCGCGCTTTCCCGAGCCGAAGCTGCCGAAGCCGATCAACTGAACTGCGTCACCTTTCGATACAGCCTTCTTGATCACTTCGAGCAACGTGTCCAGCGTTTCGCCGGTTTGAGCCTTGCTGGCGCCGGTCTGAGCGGCTACGGCGTCGATCAATTCCTGTTTGTTCATTAAGGTTCCTTTATCAGTTTAGGTTGACACGAACAGCGCGAACGCGCCGATTATACGTGCGCAAGCCGTGCAGTCGAGTAGCGACGGCCTTCTGGCGCGGCCGACCGGGGAATCGGCGGTGTTACGCGCCATCTCAACGGCATTGCTTCACTTCGTCGCCTTCACGCCGCCTCTATACGCGGCGCTTGGTATGATAGCGCAGCGCAAACCCAATCAGGATAAGGGTTTCAAAGATTTACCCTTATATTTTTGAGGCTCGCGGCGGTTTTTTTTGGCGCAGAACAACTGGGTCCGATCCATGCTACGCGAGCTGATCATCGAATACGGCCTGCCGTTGGTTTTTGCCAACGTTCTGCTCGAATGCCTCGGCTTGCCGCTCCCAGCCTTGCCCACACTGATTCTGACGGGTGCGATCACGGTCTCCGCGAGCTTCGCAACGGGCGTGCCTTCGGGCTTTCCGTCGGCTGCATGGGGGCCGCTCTTGGCGATCGTCGTCACGGCCAGCATGGCCGCGCTCATCGGCGACACGCTCTGGTTCTGGCTCGGGCGTCGCTACGGCAGCCGCGTGCTTGCCTTCATGTGCAAGATCTCGATCTCGCGCGATACCTGCGTGAACCGCAGCCTCGACTTCTTCGGGCGCTTCGGCGTGCGCATTCTCGCCCTGTCCAAATTCATCCCCGGCCTGTCGACGCTCGCGATACCCGTCGCGGGCGCGACCGGCATCGGCTTCGGCAGCTTTCTCTTGTATGACGCGCTCGGCGCATTGTTGTGGTCCGGCATCGGCGTCGCGTTCGGCGCGATGTTCGCCGATCTCGTCGATCGCATGCTCGCCTGGCTCGACCTGTTCGGGCGCGGCGTGGTCGTGCTTGCGATCATCGCGCTCGCGCTCTATCTCGCCATGCGCTGGTGGCAGCGCGTGTCGCTGTTGCGGAGGCTGCGCATGGCGCGCATCGATATCGCGATGCTGCGCGCGCTGCTCGATGGCGAACCGCCGCCGCTCGTCATCGACGTGCGCCGCCGCGAACGCCGCGCGATGGATCCGTTCGCCATTCCCGGCGCGCTGCTCCTGCACGACGACGCCGCATCGCAGCTCGCCGGTATCGCCCGCGACCGCAAGCTCGTGACGTACTGCGACTGCCCGAGCGAAGTGTCCGCCGCGCTTGCCGCCAAGGAACTCGCCGCGCACGGCTTCACCGATGTCGCGCCGCTGCTCGGCGGCCTCGCGGCATGGCGCGCGGCGGGCTACGCGCTCGAGCCGCTGACGATCGAAGACGCCCCGAACGGCGCCGCGCGGACCTTGGCCAAGTCGTCTTCCGCTTGACGTGTCTTCCCCTGTCGCATGACCGAATCTCTGTTTTTCGCGCCGCACGATCTTCCCGCGCGCTGGCGGCGCACGCGCGTCTTCACCTTCGTCGATATGACATTCAGCGCCTTCCTCCCGCTCTGGCAGCGCTGGCGCGACGACGAAGAGCGTTGCGACCGGTTGCACGTCGTGGCGATTGCGACGCTAAAGGCGCTGGACGATCCACCATCGACCGATGACGCATCGCCGCTCGCGGCCGAGCTTGCACGCGCGTGGCCGATGCGCGTGGCAGGCATGCATCGGCTGGAGTTCGACGAAGGACGCGTGGTGCTCACGCTCGCCATTGGCGACGACGCGCAGGCGATGCTGTCGAAACTCTGGCTACGCGCCGATGCCTTCCATCTCGAAGCGACCGACGATCCACGCGCCCTATGCAAATCGCTCGCGCGCTTTGCCGGCGACGGCGCGACAGTCTGCGCGAACGCATCCGGGCCGCTTCATTTGCCGATGCGCCGCGCGCTGGAATCGTCGGGCTTCGAGTGCTCGTCGGCGGCGGCGGACGCACGGCTCGTCGCACGCTTCGCGCCGCGCTGGCGCGTGCGCCGCCACGAACCGCCGCTTCCTTGCGCTGCGAGCGCGCGCGAGGCCGTCGTCATCGGCGCGGGACTCGCGGGCTGTGCCGTGAGCGCGCGGCTCGCCGGGCGCGGCTGGCACGTCACGCTGATCGATCGTCACGCGTTGCCCGCGCGCGATGCATCGGGCAATCCGGCGGGCGTGTTTCATCCTATCGTCTGGCGCGACGACAGTGTCGCCGCCCGCCTCACGCGCGCGGGCTTTCTCTACGCATTGCGCCGATGGCAGGCGCTCGAAGACGCACATCACGACTTGCTGCGCAGCCCCGCGGGTTTGCTACAGATCGCCGACACGCCCGAAGACGCCACTGCGCTCGCCGCCGCCATCGCGCGCTTCGCGTATCCATCTGAATACGTGCAGCCGACGACGCGCGCCGATGCATCGCGCATCGCGGGCGTCGATGTCGCGCGCGGCGGCTGGTTCTTTCCGCGCGGCGGTGCGATCTCGCCTGCGGCCGTTTGCACAGCGCAACTCGCCGACGCCGCTGCCCGGATCACGCTGCGCATGGAAACCGACGTAACGCGCATTGCGCACGATGGCCGCATCTGGAGCGCGTTCGATACGAGCGGCGGCGAGATCGCGAGCGCGCCGGTGATGGTGCTCGCCAACGCTCACGATGCCGCGCGGCTCGCCGGTCTGTATGGCGCGCCGACACGCAGCGTGCGCGGCCAGCTCACCGTGCTCGATTCATCCGCGCTCGATGCCCTGCGTGCGCCGGTTATCGGCGAAGGCTACGCGGTGCCGCTCGGCGCGGACGGCGCGCTCATCGGCGCGACCTATGACATCGACGATCCCGACCGGGATATTCGCGAAGCCGGGCATCTGGAGAACATCGAGCGCGTCGCGGGGATGTTGCCGGATCTAGCGCTCGCGCCGAAGCAAATCCGCGCGGGGCGCGTCGCGTTCCGCTGCGTGACGAGCGACCGCATGCCGATGATCGGCCAGCTTGCCGACGAAAGCGCCGCGCGCCGCGATGCGCCTCAACTCTCGGGCGCGTGGCCGCTCGATCTGCCGCGCATGCCCGGTCTTTACGGCGCATTCGCATTCGGCTCGCGCGGGCTCGTCTGGGCGACGCTCGCGGCCGAGCTGATCGCGTCGCAGATTGAAGGAGAACCGTGGCTCATCGAGCGCGAACTCGCGGACGCCGTCGACCCAGCCCGCTTTTTGCTCAGAGCGCTCCGTCACGGAGAAATCGGCTCGACATAGTTGTCCCCGGCACGTTGTGGATAACCCGTCTAATTGCAGGTGGAAGTCGTGTGAACGCGATGTGCACGTAAACGGGACAACCTGGACTTCCGGTTTACGCGCGCCAAAGTTGTTCCGGGTTGGCCGCGCCGCGCCAACGTGTTTACGGCCCGCTTCTGCTTTATCCAAATGATTGAATGTAAAGACGAAAGATGGGTTATCCACAGAAGACGCAGCCTCTTGTTAACTACTACTACGTTTATATACAGTAAACCTGTAAACACCTGAAGACGAAGCCATCGGTCAGGCATAAACCAGAAATCCGAACGTCCCGATAACGGCGAGCGGTCAGCCTTTCCATCCTGCTTCGAGCCCGGCAGTCGCTTTTACTTCATAAGAATCAGGAGCTTGGACTTTCTGTCAGGGCAACGGAGGTATGGCACAATCGCGCTTCTTCCTGCGTCGCGCCGTTCGGACGGCGACCGCTTCATTGGAACGATGGTTGCGAGCCAAGAATCTGATCAACGAAGCCGCGCCGTCGTTTGCTGTGTTCGGCCCGGCATTCGAGCGGGCGCCGCATGCGTTACCCATGTCACACGGATCCGAGTTCTCCGGTGCGACATCGAGGGCATGCAGGGCGCATCGCAGCTAGCCGAACGCGTCGTCTAATCCGTGCACGTCCTGACGTGACGCCGTGTTCGTTCGCATTTCGTTTCGCCTGAATGAACCAACGCTCGCATAGCGGGCCCGATGCGCCTCGCCCGCGAGCGCGCGCCGTCGATGCGAGTCACGCAACGGAACGTGCACGCTCTGCTGCAGCAACGAAGGAGAAGCCAATACGATGAATTCGGCATTTTCATTTTTGCCCGTCTGGCCGCTCGAACCCGACGCCATTTTCTGGGCCGGTCTCGCGCTCATTACGGCGGGGCTCGCCGGCGAGCTGTTATGGCGCGCGTGGCGCTTGCCGCGCATCACCGGGTTCGCGGTGATCGGGCTGATCGCCGGTAACGCGGGTCTCGGTGTGATCGACGCAAGCGCGGCCGGCCTGTCGCGGCCGCTGCTCGATGTCGCGCTCGGGCTGCTGCTCTTCGAATTGGGTGGGCGGCTCGATCTGCGCTGGATCCGTCGCAATCCGTATCTGATCTTGTCGAGCATCGCCGAATCGACGCTGACGTTCGGCCTCGTGCTGATCGCGCTGACATTGCTCAACGTGCCGACGATGCCCTCGGTCGTGATCGCGGCCATTGCGATGGCGACGTCGCCCGCGATGGTCATCCAGTTGAAGACCGAACTGCGCGCGGAAGGCCAGGTCACGCAACGTCTGCTGACGCTGACCGCGCTCAACAGCATGTATGCGGTGATCGTCGAGAAGCTCGCGGCGGGCGTGCTGCATCAGGAAATCTACGGCAACGCGCTCGCGACGATCCTGCAGCCGCTCTATCTGCTGATCGGCTCGCTCGTGCTCGCGTTCCTGCTCGCGCGCGCCTGCAATCTGCTGGTGCGGCGCCTGCCCGCGAACGACGAGCATTCGTTCGTCGCGCTCTTCGGGCTCGTGCTGCTGGCGATCGCGGTCGCGCATATCTTCAAGCTGTCGACGATTCTCGCGCTGCTCGCCGCGGGCATCATCGTGAAAAACGCCGACGAACGTCCGCAACTCTGGCCGTCGCACTTCGGCTCCGCCGGATGGCTCCTGACCGTGATTCTTTTTGCGCTGACGCTCACGCCGTTTCACTGGCGCGATATCGCGCTCGGCGGCGTCGCGGCGCTCGGGCTGATCGTTGCGCGTTTCGTCGGCAAGCTCGTCGGCGTGCTGATTTTCGCGAAGCCGAGCGGGCTCGACTGGAAGCAGGGCGCGGCGCTCGGCGTCGCGCTGACGCCGATGTCGGCGCTGGCGTACGTGCTCGTCGACGACATGTACGTTCTCTATCCGGACTACGACCCGACGCTGCGCGCGATCATCATGTGCTCGATCGTCGTGCTGCAGATAGTCTCGCCCTTCGTGGTCTACCGCAGCCTGTCGGCAGTCGGCGAGCGGCGCGAGTGATCGCGCCCGCTTGACTCATGCATTGATTATTCAAGAGGCGCCATGGCACTCGAACCTTTCATCAACTCCGAACCGTTCACGTTCGGCGTCGAGCTGGAGATCCAGGTCGTCAACACGCACGACTACGATCTGACCCGCGCCGCGTCGGACCTCATGCGTCTCATCAAGGACGAAAAAATTCCGGGCAACATCACGCCTGAAATCACCGAAAGCATGATCGAGCTTTCGACCGGTATCTGCACGACGCACGAGCAGGCTGTCACGGACCTTCGCAAGATCCGCGATACGCTCGTCGCCGCGGCGGATCAGCTCAACGTCGGGCTCGCGGGCGGCGGCACGCACGCGTTCCAGCAATGGAGCGATCGTCAGATCTACGACGCGCCGCGCTTCCAGTACATCTCCGAACTGTACGGATACCTCGCCAAGCAGTTCACGGTGTTCGGCCAGCACGTCCACATCGGTTGTCCCGATCCGAACAGCGCGCTCTTCCTGCTGCACTCGATGTCTCGCTACATCCCGCATTTCATCGCGCTTTCAGCGTCGTCGCCATACATCCAGGGTGTCGACACGGGGTTCCACTCGGCGCGTCTGAACTCGGTGTTCGCGTTTCCGCTGTCGGGGCGCGCGCCCTTCGTGCTGACCTGGGACGGCTTCGAGGAATACTTCTCGAAGATGGTCAATACGGGCGTCGTCAACAGCATGAAGGACTTCTACTGGGACATCCGGCCGAAGCCCGGCTTCGGAACGATCGAAGTGCGCGTGATGGACACGCCGCTTTCCGTCGACAGGGCGGCCGCGATCGCCTGCTACATCCAGACGCTGTCGCGCTATCTGCTGCTCGACAAACCGCTGACGCCGCGCGAGGACGACTATCTGGTCTACACGTTCAACCGCTTCGAGGCGTGCCGCTTCGGACTGGAAGGCACGTGCATCCATCCGCAGACGGGCGAGCGGCGCACCATCGGCGAGGACATTCTCGCGACGCTCGACGTGCTCGCTCCGCATGCCGAAGCGCTCGGCTCACAGGCCGCGCTCGCGGAGGTGGCCGATATCGCGCGCGGCGTCAACGACGCGACCTGGCTACGCGGCGTGGTGGACAAGGAAAAATCGCTGCACGAGGCGGTCAGGCAGCAATGCCTGCAGTGGCGCCGATAACGCTGCGCTTACGCCGACGCGAATCGGCGAATCATGACGAAAGGCCGCTTCGAGAAGCTTACGAAGCGGCCTTTATCTTTGGGCCGTATGAAACATGTGCATGACGAGCAATGTGCATAAAGCGCTCGCGGCAACGTTGGAAGAAAAACCGATTCAGCGACGCTAAGGTTTACTTCAAGAAGTCCGTATACATCCGTAATAGTAGTTAACAAGTCTTCCCCGACGCTGTGGAAAACGTCAAAAAGAGGTGCAGAGTCAACGAGCTAGCGCGATGATAACCATGCGGCCCGCGTGTGGCGTCGCGACGAGGATTCTGGACAACGGAAAGGTGTCCGACGCGAGGGGAAGTGTTATCAAGAATACGCCCACATCAAAGAAGACTCTTTTCCACGGGTTATCCACAGTTCTGCGTGGATAATTAAGGTGTACGTTTGTTCTATGTCGCTTAGAATGGCGACTTTGCTGGCATGGCGTTATAGTCGGCAAGAAAACAGCGCCACGAGCAGGACCATAAGACGGCGCATAACGAAGAGGGTTGCAACGTCCCCATTCAGGCACCGCTAATTGGCTTGGCACGCCTGAATTTTGAGACGGCGGGGACCTGGAACGAAGGGCAGTTCGCAAGGGGTTCGGAGTACTTTCTGCGGGCGGCGTTTCGAACGAGGTGTTCGCGGTGGTTGCCGCGAACGTGCCGTCAGAACACATAAGCGGAACAACAAGCGAAAGACTATGAGTGAAGGCGTTTACGGAGAGCAGGCGACGGGGCGGGTGACCCACGGCCTGCTGAGGCTGAGCACCGCGATGCGCAGCCAGGCATGGGAATGGGCGGAAGGCGCGGGGCTGACGCCGACCCAGGGTGAAATTCTCGTTCTGCTGATGCAGCGCAAGGGGCCGATGCGCCTCGGCGAGATCGCACGTGAAACGGCGCTGACCGCCGCCACGACGAGCGATGCGGTGAGCACGCTCGAAGGCAAGGGTCTCGTCGAAAAGCGCCGCGCGCTCGACGACGGCCGCGCGCTCGCGGTGCGTCTGACCGCGCGTGGCCGCACGGCTGCGAAGAAGGCACTGCAATGGCCGGACTTCCTCGCGAAGGCGGTCGGCACGCTGCGCGAGGACGAGCAGGTGGCGTTCTATCGCACGCTGCTCAAGACAATCCGTCAGCTCGAATCGCAGCAGCAGATTCCGGCGCACCGCATGTGTCTCTCCTGCTCGCACTTCGAGGCGAGCAAGAATCCGAAGAAGACGCCGCATCACTGCGCGCTTCTGCAGATCGACATGGCGGACACGGATCTGCGTCTCGACTGTTCGGTATACGAAGAAGCCGACGTCGCCACGCAGAAGAAGAGCTGGAAGGTCTTCGCCCAAGTCGCCTGAATCAGGCTGCGCGGGTAAAAAGCCATCTGGCGGCATCCGGCGCTGTGAGGCCGCGGCGAGTCGGTTAGACTGTGCCCGTCGCGCCTCGCCGCGAGGCCCGGCTCGTCACTACTCCGTCCCGGGAAAGCCGCCGATGAAACATGAAGTCCTGGCGATTCGCCACGTCTATTTCGAAGATCTGGGCAGCCTCGAACACGTGCTCGGCGATCGCGGCCATCTCGTGCGCTATCTGGACGTCGGACGCGGCCGTATCGACGCGCCCAATCCGCTCGATCCTTCGTTGCTCGTCGTGCTCGGCGGACCGATCGGCGCTTGCGACGACGCGCATTATCCGCATCTCGCGCCGCTGCTTTCGATGCTCGAAAAGCGCATCGCGGCAGGCTTGCCGACGATCGGCATCTGCCTCGGCTCGCAACTGATCGCGCGGGCGCTCGGTGCGCGTGTGTATCCGTCGGGCAAGCTGGAGCTCGGCTGGTCGCCGCTCGAGCTGACCGGCGCGGGACGCGCGTCCGCGCTGCGGCATCTCGAAGCCGACGGCGCGCCCGTTCCGGTCTTTCACTGGCACGGCGATACCTTCGATCTCCCCAAGGACGCGACGCTCCTCGCATCCACCGATCTCTGCGCGCATCAGGCATTTTCCTGGGGCGAGCACGTTCTCGCGCTGCAGTGTCATCCCGAAGTGCTCGTGGAGCGCTTCGAGAGCTGGCTCGTCACGTACCCGGGCGATATCGCGCGCAGCGGCGCGACGGTCGCCTCACTGCGCGAAGACACCGCGCGTCACGGCGCGAAACTCGAACGGGCCGCTCGCGCGATGTTCGGCGAATGGCTCGACCGCTTCGCCGTGGTGGACGCGCGCTGAACGTGTGATGGTATGAATCATCGCGCCGCGTCTCGCGCGGTGCGCGTCCCTGCACGAAAGAAATCGCGGTGCTATTCTCGATCGCTCCTTTCTAGCGACGAGCCACGCCATGAGCGCGCTGTTCACTCCCACGACCCTCCGCAGCCTCCAGCTCCCGAACCGCATTTTCGTCTCGCCGATGTGTCAATACTCCGCCGAGCGCGGCGAGGCTACGGCATGGCACATGATCCATCTGGGCCACCTCGCGTTGTCCGGCGCGGGCATGCTGTTCATCGAGGCGACCGCCGTCGAGCCGGACGGCCGCATCACGCCGGGTGATCTCGGTCTTTGGGACGACGTCACCGAGGCCGCGCTGCGTCCGGTGCTTGCCGCGATCCGCCAGTATTCGAAGATCGCGGTGACGATGCAGCTATCGCACGCGGGCCGCAAGGCATCGAGCCGCAAGCCGTGGGAAGGCGGGCAGCTGATCTCCGTCGCCGATGGCGGCTGGATGACCTTTGCGCCATCCGCCATTGCGCACAAGCCTGAAGAGACCCCGCCGCTCGCGCTCGACGCCGCTGGCCTCATCCGTGTGAAGGAGGCGTTCGTCGCATCGGCGAAGCGTGCGGCGCGGCTCGGCATCGACGGCATCGAAGTGCACTGCGCGCATGGCTACCTGCTGCATCAGTTCCTGTCGCCGCTCGCCAATCAGCGCACCGACGAATACGGCGGCTCGCTCGAGAACCGCATGCGGTATCCGCTCGAAATCTTCGACGCCGTGCGCGCTGCGTTTCCCGCCGACAAGCCGGTCGGCGTGCGCGTCTCCGCGACCGATTGGGTCGAAGGCGGATGGAGCATCGAGGATACGATCGCGTTCGCGTCGGAGCTGAAAAAGCGCGGCGTGGACTGGGTCGATGTGTCGTCGGGCGGGGTCTCGCCGTTGCAGAAGATTCCGTTGTCGTCGGGCTATCAGGTGCCGTTCGCGCAGGCCGTGAAGGAAGCGACGGGCGTGAACACCGTGGCCGTCGGGCTGATCACCGAGGCAAAGGAAGCGGAAGAAATCGTCAGGAGCGGCAAGGCCGATTACGTCGCAATGGCGCGCGCGATGCTCTACGATCCGCGCTGGCCGTGGCACGCCGCCGCCGAGCTCGGCGCAACCGTCACCGCGCCGCCGCAGTACTGGCGCTCGCAGCCGCGCGAACAGAAGAATCTCTTCGGCGAGATCACCATCGGGCAACGCTGAAAAGTTTCGAACATCGTCCAGACGGTTGAGCATTCGCGCGCCGGGAGTGTAGGATACCGGTCTGTTGAGCGCGAGCGTTCAACCGAGCGAACGCGGCGCCTTTTGAGGCCACCGCGTTTTTTTTCATCCCGATGTTCATCCCGATCGCGCGGGAGCGAAGCGTTATTTAAGGATTCGTTCGATGAGTTCACGCAGGGTCACCGTTCGCCGCTCCGGCGTGCATGGCAAGGGCGTGTTTGCCGTGAAGCGGATTGCCGCGGGCGAGCAGGTGATGGAATACAAGGGCGAGCGCATTTCATGGAAGGAAGCGCTGCGCCGCCATCCGCACAACCCCGAAGAGCCGAACCACACGTTCTACTTCGCACTCGACGACGGCCGCGTGATCGACGGCAAGATCGAGGGGAACAGCGCGAAGTACATCAACCATTCGTGCGCGCCGAATTGCGAGGCCGAGGAAGTCGAAGGGCGCGTGTTCATTCACGCGTTGCGCGACATCGAGCCGGATGAAGAACTGAACTACGACTACGGGCTCGTCATCGACGGCCGCATCACGAAGAAGCTCAAGCAGGAATACGAGTGCCGATGCGGCGCAAGGAAATGCCGCGGCACGATGCTCGCGGTGAAGAAGGAGAAGAAGAAAAAGTAGGTCGCGCGCGCGTCGAGTCGATGCGAAAGAGCCACGCAAGCGCGTGGCTCTTTTTCATTCCGCCGCCGGCTTCTCTTCCTTGAGCGGCATGCGCACGATGAAGCGCGCGCCGCCTTCCGGCGCGTCCTCATAGTGCACGGTGCCGCCGTGCAGCACCATGATGTCGTGAACGATCGCGAGCCCGAGTCCCGCGCCGCCTTCCACGCTTTGTCCGTCGCCGCGGAAGAAGCGCTTGAAGAGATCCGGCTGCTGATCCGGCGGCACGCCCGGGCCGTTGTCCTCCACGATGACTTCGCCGAAGCGGCGGCCATTCGCGTCGCGCCATTCCGTGACCGTCATGGTGATACGCGCGCCTTCGATGCGAAACGGCGGAATGTACTTGAGCGCGTTGTCGATCAGATTTGCCAGGACTTCGCGGGCGAGCACGACGTTGCCGCGCACGATCAGCGGATGCTCGTTCTCGGGGTCGTCGAGACGCTGAAAGCCGAGATCGACGTGCGCGGCGAGCGCACGCGGCACCCACTCCGCGCCGGTTTCGAAGGCGAGCGCGGCGATGTCGAAATCGGCGAAACGCGCCGCCTGTTCGCCCGGCTCGGCGCGCGCGAGAGAGAGCAGTTGATTCGAAAGCCGCACCGCGCGATCCGCCGATGCACGCAACTCCTTCACCGCCTCGATCGCTTTGTCGGGATCGCGCGAACTGAGCGCCTGCTCCGCGTGCAGCTTGACCGCGGTCAGCGGCGTGCGCAGTTGATGCGCGGCATCGGCGATGAACTTGCGCTGCGCATCGAGCGCGCTCTGCAGGCGCACGAGCAAGGCGTTCATCGCGCTCGTGAGCGGGCGGATTTCGCTGGGGACATAAGTCTCGTCTACGGGCTCGAGCGAGATGTGCGTCTGCTGGTTGAGCGCGTCGGCGAGATCGGTGAGCGGGTTCAATTGCTGATTCACGACGCGCCACACGATCACCCAGCCCGCGAGCAGCAGCAGCGCGAGCGGCATCATGATCGCGATGAGAAACTCCACGGCGATCCGATACCGCGAGCCGACCCGTTGCGCCACTTCGACGACGATCGGATTGCCGGTCGGCTGCGGCACGCGCACTTGCGCCGCGCGCACGGAGACGCCCTGGAAGTGCGTCTCGAAGACATACGCGTAGTGGATGCGCCGCACGTTGGTGCCGGTGAGCGGCAGATCGGGCTCGCCCGCGATTTCCTCATCGCCCGTGCTGATGCGGTAGATGAGCTGCTCGACAGGATCGGAGAACATCGCCTGCGCGAGCGGCGGGACGGTGACGGGCGCATCGACGCCCGCGAGCTGGATCTGCTTGGAAATGGCAGTGGCCAGATCCGCGAGCGAGCGGTCGACGACGTGCTGCGTGTACTGCCAGGCGAGCCAGTACGCCATGAGGCCGCTCATCAGCGCGAGCAGGGACAGCGGCGCCGCGAGGCGGCGCAGCAGCGTGCGCCGCAGGCTCGGGGGCGCCGGCGTCCTGGTGGCTGTCGATCGAGCCAGATCGAGCCAGTCTTCGCGGGCGAAACGCTGATCGCTCGCACGGCGGGTGGGAAATCGCAAGGCGGTCTACGGCAGAAGCATTACGCGGCTTGCCGGATCTCCTGAAGCAGATAGCCGAAGCCCCGCACCGTCACGATCTCGACGCGCGTGTTTTCGAGTTTCTTGCGCACGCGGTGCACATACACTTCGATCGCCGTATCGCCGAGATCGCCGCCGAAGTGGGTCAGGTGATCCTGCAACTGCGCCTTGCTCACGACGCGGCCGTGGCGCAGCAGCAGCATTTCGAGCACGGCGAATTCACGCGGCGAGAGTTCGAGCGGACGTTCGTCGTTGAAGATGCGACGATCGACCCCCGACAGCCGCAGGCCGCCCAGCGACACTTCGGGGCGCGGCACGTCGCCGTGCGGGCCGCTGCGGCGCATCACCGCGCGAATGCGCGCTTCGAGTTCCTGCGGCTCGAAGGGTTTCAGCATGTAGTCATCGGCGCCGCTGTTCAGGCCTTGCACGCGGTCGTGCAGCTCGTCGCGCGCGGTGAGGATGATCACCGGCGTATGGCGGTTGCTCTGGCGAAAACGCGAGAGCAGCGTCATGCCGTCGATGCCGGGCAAGCCCAGATCGAGAATGACGAGTTCATGGCGGTTCTGCGCGAGCGCCTGCTCGGCGAAGATGCCGTCGTGGACCATGTCGACCGTGAAGCCGGATTGTTCGAGGCTGCTTTGAATGCCGCGCGCGATGGGGCGGTCGTCTTCGATCAGAAGGATTCGCATGGAGTCGCTCAAGTACAATGGTTGAGTTCAAGCGGGCGGGGCGGTCGGTGACATGCTCACATGCACGACGGGGCGGCGCGGGCTCGAGCGGTTTACATCTCATATCTCATGCGGCGTCGCGCGACCGTATCCCGGAATGCGCGAGCCGCCGTACACCGAAAGTGTTTCTGCCCGGACATGGCTGTCATCTCGATCAACGAACTCGAAGCCGCGATCAACTACTGGCGCGGCCGCTCTCCGTCTAGCGGCGACGAACTCAGCCTTTGCAAGGAGGCGAGCGCGTTGTCCAGGCCCTATGCGCTGCTGATTGTACAGCGTCAGTCCGGCGTGCCACCCGAGCAACTGGACGACGACGCGCGCGCCGCGTGGGAAGCTTACGAGCAATTCAGGAATGGTATCCAAGACTGAAAGCTAGCTGACGTCTGAGCTTTCTTTTTCCTGTTCTAACGCTTTCGTTTTTCCCGATTTCGCGGAATTTCGCGCGATTTTCGCCTTTCGCGATGTCATGATTGGTAACACGCGCGTTACTTTGTTTGCCGCCGTAAGCAATTCGTCAAATACGCGCTGAACGGCCCTTTCGCGCAAAGGGTTTGTGAGCTTCTGGTCATCAGTGCGATAAAGTCGCATTCATCCACGCCACAGCGCACATCCGCCTCATGCTCGAACTCGACCATTTCGACCTCGCCCTGCTCGACGTGCTTCAACGGTTCGGGCGCGCCACGCATCAGCAACTGGGCGAGCAAGTGCCGCTTTCGCCGTCGCAGATCGGGCGGCGGCTGCAGCGGCTGGAATCGACGGGGGTGATCGAAGGGTATCGCGTGGTCCTGCGGCCGGAGAAGCTCGGCCTGGGCGTAACGGCGTTCACGAGCCTGAAGCTTAAGCATCACGGCGATTCGATCATCGAGCAGTTTCAGCAGCAGATCGAGATGCTGCCCGAAGTGCTCGAATGCCACGCGACCGTGGGCGACGCCGACTATCTGCTGCGCATCGTCGCGCCGGATTTGAACGCGCTGTCAGGTTTCGTGATGAAAAAGCTGATGCGCGTGCCGGGCGTCGACAGCGTGCGCTCGAACATCGTGCTCACGACGTTCAAGCGCAACGGCCCGCTGCCGCTCTCTCATCTGGCGAGCGATGACTCGGGGCTCAGCAGATCCACGTAAGCGAGCGGCACGAGGTCCGTCTGCGCAACGCCCAGGCGCGCGAACATCGCGTGCGCTTCCTGTTCGCCGCCGGCTTCGTCGTCGTCCTGGCCGAGGAGCACTTCCAGCTCGATGAAATCGCCCAGGCCGTCCACGCGGTCCAGATGAATGCGCGTGCGTCCGACGAGATACACGTGCCGCTCCTTCGAGACGATGCCGCGCGTCGTCAGCGCCTGGGCGAGCAGCGCGTGCATCGCTTCGGGATTCGTGACCGGGCTGCGCGAGTAATACGAGACTTTCGGGCCGTCGCGGTCGTCGCGCTGATAAAAGATCAGCTCGGACGGCGTGCCGTCGTCGAACTGGCGCAGCTTGAGGCGTCCGGTCGGCACGTCGTAGAAGAAGTCTTGCTGGCGGAAAACCAGCGGCGCTTCGGTGGCGAGCGCGGCCGCCCGTTCGCGCAGCTGGTCGAACTGATGCGCGCGCGCCTTGATTTCGATGTTGCGTGCCATGAAGGCTCCTCGAACACGGTTGGATGGACGAGCCTAGCAAACAATCGATGAAGGTCGCTTGAATGCACTTGCGCGCGGACTCGGTATTTCCACTGAGATGTCGGCTCAAACCGCCCACTGCGCGTCGATCAGCCGCAGCGCCGCGGCGATCGCCGGTTCCTCGCGGCGCTCCGCCAGCGCGACGAAAGACAACTGCGTGGGCACCGTGACGCCTTCGACGATCGTCAGCGCGTGCGCATGCGCTTGCGCCAGCGCGATCGAATCCCGCACGAGTGACAGGCCGACGCCCGATTTGACGAGATCGAGCATCGACGGCTCCTGGTCGACTTCCGCGACGATCACCGGCATTGCGCCCGCCTCGCGGAAGATGCGCGACAACAGCCGGTTGTGGGCGGACTCGGCGGGCGTCCAGATCCACGGCAGCTTGGCGAGCGCGGCCCAGTTGCGCTTGCCCTTGTTCACGCGGTTGTGCCAGCCCGCCGGCGCGAGCACGCGGTAAAGAAACGGCGTCAGCCTGACCACGTGGAAGCGCTCGCCGTCGCGCGTGCCGTCGATGGCCGGATCGCCGATGTAATAGCCGACGTCCAGATCGCGCGACCTCACGCGCTCCAGAACCCAGCCCGACATGCCGTGCCGCAACGAGGTTTCGATACGCGGATGCGTCTCCACCAGTTGCCGCAGGAAGCCGCCGAGACGCAGGAATTCGGGATCGAGAATCGTGCCGATGCGAAGCGTCCCGCTCACTTCGTGACGCAGCGCAGCAGCAGCGCGCTGCACGTCGGCGGCGGCGGTGAGTGCGCGTTCGGCGTGCGGCAGAAGCGCTTCGCCGTCGCGCGTCAGCAGAAGACCGTGCGACGTCCGCGAGAACAGCACGACGCCCAGCATCTCCTGCAGATTCTTGATCTGCAGACTGACAGCCGGCTGCGTGAGATGCAATTGCGCCGCGGCGCGCGTGAGATTGCCTTCACGAGCGACGGCGAGAAAGGCGCGCAAAAGGGTGTAGTCCATCGCCTGATATTAAATCTTCTTATATCCCAGTTGAACATATCTCATTGGATTCGAGGAAGCATCCGGCAGTACGCTCGGGCTATTCACACATATAAGAGAGACATCATGGGCGAGACACATCGAAGCGAAGCGCGCGTCGCGGCGTTGACGCATTTCATCGGCGGCAAGCGGGTCGAAGGCGCGAGCGAGCGTTTCGGCGACGTGTTCAACCCGGCGACGGGCGCCGTCGCATCGCGCGTGGCGCTGGCGGGCGCATCCGAAGTGGATGCCGCCGTGGCCGCCGCGAAAGCCGCTTTCCCCGAATGGAGTGAAACCGCGCCGATCAAGCGTGCGCGCGTGCTCTTCAAGTTCAAGCAACTGCTCGACGAACATCACGACGAACTCGCCGAGATCATCACGCGCGAGCACGGCAAGGTGTTCAGCGACGCCAAGGGCGAAGTGATGCGCGGCATCGAGATCGTCGAGTTCGCGTGCGGCATTCCCAATCTGCTCAAGACCGACTTCACGGATCAGATCGGCGGCGGTATCGACAACTGGAACCTGCGTCAGCCGCTCGGCGTGGTCGCGGGCATCACGCCCTTCAACTTCCCGATGATGGTGCCGTGCTGGATGTTCCCCATCGCGATCGCGGCGGGCAATACCTTCGTGTTGAAGCCATCGGAGCGCGATCCGTCGGCATCGGTTCGTCTCGCGGAATTGCTGACGGAAGCCGGCTTGCCAGATGGCGTGTTCAACGTCGTGCACGGCGATAAAACCGCTGTCGACGCATTGCTCGCGCATGGGGATATCGAAGCGCTGTCGTTCGTCGGCTCGACGCCGATCGCCGAATACATCCACACTGAAGGCACGAAGCACGGCAAGCGCGTGCAGGCGCTGGGCGGCGCAAAGAACCATCTCGTCGTGATGCCCGATGCGGATCTCGATCAGGCGGTCGATGCGCTGATCGGCGCGGCGTATGGTTCGGCGGGCGAGCGCTGCATGGCGATTTCGGTTGCGGTCGCGGTGGGTCACATCGCCGATGAGCTGATCGAACGCCTCACGCCGCGCGTGAAATCGCTCGTGATCAAGAACGGCATGGAAAGCGATGCCGAAATGGGTCCGCTCGTCACGGGCGCGCATCGCGCGAAAGTCGAAGGCTACATCGACGCGGGCGTGAAGTCGGGCGCGACGCTCGTCGTCGATGGGCGCGGCCACAAGGTCGAAGGGCACGAGAACGGCTTCTTTCTCGGCGGCACCCTGTTCGACAACGTGAAGACGGACAGCAGCATCTATAAGGAAGAGATCTTCGGACCGGTGCTCTGCGTCGTGCGCGTGCCGGATTTCGCGAGCGCGGTCGAGCTCATCAACAAGCATGAGTTCGCCAACGGCGTGTCTTGCTACACAACGGATGGCGGCGTCGCGCGCGCGTTCTCGCGTCAGATCAAGGTCGGCATGGTCGGCATCAACGTGCCCATTCCGGTGCCGATGGCGTGGCACTCGTTCGGCGGCTGGAAGCGCTCGCTCTTCGGCGATCACCACGCATACGGCGAAGAAGGCGTGCGCTTCTATACGCGCTACAAGAGCGTGATGCAGCGCTGGCCCGACAGCATTGCGAAGGGCGCCGAATTCACGATGCCGGTAGCGAAGTAATCGAATCATCGAATCATCGAAGCCGCGCAAGACGGCAAAGTCAGGAGACACGTCATGAAGCAGAACGCACGCAAGCTGGAAGGCGAGTTCGACTACATCATCGTCGGTGCGGGCACGGCAGGTTGCGTGCTCGCAAATCGCCTCACCGAAGATCCGAACGTGAAAGTGCTGCTGCTCGAAGCAGGGGGCAAGGACGACTATCACTGGATTCACATTCCGGTCGGCTATCTGTATTGCATCGGCAATCCGCGCACGGACTGGCTCTACAAGACGCAGGCAGAACCGGGTCTCGACGGCCGCAAGCTTTCGTATCCACGCGGGCGCGTGCTCGGCGGATGCTCCTCTATCAACGGCATGATCTACATGCGCGGCCAGCGCGAGGACTACGACGACTGGGCGCACATCAGCGGCGATCCGAACTGGTCGTGGGATTCGGTGTTGCCCATTTTCATGCGCAGCGAGGATCATCACGGCGGCGGCAATGCATGGCATGGCGCGGGCGGCGAATGGCGCGTCGAGAAGCAGCGCCTGAAGTGGAAGATTCTCGAAACCTTCGCGCAGGCCGCGCAGCAAAGCGGCATTCCCGCGACGGACGATTTCAACCGCGGCGACAACACCGGCGTCGGCTATTTCGAAGTGAACCAGCGCGGCGGCATTCGCTGGAATGCGGCGAAAGCATTCCTGCGTGAAGCGATGAAGCGCCCCAACCTCACGACGATCACCGGCGCGCATACGCAACGCCTCGTGTTCGAAGGCATGCGCTGTATCGGAGTGGAATATCGCGGCGGCGATGTCGATTACCTCGCGCGTGCGCGTATCGAGGTAATTCTCAGTGCGGGCGCGGTGAATTCGCCACAGATTCTCGAACTCTCCGGTATCGGCAACGGCGCGCGTCTGCAACGCCTCGGCATCGATGTCGTGAAGAGCCTGCGCGGTGTCGGCGAAAATCTGCAGGACCACTTGCAACTGCGCATGGCGTACAGGGTCGATGGCGTGCGCACGCTCAATACGCTGTCGGCGCATTGGTGGGGCAAGCTCTTTATCGGCATGCAATACGCGGTGATGCGAAGCGGGCCGATGTCGATGGCGCCGTCGCAACTGGGCGCGTTCGCCAAATCGAATCCCGACGATGCGTCGATCACACGCGCCGATGTCCAATATCATGTCCAGCCTTTGTCGCTCGAACGTTTCGGCGAGCCGCTGCATTCGTTCAATGCGTTCACCGCGTCCGTGTGCAATTTGCGGCCCACATCGCGCGGCAGCGTGCATATCGAATCGCCGGATGCGCACGCAGCGCCGCTGATCGCGCCGAACTATCTGTCCACCGACCGCGATCGCGAGGTCGCCGCGAATTCGCTGCGTCTCACACGACGCATCGCCAGCGCGCCAGCGCTGGCGCAATACGCGCCCAAGGAAATTCTTCCGGGCATCCAGTTCCAGACGCAGGAAGAACTCGTCGAAGCGGCGGGCAAGATCGGCACGACGATCTTCCATCCGGTCGGCACGTGCCGCATGGGCACGGACAACGATCCGGGCGCGGTCGTCGACAGCCGCCTGCGCGTGATCGGCGTGCGCGGGTTGCGCGTGGTCGACGCATCGGTGATGCCGACCATCACATCGGGCAACACGAACTCGCCGACCCTGATGATCGCCGAGCGTGCGAGCGAGATGATCCGCGAGGACAGGCGCGGCATCGAAGCGGAAGAAGTGATCGCCACCGCACTTGCGTGACGGATCGGTGACACGGGCGCGTCAGATGCCGGGACGTCGGGATGACGCGTGACTGGCGCGCGCATGAGGCCGCACCGAGGAATGCTTATATGCAAAGCGCATAAGCAGTCTCCGTGCCCCTAATGCGTGCACGCGTAAAACTCCAAGCAATTCGTTAGTAAGTGCAAATCCCAATGATTGCGCTGCATCATTGGCGCGACAATGGCCCCGGAATTAGTGATGCTCGGCATACCTCGTGCACACTTTGTGCGGGCGCAACAGCGATGCAAGCAGCGAAGCGGCACCGGGATGGAGACAACGTTCGGGTGCGCGCGCGGAAAGAAAAAATAAGGCGCAGGCGAATACGGATATGCCCAGCGCTTCACTTCGCATGGAAGGGGACATGATTCTCGGCGACACCATTCTTGAAACGCGAGGGCTCACGAAGGAATTCAAAGGCTTTACGGCCGTGAATGGCGTGAACCTGCGCGTGCGCCGCGGTTCGATCCATGCGCTGATCGGACCGAACGGCGCAGGCAAGACGACCTGCTTTAACCTCCTCACCAAGTTTCTCGAACCCACCGCGGGGCAGATCGTTTTCAACGGCACGGATATCACGCGCGAGCGGCCGGCGCACATCGCGCGGCGCGGGATCATCCGCTCGTTTCAGATTTCCGCAGTGTTTCCGCACCTGACGGTGCTCCAGAACGTGCGCATCGGTTTGCAGCGGCAACTGGGCACGTCGTTTCATTTCTGGCGCAGCGAGCGTTCCCTCGATGCCCTCAACGACCGCGCGATGGATCTGCTCACGCAAGTCGGCCTCACCGACTTCGCCGATACGAGAACCGTCGAGCTCTCATACGGCCGCAAGCGCGCGCTCGAGATCGCGACCACACTGTCGATGGAACCCGAACTGATGCTTCTCGACGAGCCGACGCAAGGCATGGGTCACGAGGATGTCGATCGCGTGACGGCGTTGATCAAGAAGGTGTCGGCGGGCCGCACCATCCTCATGGTCGAACACAACATGAACGTGATCGCGGGCATTTCCGACACCATCACCGTGCTTCAGCGCGGCGAAGTGCTCGCCGAAGGCAGCTACGCGGAAGTGTCGAGGAATCCGCTCGTGATGGAAGCCTACATGGGCAGCGCCGATGCGGCGCTCACCGGAGCGCATGCATGAGTACGATCGTGGAGGAGCGCCGCTCGCGCGAGGCGAACGGCGCGGCGGGCAATGTGCCCGCGCTGGAAATATCGGGTCTGCAGGCGTGGTACGGGGAATCGCACATCCTGCACGGCGTGGACCTGAAGGTAAATCGCGGCGAAGTGGTCACGCTGCTCGGCCGCAACGGCGCGGGCCGCACGACCACGTTGCGCGCCATCATGGGTTTGACCGGGCGAAGGACGGGTTCCATCCGCGTCGGCGGAAATGAAACCATCGGCCTCGCCACACACAAGATCGCGCATTACGGGGTCGGCTATTGTCCGGAGGAGCGCGGCATTTTTTCGAGCTTGTCCTGCGAGGAAAACCTTCTTCTGCCGCCGATGATCGGCCATGCAAAAGACGCAATGCCGCTCGACGAGATCTACTCGATGTTCCCGAACCTGAAGGAACGCCGCGCAAGCCAGGGCACGCGTCTTTCGGGCGGTGAGCAACAGATGCTGGCCGTCGCGCGCATTCTGCGCACGGGCGCGAATCTGCTTTTGCTCGATGAAATTTCGGAAGGGCTCGCGCCGGTCATCGTACAGACGCTCGCGCGCATGATCCTCATGCTGAAGTCTCGTGGCTACACGATCGTCATGGTCGAACAGAATTTTCGTTTCGCGGCGCCGCTCGCGGATCGCTTTTACGTGATGGAGCACGGAAACATCGTCGAGCATTTCGGCGCGGGGGAACTCGAAGCGAAGATGCCGGTGCTGCACGAACTGCTCGGGGTGTAATCGATCCCGGGCGCGGCACATCGGAAGGGCAACACCAGTAATACCGCAACAAATCAAAACTCATGGAGACTGGAATGAAAAAGAAGACCCTCGCGCGCCTCTCTATTCTGTGCTTTGCGGCTGCGGCGGCGAGTGTGGCGGTGATGAGCACGAGCGCCAACGCCGCCGACAGCAACACGGTGAAGATCGGTTTCGTCACCGACATGTCGGGCCTCTACGCGGATATCGACGGGCAGGGCGGACTCGAAGCCATTCGCATGGCGGTCGCTGACTTCGGCGGAAAGGTGAACGGCAAGCCGATCGAAGTGGTGTATGCGGATCACCAGAACAAGGCGGATATCGCGGCATCGCGTGCGCGCGAATGGATCGACCGCGACGGCGTGAACGTGATCATCGGCGGGACGAACTCGGCGACGGCGCTTTCGAGCGCGCAAGTCGCGGCGGAGAAGAAGACGCCGTACATCAACATCGGCGCGGGCGCGGACAACCTGACCAACGAGCAGTGCTCGCCCTACACGGTCCACTACGCCTACGACACGATGGCGCTCGCGAAGGGCACCGGTTCCGCGGTGACCAAGCAGGGCGGCAAGACGTGGTACTTCCTGACGGCCGACTATGCGTTCGGCAAGGCGCTCGAAAAGAATACGGCTGACGTCGTGAAGGCCAATGGCGGCCAGGTGCTCGGCGAAGTGCGTCATCCGCTGTCGGCGTCGGACTTCTCGTCGTTCCTGCTGCAGGCGCAAGGTTCGAAGGCGCAGGTGCTCGGCCTCGCGAATGCCGGCGGCGACACGATCAACGCGATCAAGGCCTCGAAGGAGTTCGGCATCACCAAGTCGATGAAGATCGCCGCGCTGCTGATCTTCATCTCCGACATCCACAGCCTCGGCCTCGAAACCACGCAAGGGCTGGTCGCGACGGACAGCTGGTACTGGAACAAGGACGACAAGACGCGCGCCTGGGCGAAGCGCTACTTCGACAAGATGAAGAAGATGCCGGGCAGCCTGCAGGCGGCGGATTACTCGGCTGTCACGACGTACCTGAACGCGGTGAAGGCGGCGGGCACGACCGACAGCGACAAGGTCATGGCGCAGCTCAAGAAGGCGAAGATCGACGACTTCTACGCGAAGGGCTACATCCGCGAAGACGGATCGATGATCCACGACATGTACCTGATGGAAGTGAAGAAGCCGTCGGAATCGAAGGAGCCGTGGGACTACTACAAGATCACCGCGACGATTCCGGGCGATCAGGCGTTCGGCACCAAGGCCGAATCGCGCTGCAAGCTCTGGAAGTAAGCATTCGGTAGTGCGCAAGCGTCGCGAGGCGGGCGGCCGGAAGGGCCGCTTCGCCGTCGCAGCCGCGTCAACACGTTTCTGACGGCAGGTTCAATGGAAATATTCGGCATCCCGCTCGCCGCAATGATGAGCCAGCTGTTGCTCGGGCTGGTGAACGGCTCGTTCTACGCGATCCTGAGCCTCGGGCTCGCGGTGATCTTCGGCTTGCTCAACGTCATCAATTTCGCGCATGGCGCGCTCTTCATGCTGGGCGCGATGCTCGCGTGGATGGGCTATTCCTATTTCAACATCCCGTACTGGGCGATGCTGCTGCTCGCGCCCATCGTGGTCGGGCTGTTCGGCGTGGTCGTCGAGCGCTCGATGCTGCGCTGGCTTTACAAGCTCGATCATCTTTACGGGCTGCTGCTCACCTTCGGCCTGACGCTCGTGATCGAAGGCGTGTTCCGCTCCATCTACGGTTCTTCGGGGCAGCCTTACGACGTGCCGTCGCTGCTTTCGGGCGCGACCAATCTCGGCTTCATGTTCCTGCCGAACTATCGCGCGTGGGTGGTCGCCGCGTCGCTCGCCGTGTGCTTTGCGACGTGGTTCGTGATCGAAAAGACGCGCATCGGCGCTTATCTGCGCGCGGGCACGGAGAATCCGAAGCTCGTCGAGGCATTCGGCGTCAATGTGCCGATGATGATCACGCTCACCTACGGCTTCGGCGTCGCGCTCGCGGCGTTCGCGGGCGTGCTGGCGGCGCCCGTGATCCAGGTGTCGCCGCTCATGGGCCAGTCGATGATCATCACCGTGTTTGCGGTCGTCGTGATCGGCGGGATGGGCTCGATCATGGGCTCGATACTGACGGGCCTGCTGCTCGGCGTGATCGAGGGCTTTACGCGCGTGTTCTATCCGGAAGCGTCCGCGACGGTCGTCTTCGTCATCATGGCGATCGTGTTGATGATTCGCCCGGCAGGACTCTTCGGCAAGGAAAAATGATGCAGAGAAAAGCGCTCTACGGCCTGTTGCTGATCGGCCTGATCGTCGCGCCGTTCGTCGGCGTGTATCCGCTGTTTATGATGAAGGTGCTGTGTTTCGCCCTGTTTGCGGCGGCATTCAATTTGCTGATCGGCTATACCGGGCTGTTGTCGTTCGGTCATGCGATGTTCCTCGCGACCGCCGGCTATGTCGCCGGCTATGCGATCCAGTCGCTGAACTTCACGCCGGAGCTCGGCGTAATCGCGGGCACGGCGGCGGCGACGCTGCTCGGGCTCGTCGCCGGTCTGCTCGCGATCCGGCGCCAGGGCATTTACTTCGCGATGGTCACGCTCGCGCTCGCGCAGATGGTGTACTTCGTGTTCCTGCAGGCGCCGTTTACGCATGGCGAAGACGGTCTGCAAGGCGTGCCGCGCGGCAAGCTGTTCAATGTCATCGATCTGGGCAACGACATCACGCTCTACTACGTCGTGCTCGTCGTGATGCTGCTCGCGTTCGCGCTGATCGTGCGCATCGTGCATTCGCCGTTCGGGCAAGTGCTGATCGCAATCAAGGAGAACGAGCCGCGCGCGATTTCGCTCGGCTACGACACGTCGCGCTACAAGCTGCTGGCGTTCGTTTTGTCGGCGGGTCTCGCGGGCTTCGCGGGGGCGATGAAGACACTCGTGCTCGGCTTCGAAACGCTCGGCGACGCCTACTGGACGATGTCGGGCCTGGTCGTGCTGATGACGCTCGTCGGCGGCATGAGCACGATGTTCGGGCCGTTGCTCGGCGCGGCGATCATCGTCGCGCTCGAAGACCGGCTCGGCGACATCGGCAGCGGCATCGCGCGCATCACGGGTGTGTCGTGGTTCAACTCGTTGGGCGAATCGGTGACGATCGTGACAGGCGTGATCTTCATCGCGTGCGTGCTCGCCTTCCGCCGCGGGATCGTCGGAGAGATCATCGCGCGGGTTCGGCCGCTTCAAGGCTGAGCGATTTATTTGGAATTACGAAGGAATGGAGCATTTGAAAGAAGCGCGCTAAATTGCAAGAAATACGCCCCGTTGCGGTGCTTTTGTGCACCACTAGGGTAAATGCTAGGTTGTCGTGCAGTGTTGCGTTCTTTAACATGCGTCCTAGTTCTGTTGCACCCAGATTTTTGAGGTGGAGAACGAGGAGACATGAGGCACAAAGTGCCCGACCGAAAAGCGCTGTTGGATGAGTCCAACAGCGCTTTTTTTATTTGCCGTCGATAATACGAATAAATCCCCGCGGATTTTTTTTAAGGCGGGTTTTCCCGGGGTTCGCAAGGCACGGAAAACCTTCAAAACGCTTGCTGCACGGCGGTTTCCTCCGCTAAACTGCATTTCCCGACCCGCCGGTCGGCGATTCAGAGCGGGCGCGAAACACGGCATATTCGCAGACAATTCTTCACGCAGAAAACACGATTTACGGGGCGCAAATCAATGAAGTTGGCTTTACGCGGCAAGGCGGTCGCAATGGCCGTCGCGGGATTATCGGCGGTATTCAGCAATCAGGTTTTGGCGGACGTGAAAATCGGCGTGACGGTCTCGGCGACAGGACCGGCGGCTTCGCTCGGCATTCCGGAAAAGAACACCGTCGCGCTGTTGCCCAAGGAAGTCGCCGGGCAGAAATTGGAATACATCGTTCTGGACGACGCGACCGATTCCACCCAGGCGGTGAAAAACGCACGCAAGCTGACGAGCGAAGATCACGTCGATGCGCTGGTCGGTTCGACGGTCGTTCCCAATTCGCTCGCGATGATCGACATCGCGGCCGAAACGCACACCCCGATGATTTCGATGGCCGCGGCCGCGAGCATCGTCGAGCCGATGGACAGCAAGCGCGCGTGGGTCTTCAAGACGCCGCAGAACGACATTCTGATGGCTACCGTGATCGCGCAGCACATGTCGAATCACGGCGTGAAGACTGTCGCGTTCATCGGCTTTTCCGACGCCTACGGCGAGAGCTGGTTCAAGGAATTCTCGAAGGCAGCCGATCTGGCGAAGCTGAAGATCGTCGCGAACGAGCGCTTTGCGCGCAACGATGCGTCGGTGACGGGCCAGGTGCTCAAGATGATGTCGCAGAACGCGGACGCGGTGCTGATCGCGGGCGCGGGCACGCCGGCCGCGCTGCCGCAGAAGACGCTCAAGGAGCGCGGCTACAAGGGCAAGATCTATCAGACGCACGGCGTCGCCAATAACGATTTCCTGCGCGTGTGCGGCAAGGACTGCGAAGGCACGTTCCTGCCCGCGGGCCCGTTGCTCGTCGCGGAGCAGTTGCCTGACAGCAACCCCGTGAAGCAAGCCGCGCTGACGTACAAGAAGGCGTACGAAGGCGCCAACGGCGCGGGTTCCGTGTCGACGTTCGGCGGTCACGCGTGGGACGCGGGCCTCATTCTGCAGCGTGCGATTCCTGTTGCGCTGAAGAAGGGCCAGCCGGGCACGCCGGCGTTCCGCGAAGCGTTGCGCGCGGCTATCGAAGAGACGAAGAATCTGCCTGCATCGCACGGCATCTTCAACATGAGCCCCAACGATCACTCCGGACTGGACCAGCGCGCACGCGTGATGGTGGAGATCGTCGGCGGCAAGTGGAAGCTCTCGGGCAACTGACGGATTCGCATGTGAACTGATTCGGAGAACAAAGGCGCGTAGCAACACAACGCGCCTTTTTTTCTGTGCCGTGCAGCAGGAACCGCGACGCGAAGGAGAGGGCGCAAAGCCTCGATCGCGGCGGCGCAACGGTCAGGGAAAACCAGCCTTGGCACGCAGTAACGCGGTAAATAGATTGGGGCGGCTCTTTGGTTGGCGCCAGAGAAGCAGCATCGATAACAACTCGCAGCAGCGCACCGCAGGGGTGCGTGAACCGCAAGTCGCGTTTGGAGACAAGCAATGAAAACGAAGAAGGCATGGATCAGGACGGGCATCGCGCTCGCCATCGCGGGCAGCGCGCTTGCCGGGGCGGGCGCGGCGCTCGCTCAGGTGAAGATCGGCGTGACGCTCTCGGCGACGGGACCGGCCGCATCGCTCGGGATTCCCGAGAAAAATACGGTCGCACTGTTGCCGAAGGAAATCGGCGGGAAGTCGGTCGAATGGATCGTGCTCGATGACGGGTCCGACACGAGCCGCGCCGTGCAGAACACGCGCAAGCTGATCGACGAAGATCACGTCGATGCGATCGTCGGCTCCACCGTGACGCCGAACTCGCTCGCGATGATCGATCCGGCCGCCGCCGGCAAGACGCCGATGATCTCGATGGCCGCGTCCGCCGCGATCATCGCGCCGATGGATGCAAAAAAGGCGTGGGTCTTCAAGACGCCGCAAAACGACGCGCTGATGGCCGATGCCATCGCGAGCTACATGGAAAAGCACGGCGTGAAGACGGTGGGCTTCATCGGCTTCGCGGATGCCTACGGCGACGGCTGGTACAACGTGTTCAATACGGCGGCGACGGCGCACAAGCTGAAGATCGTCACGAACGAGCGCTATAACCGCACGGACACGTCCGTGACCGGCCAGGTTTTGAAGACGATGGGCGCGAACCCGGACGCGGTGCTGATCGCGGGTGCGGGCACGCCGTCTGCGCTGCCGGCGAAGGCGCTGAAGGAGCGTGGCTACAAGGGCAAGGTCTATCAGACGCATGGCGTCGCCAACAACGACTTCCTGCGCGTGTGCGGCAAGGACTGCGAGGGAGAAATCCTGCCCGCCGGCCCGGTGCTCGTGACCGAGCAGTTGCCGGAGAGCAACCCGGTGAAGAAGTCGTCGGCCGCGTACAAGGACGCGTATGAGAAGGCGTATGGCGCAGGCACGCTGTCGACCTTCGGCGGGCATGCATGGGATGCTGGCCAGATGCTTCAGCGCGCGATTCCCGAGGCGCTCAAGAAAGGCCAGCCGGGCACGCCGGAATTCCGCGAAGCGCTGCGCGCCGCGCTGGAAAACCTGAAGGACCTGCCGGTGTCGCACGGGATCATGAACACGACGCCGACCGATCACAACGGCTTCGACAATCGCGCCCGCGTGATGGTGCAGATCGTCGACGGCAAGTGGAAATTGCTGAACGACTGAGCTCGACAGGACGCGCTTCATCGCGCGTTCTCGTTTCTTAATTTCGAGATGAATGGGCGGCGCACCGGCAACGGCGCGCCGCTTTGACCATGTTCCGGCGGCTGTTTCTTGAGTCGCCTGTTTCACAAGAAGCTTCGAAGAGGAAGTATGGACTTATCGATTGCGGCGATCCTCGCGCAGGACGGGATCACCACGGGCGCGATCTACGCCTTGCTCGCGCTCGCTCTGGTGCTCGTGTTCTCCGTGACACGCGTCATTTTCATTCCGCAGGGCGAGTTCGTCGCGTATGGCGCGCTCACGCTGGCCGCACTGCAGACGCAGAAGCTGCCGGCGACCTGCTATCTGCTCATCGCGATGGGCGTCGGCTGCTTTGTCGCGGAACTCGCGGGCATCGTTCGGCATCCTGCGCGATATCACCAGATCGGGCGCTTACTGGCAGTGCTGACGGGCAAGTATCTGCTGTTTCCCGTCGCGGTGTGGGGCATCACGCAAGCGGCGTTCGCACAGCCTCTGCCGATGATCGCGCAGATCGCGCTGACGCTTCTCATCGTCGTGCCGATGGGACCGTTCGTGTATCGCCTCGCGTATGAGCCGATCGCGGAGGCGAGCACGCTGTTGCTGCTGATTGTGGCGGTGGCGGTGCACTTCGCGATGGTCGGCCTCGGGCTCGTGATGTTCGGCGCGGAAGGCTCGCGCACGACGGCGTTTTCTGACGCCACGTTCAACCTGGGCAGCGTGTCGATCTCCGGGCAGAGCTTGTGGGTCGTCGGGACGGCCGTCGTGCTGATCGTCGCGCTGTACTTCTATTTCGATCGCTCGATCTCCGGCAAGGCCTTGCGCGCGACGTCGGTGAATCGCCTCGGCGCGCGGCTCGTCGGCATCGGCACGACGCAGGCAGGCCGCCTCGCATTCACGCTCGCGGCGGGCCTGGGCGCGCTGTGCGGCGTGCTCGTGGCGCCGATCACGACCATCTACTACGACTCGGGCTTCCTGATCGGCCTCAAGGGCTTCGTAGGCGCAATCGTGGGCGGTCTGGTGAGCTATCCGCTCGCGGCCGCAGGGTCGTTGCTCGTGGGTTTGCTCGAATCGTATTCGTCGTTCTGGGCAAGCGCGTACAAGGAGGTGATCGTCTTCACGTTGATTATTCCGGTCCTGCTGTGGCGAAGCCTGGCAAGCCCGCATTCGGATGAGGACGAGGAGTAAGCCGATGAACTTTCTGCATCGATATCGATTTTTCTGGTTGTTCCTGGTTGTCGTCTTCGCGCTGCCGGTCTTGCCGCGGCCGGTCGCCGTGCCCGAGTACTGGATCACGCTGCTGAACTACATCGGCCTGTATTCGATCGTCGCGATCGGGCTGGTGTTGCTGACTGGCATCGGCGGGATGACGAGCTTTGGGCAGGCCGCGTTCGTCGGCGTGGGCGCGTATGCGACGGCTTTCCTCACGACGCGCTACGGTGTCTCGCCGTGGCTCGCGCTGATCGCGGGCGTCGTGCTCACGGCCTTCATCGCGCTGCTGCTCGGTCTCATCACGATGCGCCTTTCGGGACATTTCCTGCCGCTCGGGACGATCGCGTGGGGACTCTCGCTGTTCTACCTCTTCGGCAACATGGAGTTGCTCGGCAAGTACGACGGCATCAACGGAATTCCCGTGCTCAACGTGTTCGGTTGGGAGCTGGAATCGGGCCGTAGCATCTATTACCTGATCTGGGTCGTGGTACTGCTTGCGGTGATTTCTGTTCAGAATCTGCTTAATAGTCGCCCGGGGCGAGCGATTCGCGCGTTGCGCGGCGGCGGCACGATGGCCGAAGCGATGGGCGTCAACACTGCCTGGATGCGCGTAGTCATCTTCGTCTATGCAGCCGTGCTCGCGGCCGTTTCCGGCTTCCTGTACGCCCATTTGCAGCGGGCGGTGAACCCGACGCCGTTCGGCCTGAATCACGGCATCGAGTTCCTGTTCATGGCGGTGGTCGGCGGCGTCTCCCATGTCTGGGGTGCGATTCTCGGCGCGACAATTCTCACCGTTCTGCAGGATTATCTGCAAACGCTTCTGCCCAAGCTGCTCGGCGCGAACGGCAACTTCGAGATCATCGTGTTCGGCGTGGTGATGGTCTTGCTGCTGCAATACGCGCGGCAAGGCGTCTGGCCGTTCGTGGCGCGTCTGTTTCCACGCGGGCCGCGTGCACACGTGCCGGATCATGGCGATGCTTTGCCGCAGCGCAGCAAACCCAACGTGGGGGAGCGCTTGCTGGTCGTCGACAAGGCGCGCAAGCAGTTCGGCGGACTCGTGGCAGTGAACGATGTGAGCTTCGAGGTGAGGGCAGGCGAAATCATCGGATTGATCGGCCCGAATGGCGCCGGGAAGTCCACGACCTTCAATCTTGTCACCGGCGTACTTCAGGCGACGAGCGGCGCAATCAGCTTCCACGGTGAGCGTATCGAGAAGCTGACTTCGCGTGAAATCGTCAAGCGCGGCATCGGCCGGACGTTCCAGCACGTGAAGATGCTTCCCGGGATGACGGTGCTGGAAAACGTGGCGATCGGCGCGCATTTGCGTGGAAGCACGGGCGTCTGGCGCAGTGTCGTGCGACTGAACGCGGCAGAAGAGGCGCGGCTGATGGCTGAGGCAGCGAAGCAGATCAAACGCGTCGGGCTGGAGAAGCATATCTATAGCGAAGCCGGTAGCCTCGCGCTGGGTCAACAACGGATTCTCGAGATTGCCCGGGCGCTGTGCTGCGATCCGACGCTGCTGCTGCTGGATGAACCCGCCGCCGGCCTTCGTTATCAAGAAAAGTTGCAATTGGCCGATTTGCTGCGAAAGCTGCGCGCGGAGGGAATGAGCATTCTTCTTGTCGAGCACGATATGGATTTCGTGATGAATCTGACGGATCGGCTCGTAGTAATGGAGTTCGGCACGAAGATCGCAGAAGGATTGCCTACGGATGTCCAAAAGGATCCGGCGGTGCTCGAAGCATATCTCGGCGGGGTGGAGTGATGGCGAAGGAATCGAACGCAGTTGTGAACCCGATCTTGCAGGTAGACGCCCTGTCCGTGCGCTACGGCAAGGTCGAAGCATTGCACGATGGCAAGCTCACCGTCGGAGCGGGGCAAATCGTTTCGGTGATTGGGCCGAATGGGGCGGGAAAGTCGACGCTCCTTAACGCGATCATGGGCGCGTTGCCCCAAACGGGGCACGCGAAGGGCGTGGTGCGTTACCTTGGCGAAGACGTGTCCGCATTGGCGATCGAGCGCCGCGTTTCACGTGGAATGTGTCTTGTGCCCGAGAAGCGCGAATTGTTCGCGACGATGGCGGTGGAGGACAATCTCGTGCTGGGCGCATATCGGCGGAAGAAAGCCGGCGAGCGAAACTTTCTCGATCAGCTCGACCACGTGTTCCAGCTTTTTCCTCGTCTAAAGGAGCGAAGAAGGCAGGCGGCGGGAACTTTGTCTGGTGGAGAGCGGCAGATGCTCGCGGTTGGCCGTGCATTAATGGGGAAGCCGCAACTTCTGATGCTCGACGAACCGAGCCTCGGCTTGGCGCCGCTGATCGTGAAGGAGATTTTCCACATCATCAGCGCGCTTCGGCAGACGGGTGTTGCAACGCTGTTGATCGAGCAGAACGCGCGCGCTGCGCTTCAGATTTCCGACTATGGCTATGTTCTTGAGACCGGCGAGTTCGCGCTGGAAGGAAACGCCGACGCGCTTCAGCACAACCCTCAGGTCATCGAAACTTATCTCGGTCTGACTAAAAAGGTGGCATAAAACGCGGTGTTCTTTGGGAAAATGGCGGCGTGTTTCACGTGAAACACGCTTTTTTTTGCCTGTGATCGAACGGTCGATTCGAGGTCAGGAAGAAGTCGTTATAATTCAAAGCTATTCTCTCTTCAGGTTCGTGTCGTTCGTACACGAGATCCCAATGCTTTATCCCACAGAATTTGATGTGATCGTCGTTGGTGGCGGTCACGCGGGCACGGAGGCGGCGCTCGCTTCTGCGCGTATGGGCTGTAAAACGCTTCTTTTGACGCACAACATCGAGACGTTGGGCCAGATGAGCTGCAATCCGTCGATTGGCGGCATCGGCAAGGGTCATCTCGTCAAGGAAGTCGACGCTCTCGGCGGGGCAATGGCTGCGGCTACCGATGAATCGGGCATTCAGTTCCGTATCCTCAACTCGTCGAAGGGACCCGCCGTTCGGGCAACGCGCGCGCAGGCCGATCGTCTTTTGTACAAACAGGCGATCCGCCATCGCCTCGAGAATCAGCCGAATCTGTGGCTCTTCCAGCAAGCCGTCGACGATTTGATGGTCGAAGGCGATCACGTTGTAGGCGCCGTAACGCAAGTCGGACTTCGTTTTCGGTCCCGCGCCGTTGTGTTGACCGCTGGCACTTTCCTGGACGGAAAAATACACGTCGGCCTGAATAATTATGTCGGCGGCCGTGCAGGTGACCCAGCGGCGGTGTCGCTTTCAGCGCGTTTAAAGGAATTAAAGCTGCCTCAAGGCCGCCTGAAGACGGGCACACCGCCTCGTATTGATGGCCGCACGATCGACTTTTCGAAGCTCGAAGAGCAGCCGGGCGATCTCGATCCCATTCCGGTGTTCTCGTTCCTTGGCCGCGTAGAGCAGCATCCGCGTCAGATGCCATGCTGGGTCACACATACGAATGCACAGACGCACGACATTATCCGGGGCGGACTAGACCGCTCGCCGATGTATACGGGAGTGATTGAAGGCGTCGGACCGCGTTATTGCCCGTCGATCGAGGACAAGATTCATCGTTTTGCTTCCAAAGACGCGCATCAGATCTTTCTGGAGCCGGAAGGACTGACGACGAATGAGTTCTATCCGAACGGGATCTCCACGAGTCTTCCTTTTGACGTCCAGCTTGAGCTCGTTCGCTCGATGCGCGGGCTCGAACACGCGCATATCTTGCGGCCCGGCTACGCGATCGAATATGACTACTTCGATCCGCGTGCGTTGAAGGCTTCGCTCGAAACAAAGGCGATCAACGGCCTCTTCTTTGCAGGTCAGATCAACGGGACAACCGGGTACGAAGAAGCCGCCGCGCAGGGACTGTTGGCTGGTATCAATGCTGGTCTACAGGTTCAAGGGAAGGAAGCGTGGTCGCCGCGCCGCGATCAGGCGTATCTGGGTGTTCTGGTGGACGATCTCGTGACGCGCGGGGTGTCGGAGCCATATCGGATGTTCACGAGCCGCGCGGAATACCGCCTGTCGCTGCGCGAAGACAACGCAGATATGCGTCTGACGGAGATCGGGCGCGAACTCGGCGTAGTCGACGATGTTCGTTGGGATGCTTTCAGCCGCAAACGCGACGCTGTTTCACGTGAAACACAGCGTCTGCGTTCAACGTGGGTAAATCCTAAGACTTTGCCGGCGGAGGAAGCGACGGCGTTGCTGGGCAAGGCGATCGATCATGAGTACAGCCTTGCCGATCTTCTGCGACGCCCCGGCGTTTCGTACGACGGAATCTGCGCACTTCGTGAGGGCGCCTGCGGTCCCGAAGCATCGCTCTCGGACGATCCGGTTCTGCTCGCACAAATCAAGGAGCAGATCGAGATCGGCGTTAAGTACCAAGGCTACATCGATCGTCAGGCCGACGAGATCGTGCGGAACGGCGCGCAGGAAAACACCCGGTTGCCGGACGGGCTCGACTACAACGAAGTCCGCGGATTGTCCTTCGAAGCCCGTCAGAAGTTGATTCAGCATCGCCCGGAGACGATCGGGCAGGCTTCGCGCATTTCCGGCATCACGCCGGCCGCAATCTCGCTTCTCATGGTGCATCTGAAGCGCGGCGCAGGCCGTCGCGGCCGAAATTCTGCTGGCGACGATGCGGCAACCGGCAACCCGACGGCGGTTCAATGACGGAGCGCCATTTATCCTTGGCGGCGACGCTCGAGAAGGGCGTCACCGAACTCGACATTGCGCTTTCGTCCTCGCAAATTCAGAAATTTCTCGATTATGTTGCGCTGCTCGGCAAATGGAATTCCGTCTACAACCTGACGGCGATCCGCGATCCGCATCAAATGCTCATCCAGCATATTCTGGATTCGCTTGCGATCGTTCCGGCGGTGAACGTGCGCAGGCCGTCGACAGTGCTGGACGTCGGCTCCGGCGGCGGTTTACCCGGCATCGTACTGGCGATCGCGTTGCCTGAATTGCACGTCACGCTCAACGACATCGTTCATAAGAAAACAGCATTTCAGTCGCAGGCGAAAGCGCAGTTGGGTCTGAACAATCTGTCGGTGGTGACCGGTCGCGTCGAAAGTTTACGTCCGGGAGTCGAAGTCCCGGGGAAATTCGATTTAATCGTGTCGCGCGCATTCGCAGAGCTCTCCGATTTCGTTACACTTGCGCGTCATCTGGTTGCGGACAACGGACGGATTCTGGCGATGAAGGGTGTCAGGCCTGAGGCTGAAGCCGCGCGTGTGCCGGCGGGTGCCAAGGTGCTCGGTATCGAGCGCCTCAATGTGCCGATGCTCGACGCGGAACGGCATCTCGTCGAGATTGCCGTCGAGCCAGCTTGAAGGTCCGCTGCACGGTTTCCATCCGGCATTCCAGGCACGCTGATCTTCTGACAGCGAAGAAACGAGGACACTAAACGATGGCAAAAATCTTCTGCGTCGCAAATCAGAAGGGCGGCGTTGGAAAGACCACGACAGCGGTCAATCTCGCGGCGAGCCTTGCGGGCCTCGATCAGCGCGTTCTGCTGATCGACCTCGACCCTCAGGGCAACGCGACCATGGGCAGCGGCATCAACAAGGCCGCGTGCGAGAACACTGTCTATGAAGTGCTCGTCGATGGCGTGACACTGCGCGAGGCACGCACACGCCCGGAGGCGGTCGGATACGACGTGCTGCCGGCCAATCGCGAGCTGGCAGGCGCCGAAGTCGAACTCGTGGACATGGAAAATCGCGAAGGCATTCTTCGGGCGGCGATTGCCGAAGTAGCCGATGACTATGACTTCGTGCTGATCGATTGCCCCCCCGCGCTTTCGCTGCTGACGCTTAACGCCCTATGCGCGGCGCACGGCGTCGTGATTCCGATGCAGTGCGAATATTTTGCGCTCGAAGGATTGTCGGATCTCGTGAACACCATCAAGCAGGTGCACGCGAACCTGAATCGTGACCTGAAGGTAATTGGCCTGCTGCGCGTGATGTTCGATCCCCGAATTACGTTGCAGCAACAAGTGTCGGACCAATTGAAGGAACACTTTGGCAGCAAGCTGTTCGACGTTGTGATCCCGCGCAACGTGCGCCTTGCGGAAGCGCCTAGCTATGGACTGCCCGGCGTCGTGTTCGACAAGTCGTCGCGCGGTGCGCAGGCGTATATCCAGTTCGGCACCGAAATGATCGAGCGTGTGCGCGCGCTCAACGGCAACTGAGCAAACCCCATTCGATGCGGCCGAGAACGCCGACGGAGGAACCGAAATGAGCGCTGTGATGAAGAAAAAAGGTCTAGGCCGCGGCTTGGACGCATTGCTCGGCGGTAGCGTCGACATTACGGAAGCCGTGCGCGGCGAGGGCACGCCCTCGGTGCTGCCGCTCGATAAGCTGCAAGCCGGCAAGTATCAGCCGCGTACACGGATGGACGAGGGCGCGCTCCAGGAACTCGCCGCGAGCATCCGCGCGCAGGGTCTGATGCAGCCGATTCTCGTGCGCTCGGTGAGTGACGATCGTTATGAAATCATTGCGGGCGAGCGGCGCTTCCGTGCCGCGCGCCTTGCCGGCCTCGACGAAGTTCCGGTGCTCGTAAAAAACGTGCCAGATCAAGCAGCCGCTGCGATGGCGTTGATCGAAAACATTCAGCGGGAAGATTTGAACCCGCTGGAAGAGGCGCAGGGCATCCAGCGTCTGCTCGACGAATTCCGCTTTACGCACGAACAAGCGGCCGAGTCGGTCGGGCGCTCGCGCAGCGCGGTATCGAACCTGCTGCGCCTGCTGAATCTCGCAGCGCCCGTGCAGACCATGCTTCTCGCCGGCGACCTGGACATGGGCCACGCGCGTGCGTTGCTCGCCGTCGATGCGGCGACGCAGATCCAGCTCGCCAATCATGTCGTCAATCGCCGCTTGTCGGTACGCGAAACCGAACGCCTGGTAGCGGCGACGACCAAGGAAGCCCCTGCGACAAAAGCACGCGCCGCAAATGACGGCGGACGTGATACGCGCCGTCTGGAAGAAGAGCTGTCGGATCTGCTTTCCGCCAACGTAAAGATCAAGTTGGGCGGAAGAGGGCGCGGCAAGGTCACGATCGATTTCGGCAATCTCGACTCGCTCGAGGGCATCCTGAGCAAATTGCGTGGAAGTATCGAAGCGCCGACTCCGACGACCTGATTCACACGCATCTTGTCCGAATTCAACGTCAAAAGCACACGTTTCGACCTCCTCGCCCGTATCTGGCGAGCCGTCTCGAAGGAGCCGGTTCTCGCGATCCTCGTCTTCGCGCTCGTCGTGTTGCAGATCGGGCATCCGCGGCCGTGGATGTCGCTGCCCGGTCTCGTCGACTGGCAGACGGTACTCACACTCGCCGGCCTCCTGATTCTCACCAAGGCGATCGAATTATCAGGATTCCTGATGTGGGCGGCGCACCGCCTCGTGCACCACATTCATGGCGAGCGGACGCTGGCGCTGCTGCTCGTCGCGCTTGCTGCGGTACTGTCCACCGTCCTGACCAACGACGTCGCGCTTTTCGCCGTCGTGCCGCTCGCCTTATCGCTGCACAGGCTCGCACCACTGCCCATCAAGCGGCTCGTGATCGTGATCGCACTCTCGGTCAACGCGGGTTCGATTCTCACGCCGCTCGGCAATCCCCAGAACCTGTTTCTATGGCAGACGAGCGGCGTCGGCTTCCCCGCGTTCGTGTGGGCGATGCTGCCGCTGTGCGCCGCGTTGATGGCGCTGCTCGGCATCCTCACGTTTGCGATGTTCCGCGCCGAACCGCTCGATCTTTCCGGCGATATCGAAGAGCATCGCGTCGATCGCGTGCTGTGCAGCGTGAGCGTGCTTGCATTTGCCGCGTTCGTGGCGCTCGCGGATGCGCATCATGCCGGGCCCGCGCTTGCCGTGCTTGCGATCCTCTTCGTGCTGTGGCGTCGCGAGGTCGTGTTCAAGATCGACTGGCTGTTGTTGCTCATCTTCGTGTTGATGTTCATCGTGCTGCGCAGCGCGGCCGCAATGCCGTCGATCCACGCAGCCATCGCACACGTCGGCATCGGCACGCCTAAGCGCGCGTATGCGGCCGGCGCCGCTCTCTCGCAAGCGATCAGCAACGTGCCGGCGGCCATCGTGCTCGCGGAGTTCTCCAAGGACTGGCGCGCGCTCGCGTTCGGCGTCAGCGTCGGCGGATTCGGCATCGCGATCGGTTCGCTGGCCAATCTCATCGCCGTGCGATTATCGGGCGAAAAGGGGCTGTGGATGCCATTTCACATGGTGTCGATTCCATTCTGGATCGTGGCAACGGTCATCGGTTGGGCGCTCATTTAACCGTTCATCGGACGATGTGCCATCGACTGAGAATCTCCTTGCAATTGCAAGGAAAGTCTCGTTTTCGAGACCGATTTTTAAGGTTCGTCCGCTTGGCTTTTGACACACCTAAACTATTGAATCCCCGACAACAATCGCTTACAATCGCCCGGATTTATCAGCTAGGCCACCTCGAAAGCGCAGCGAAAGCGCAAGGTGATTTTCCGGACTTTTGGTTGAAGGTTTGAAGACGGTGCGAGAGGAAAATCGAGCGCCGAACGCTCACGCAACCGGCGACGCAAATGCCTCCGGAAATCAGCCGCGCAGATCGTCCGGCGACGCGTGGGATGCCGAAGCGCAAGATAACAATATCGTTCCGCTCACGCGGGATCAGGCACAGAAGCTGTTTGGGCCCGAGGTGAGTCGTCCATCGCGTGTCACGCCGTTTAAGGTCGTGGCAGCGCAAATGGTTTTGTCCCTGGGTGCGACGCTGTTGTGGTGGCTGTTTTACAAGCCGCCGGGCGACGCTGCGCTGTCAGCATTTCTCGGGGGAGCAATTTGCTGGGTGCCGAGCGCTTTGTTCGCCGCGCGCCTGAGAGCAAAAAGCGGCGCGGAGACGATCATGAGCTGGATGATCGGCGAGGCGCTCAAGATGGGCGCGACGATCGCCATGTTCGTGGCGGTCGCGTACTGGTACAAGAGTGCGTTGTGGTTGCCGCTGCTCGTGACGTACATCGTCGCCCTGAAGACTTACTGGGTTGCAATGGCGCTGCGGTGACGATTCTTGACGTCCCAGGTAAGTGCCTTCAGCACGAGTTGCAAGTAGCATCACAGATGAACAGGTGCGGACCATGCTCCGCACTCGGGCCTCTCGACCCGAAGCCGCAACGCGAAGCGGCGGCTCGGAAGCGACAGGTGACGAAAGATTTTTGACAATTTGGGTGGCTTTAACGATATGGCAGCTAGCGAAGGAACGCACGCTCTGGATCCGTCCGAGTACATTGCGCACCACTTGCAGAATCTTTCCACGCACGCACAGGCGTCGATCTTCGACATCCATGTCTGGAATCTCGACACGCTTTTCTGGTCGATCGTGTGCGGTCTCGTGACCATCATCATTCTCGGTCTTGCCGCGCGCAAGGCGACCTCCGGTGTACCCGGCCGGTTCCAGTGCGCGATCGAGATGCTGGTCGAAATGGTCGAAGATCAGTCGAAGTCGATGATTCACGGCAGCCGCCGTTTCATCGCTCCGCTCGCACTGACCGTGTTCGTCTGGGTCGCCCTGATGAACTCGCTCGACTTCATCCCCGTTGATTTGCCGGGCCGCGTCATCGGCTGGCTGGGACTGTCGGAAGCGCTGCCGCATCATCGCATTGTGCCGACGGCTGACCTGAACGGCACCATCGGCATCGCGCTCGGCGTGTTCGTGCTGATGATCTACTACAACTTCAAGATCAAGGGCGCCGGCGGCTTCGTGCATGAACTGCTGTCCGCTCCGTTCGGCGCGCATCCGCTCTTGTGGATTCCGAACCTCGCGCTGAACATCATCGAGTTCGTCGCCAAGACGGTTTCGCTCGGCATGCGGCTTTTCGGCAACATGTACGCCGGCGAACTGCTGTTCCTGCTGATCGCCCTTCTGGGCAGCATGTGGACGTTCGGTGCGGACGCTTCTGTGCTCGGCTTTATCGGCCACGTGGTCGCGGGCACGGTTTGGGCGATCTTCCACATTCTGATCGTGCTGTTGCAGGCGTTCATTTTCATGATGCTGACGCTGGTGTACATCGGCCAGGCGCATGACTCACACTGACGCGTTGCGGCACGTTCCGGAATCGTTCAGGTTTTAGGTTTTCGTTTTTTATAAATCCAGTTCCAAAGTCTTTAATCAAAGGAGTGATCATGCAAGCTTTCATCGCCAACATCCAGGGTCTGACCGCCATCGGTATCGGCATCATCATCGGCCTGGGTGCAATCGGCGCCTGTATCGGTATCGGTCTGATGGGCGGCAAGTACATTGAAGCGTGCGCCCGCCAGCCGGAACTGATGAACCCGCTGCAGACCAAGATGTTCCTGCTGGCTGGTCTGATCGACGCGGCGTTCCTGATCGGCGTTGGTGTGGCAATGCTGTTTGCGTTCGCGAACCCGCTGCTCTCGAAGCTCGCAGGCTGAGGTTCCTCGGAACTGTGCGTCTGACTTTTAAAGACGCCTGAACGGAACGGGTGAGGCGCTGATCGAGCTCAACAAGCCGATGAGCGCCTTTTAACCGTTTCACCTCCGATCAAGCAACGTTTAAGGAAACACCGTGAATCTCAACGCAACCCTGTTTGCGCAAATGGTCGTGTTTCTGATCCTCGCGTGGTTCACGATGAAGTTCGTGTGGCCGCCGTTGATCAACGCCCTCGACGAGCGCTCGAAGAAGATTGCCGACGGCCTCGCCGCCGCCGACAAGGGCAAAGCGGAACTCGAAGCAGCGCACAAGCGCGTCGACCAGGAACTCGCGCAAGCGCGCACCGATGGCCAGCAACGCATTGCCGACGCCGAAAAGCGCGCAGCCGCAGTCGCAGAAGAAATCAAGGCCAACGCTCAAGCCGAAGCCGCGCGCATCGTCGCGCAGGCCAAGGCGGACGCGGACCAGCAAGTCGTGAAGGCGCGTGAAACGCTGCGTGCCGAAGTCGCGGCGCTGGCCGTCAAGGGCGCCGAGCAAATTCTGAAACGCGAAGTCGATCAGAAAGCTCACGCCGATCTGCTGAATCAACTCAAAACCGAGCTCTGATCATGGCCGAACTTGCAACCATCGCTCGTCCTTACGCAGAAGCGCTGTTCCGCGTGGCCGAAACCGGCGATCTCGCGGGCTGGTCCACCTTCGTCGAGGAGCTGGCACAGGTTGCGCGTCTGCCCGAAGTGGAATCGGTCGCTTCGAGCCCGAAGGTGAGCCGACAGCAGATCGTCGATCTCCTGCTCGCCGCAGTGAACTCGCCGCTGGCTCTCGGCAACGCTCAGGCGAAGAATTTCGTCGGCATGCTGGTCGAGAACCATCGTCTGTCGCTGCTGCCGGAAATCGCCGTCCAGTTCGACGAACTGAAGAACGCCCGTGAAGGTGCTGCCGATGCTCACATCGTGAGCGCGTTCCCCCTCGAAGGCGAACAGTTGAACGACCTCGTTGCAAGCCTCGAACGCAAGTTCCAGCGCAAGCTGAAGCCGATCGTCGAAATCGACCAGTCGCTGATCGGCGGCGTTCGCGTGACGGTTGGCGACGAAGTGCTCGATACCTCGGTCCGCGCGCGCCTCGCCAGCATGCAGACGGCTCTGACCGCTTAAGCGATCAACCCGTGTCTCATGGCTGGCACGCAACAGAATTGACTATCAGGAGCGAATAATGCAACTCAATCCCTCTGAGATCAGCGAGCTGATCAAGAGCCGGATCCAGGGCCTTGAAGCGAGCGCGGATGTTCGCAACCAGGGCACCGTGATCTCCGTGACCGACGGTATCGTACGCATCCACGGCCTGTCGGACGTGATGCAGGGCGAAATGCTCGAATTTCCGGGCAACACCTTCGGCCTCGCGCTGAACCTCGAACGTGACTCGGTCGGCGCCGTTATTCTCGGTGAATACGAGCACATCTCGGAAGGCGATATCGTCAAGACGACGGGCCGCATTCTCGAAGTGCCGGTGGGTCCGGAACTCATCGGCCGCGTGGTCGACGCGCTCGGCAACCCGATCGACGGCAAGGGCTCGATCAACGCGAAGGCAACGGACGCAATCGAAAAGATCGCTCCGGGCGTAATCTGGCGTAAGTCGGTGTCGCAGCCGGTGCAAACGGGTCTGAAGTCGATCGACTCGATGGTGCCGATCGGCCGTGGCCAGCGCGAGCTGATCATCGGCGACCGTCAGTGCGGCAAGACCGCGGTGGCTGTCGACGCGATCATCAACCAGAAGGGCAAGGACCTCATCTGTATCTACGTCGCGATCGGCCAGAAGGCTTCGTCGATCATGAACGTGGTGCGCAAGCTCGAAGAAACCGGCGCGATGGCGTACACCATCGTCGTTGCGGCTTCGGCTTCGGAATCGGCCGCGATGCAATACCTCGCGCCGTACGCCGGCTGCACGATGGGCGAATACTTCCGCGATCGCGGCCAGGACGCGCTGATCGTTTACGACGACTTGACCAAGCAAGCGTGGGCATATCGCCAGATCTCGCTGCTGCTGCGTCGTCCGCCGGGCCGCGAAGCCTATCCGGGTGATGTGTTCTATCTGCACTCGCGTCTGCTCGAGCGCGCTGCGCGCGTCTCGGAAGAGTACGTCGAGAAGTTCACCAACGGCGAAGTCAAGGGCAAGAGCGGCTCGCTGACGGCATTGCCCGTCATCGAAACGCAAGCCGGCGACGTGACCGCGTTCGTTCCGACGAACGTGATCTCGATTACCGACGGTCAGATCTTCCTCGAAACCGACCTGTTCAACGCCGGTATCCGCCCCGCAATCAACGCGGGCGTGTCGGTGTCGCGCGTCGGTGGTGCGGCTCAGACCAAGGTCATCAAGAAGCTGTCGGGCGGTATCCGTACCGACCTCGCGCAGTATCGTGAACTGGCTGCGTTCGCGCAGTTCGCATCGGATCTCGACGAAGCCACCCGCAAGCAGCTCGAGCGCGGCCGCCGCGTGACGGAACTGTTGAAGCAGCCGCAGTATCAGCCGCTGCAGGTGTGGGAACTGGCTGTCGCGCTGTTCGCAGCCAACAACGGCTATCTGGACGATCTCGAAGTCTCGCAAGTTCTGCCGTTCGAAAAGGGCATGCGCGAATTCCTGAAGACCAGCCACGGCGATCTGATTAAGCGCATCGAAGACAATAAAGACTTGTCGAAGGACGACGAAGGCGCACTGCATGCCGCGCTGAAGGACTTCAAGAAGTCGGGCGCTTATTGATCGGGACTGAGGAGCAACGCGCGATGTCTTCGAACATCGCGCGGCTTCGATCAAGGAGTAAGCAATGGCTGGAATGAAGGAAATTCGCGGCAAGATCAAGAGCGTGCAAAACACGCGCAAGATCACGAAAGCGATGGAAATGGTCGCCGCATCCAAGATGCGCCGCGCCCAGGAGCGTATGCGTTCCGCCCGTCCGTATGCCGACAAGGTCCGCGCGATCGCATCGCACATGAGCAAGGCGAACCCGGAGTATCGCCATCCGTTCATGGTCGAGAACAAGGGCGCGAAGACGGCCGGCCTGATCCTCGTCACGACTGACAAGGGTCTGTGCGGCGGCATGAACACGAACATCCTGCGTGCGTCGCTGAACAAGATCAAGGAACTCGATCAGGGCGGTGTCAAGATCGAAGCTTCGGCGATCGGCGGCAAGGGTCTCGGGTTCCTGAATCGCCTGAAGGCCAATGTCGTGTCGCAAGTCACGCAACTGGGCGATACGCCGCATCTGGAAAAGCTGATCGGCGCGGTCAAGGTGCAGCTCGACCTGTATTCGGAAGGCAAGATCAACGCCGTGTACCTGGCGTACACGCGCTTCATCAACACGATGAAGCAGGAAGCGGTGATCGAGCAACTGCTGCCGTTGTCCGTGGATGATCTCGACGCGAAGGGCGAAGACGGCGACACGCCGAAGACCTCGTGGGACTACATCTACGAGCCGGACGCGCAAACCGTGGTGGACGAGTTGCTCGTGCGCTACGTCGAGGCGCTCGTGTATCAGGCGGTCGCGGAAAACATGGCGTCGGAGCAGTCGGCACGCATGGTCGCGATGAAAGCCGCGTCGGACAACGCGAAGACCGTGATCAACGAACTGCAGCTCGTCTACAACAAGAGCCGCCAGGCCGCGATTACGAAAGAATTGTCGGAAATCGTCGGCGGCGCCGCAGCGGTCTGATTTTGCTGACCGCTTGAAAGAACACAGTATCTAAAGGAAATGCGATGAGTACTACTGCTTTGGTAGAAGGCAAGATCGTACAGTGCATCGGCGCCGTTATCGACGTGGAATTCCCGCGTGCGCAAATGCCGAAGATCTACGACGCGCTCATTCTGGAAGGCACCGAACTGACGCTCGAAGTCCAGCAGCAACTGGGCGACGGCGTGGTGCGCACCATCTGTCTGGGTGCATCCGACGGTCTGCGCCGCGGCACGACGGTCAAGAACACGGGCAAGCCCATCAGCGTGCCGGTCGGCAAGCCGACTCTCGGCCGCATCATGGACGTGCTCGGCCGTCCGATCGACGAAGCGGGTCCGATCGACTCGACCACGCTGCGCTCGATTCACCAGCATGCACCGGCGTTCGACGAGCTGTCGCCGTCGACCGAACTGCTCGAAACCGGCATCAAGGTTATCGACCTGATCTGCCCGTTCGCAAAGGGCGGCAAGGTCGGTCTGTTCGGCGGTGCAGGCGTGGGCAAGACCGTGAACATGATGGAACTCATCAACAACATCGCGAAGGAGCACGGCGGTTACTCCGTGTTCGCGGGTGTGGGTGAGCGTACCCGTGAAGGGAACGACTTCTATCACGAAATGAAGGACTCGAACGTTCTCGACAAGGTCGCGCTGGTGTACGGCCAGATGAACGAGCCGCCGGGCAACCGTCTGCGCGTTGCGCTGACCGGTCTGACGATGGCCGAGCACTTCCGTGACGAAGGCCTCGACGTTCTCTTCTTCGTCGACAACATCTATCGTTTCACGCTGGCGGGTACGGAAGTGTCCGCTCTGCTCGGCCGTATGCCTTCGGCAGTGGGCTATCAGCCGACGCTCGCTGAAGAAATGGGCAAGCTGCAAGAGCGCATCACGTCCACCAAGACCGGCTCGATCACGTCGGTTCAGGCCGTGTACGTTCCTGCCGATGACTTGACCGACCCGTCGCCGGCTACGACCTTCGGCCACCTGGACGCAACGGTCGTGTTGTCGCGTGACATCGCATCGCTCGGTATTTATCCGGCAGTTGACCCGCTCGATTCGACCTCGCGTCAGATCGACCCGAACGTGATCGGCGAAGAGCACTATTCGATCACGCGCGGTGTGCAGCAAACGCTGCAGCGCTACAAGGAACTGCGCGACATCATCGCGATTCTGGGCATGGACGAACTGTCGCCGGAAGACAAGCTGTCGGTCGCGCGCGCGCGTAAGATTCAGCGCTTCCTGTCGCAGCCGTTCCACGTTGCAGAAGTGTTCACGGGCTCGCCGGGCAAGTACGTGCCGCTGAAGGAAACCATCCGCGGCTTCAAGATGATCGTCGAAGGTGAATGCGATCATCTGCCGGAGCAGGCGTTCTACATGGTCGGCACGATCGACGAAGCCTTCGAAAAGGCCAAGAAGATCCAGTAAAGGTCGGGTGTATCGATGCGGACGTCGGCCGGCAAGCCGACGTTCACCCATACACTGCCTCAGGAGTCGACATAAATGGCAACCATCAAGGTAGACGTCGTCAGCGCGGAAGAGCAGATCTTCTCGGGCCAGGCGAAGTTCGTCGCGCTGCCGGGCGAAGCGGGTGAGTTGGGCATTCTGCCCGGCCACACGCCGCTCATCACGCGCATTCGTCCGGGCGCGGTGCGCATCGAGGCGGAAGACGGCTCGGAAGAGTTCGTGTTCGTTGCAGGCGGGATTCTCGAAATCCAGCCGGGCCTCGTGACCGTACTCGCCGATACGGCGATCCGCGGCGCCGATCTCGACGAAGCGAAGGCCGAGCAGGCGAGGAAGCGTGCCGAGGAAGCGATTCAGAACAACACCTCGGAACTTGAATATGCGACCGCGCAAGCGGAACTCGCATATGCGACGGCTCAGCTCGCGGCGATCCAGCGTCTGCGCAAGGCGCACGCGAAGCATTAAGCGTGACGCGCCAAGCGGCGTTCAGCAGTTCAAGGAAAGCAGCCTTCGGGCTGCTTTTTTTATGCTCCAAATCGGCAAATCGCGCAGGCATAAGTGCATATCGGTTATGTGTCCTGCCGCAGGTTCTTCATAACTCGTTGATTCGGCTGAGCTTTGATTGACCTTCTCAGTGCGGCGTTGCGGGGAAACACTCAATGCCCGCGCGCGTCTTTGCGATGCACAATAGCCTCCAATTAGCCTTCATCGGGCGGCGACTCAAATTGGCGGAGACCATCGATGGCAACTGAACCGACGCAGGCCGGCGCGCAGATCGAACCGCGCGACGGCATTTCTTATGTTCACGGCGCGACCGACATTCCCCTGAGCGACGCGACCGTCGCGCGCTTTCTCCTCGAAACCGCGGGCCGCTTTCCTGATCGGCTTGCGGTGGTCTTTCGCGAGCAAAACATCCGCTGGACGTGGCGCGAGTTCGCAAACGAGGTCGATGTCCTTGCGAGCGGGCTGCTCGCGCTGGGCATTCAGGCGGGCGATCGCGTTGGCATCTGGTCGCCGAATCGCGTCGAATGGCTGCTCACGCAATTCGCCACCGCGCGCATGGGCGCGGTGCTGGTCAACATCAATCCGGCGTACCGACTGGCCGAGCTCGAATACGCGCTGCACAAGGTCGGCTGCAAGGCGATCATCGCGGCGGAACAGTTCAAGTCATCGAAATATCTGGAGATGCTGCAGGCGCTCGCGCCCGAACTCGCGGACGCTGCGCCGAATGCGCTCGACGCCGCAAAGCTGCCGGCACTGCGTGCTGTTATCCGCATGGGCGACAACAAAACGCCCGGCATGCTCAACTTCGACGATGTGATGCGTACGGGCCGCGACCAACTCGACACGTCGAAGCTCGACGCGCTCGAAGCGAAGCTGGGTCCGGACGACGCGATCAACATCCAGTTCACGAGCGGCACGACCGGCAACCCGAAGGGCGCGACGCTCACGCATCGGAACATCGTCAACAACGCGCGCTATATCGCGATGGCGATGCGGCTTACCGAGCAGGATTCGCTGTGTATCCCGGTGCCGCTCTATCACTGCTTCGGCATGGTACTGGCGGTGCTCGCGTGCGTGTCGACCGGCTGCACGATGGTCTTCCCAGGCGAGGCGTTCGATCCCGGCGCCACCCTCACCGCCGTCCACGAGGAAAAATGCACCGCGCTGCACGGTGTACCGACGATGTTCATCGCCGAACTCGATCACCCTGACTTCACGAAGTACGACCTGAGCCGCCTGCGCACCGGCATCATGGCAGGCTCGCCGTGCCCGATCGAAACGATGAAGCGGGTCGTTTCGAAGATGCATTTGAGCGAGATCACGATCGCCTATGGCATGACCGAGACGAGCCCGGTGTCGTTCCAGAGCTCCACGACTGATCCGCTCGACAAACGCACGACGACCGTCGGACGCATCCAGCCGCATCTCGAGGTGAAGATCGTCGATGCGCTGGGCAACATCGTGCCCGTGGGCGAGACTGGCGAGCTCTGCACGCGCGGTTACTCGGTGATGAAAGGCTACTGGGACGACGATGCCAAGACGCGCGAGGCAATCGTCGACGGCTGGATGCATACTGGCGACCTCGCGACGCTCGACGAAGAAGGCTACTGCAACATCGTCGGCCGTCTCAAGGACATGCTGATTCGCGGCGGCGAGAATATCTATCCGCGCGAGATCGAGGAATTCCTGTTCCGCCATCCGAAGGTCCAATCGGTGCAGGTGTTCGGCGTGCCGGATCAGAAGTACGGCGAGGAAGTGTGCGCGTGGATCGTGGTGCGCCCCGGCGAGCAGGCAAGCGAGGAGGAGATCCGCGACTTCTGCAAGGGGCAGATTGCGCATTACAAGATTCCGCGCTATATCCGCTTCGTCGACGAATTGCCGATGACTGTCACGGGCAAAGCGCAGAAGTTCGTGATGCGCGCACGGATGATCGACGAACTGAAGCTCGCTGAGGCCAAAACGGCCTGAAGCGCGCCGCAATCGAAATCACCACAACGACGAAGGGAGCGCCGCAGCGCTCCCTTCTGTCATTGGATCAAACGTTCGAGCTCTGAGGTTCTCGAAGAACGCAAACGTTTGTCCGGGCGAAAAAAAAGCGGGCCTGGAGCCCGCTAAAAACCACACGCTACGGGGTTAGCGCGAGGAGACCACACTTGGGATTATTTCGAATGGATTACATTCGAATAACGATCCCAACACCGATGCCCCAATTTGAGAGCTGGCCCACAGCCACCTATCAGACCGCCCGGCTTTCGCACAGCGCAGCCCAATACATCCGTGTTGAAACCGTTTGAACAGATTGTGGGCGAATTGATTAGGCGTCGCCGTAACAAAGTGTTTCAGGTTGTAACCCCCGTCGGATAAGGCGCGCAGGAAATTTTCGCGCGCGATTCTCCTGATTTTCAAGGATATATTGTCTGTTATTCGGATCGTTTATCCGATCGGCCCGATCTTGCCGATAAATGCCGATTTTAGGACCAGCGCAATATTTTGCGTTTTCCGCGAAAATCGAACGTGCGGCCGCATGAAATCGATGCGCATGCGCCCGTAAACCATCATCGAACAAGAGATCCCATGGAGACGCGCATGACGATCGACGCAGCCTTGCTCCGCTACTACCGCGCTGTGGACGAGGCATTTCCGCCTTTGACGCCCGGTGCGGACGCGCAGGCGGTACGAGACCGCTTCAGCAATATTGCCAAAGCTTACGCCCGAGAACGCGACAACGACGTGACTGCGGAAGATATCGAAATCGCTCTCGAAGGGCGCCTGCTCGTCGCGCGGGTCTACAAGCCGAAGGCCGTGCGCGGTCCGCTGCCGCTCATCGTGTACTTTCACGGCGGCGGCTGGGTGGTCGGCGACCTCGACACCCACGATGGGCTCGTCGCACGGCTCGCGCTGGATTCGCAATGCGCAGTGGCGAGCGTCGACTACCGGCTCGCGCCGGAGCACCCGTTTCCCGCGCCGTGCGAGGACGCGCTCGACGCGCTGATCTGGCTGGCGGAGCATCGCTCTCGGCTCGGTTTCGCGACCGACCGGCTGGCCGTCGGCGGTGACAGTGCAGGTGCGCATCTGGCGGTCGTCGCGGCGCGCGGCGCGAACGAACGCGTGGCCGGCCTCGTCGGCCTGCAGTTGCTGCTCTATCCAGTGATGCGGCGTCAGTTCGAAAGTCCCAGTTGCATTGCCAATGCGAACGGTCCCGGCCTCACGAACGATGAAATGAAGTGGTACTGGACTCAATTTCTCTCGGGCGAGGCGCCAGAAGAGCACGACGTGCGCGCGTTCCCGCTCTCCGAGCCGTTCGAGCGCACGCCAGCGCCCGCGCTGATTGTCGCGGCGGCCTACGATCCGCTCTACGACGACGCCTTTGAACTCAAGCGCTTCCTGGAAGCCAACGGAGGCCGCGTCGAGATGATCGACGCGCGCGACATGACGCACGGATTCGCGCGCATGCATGCCCAGTCGGAAGCGGCGCTCGGCTGGCTGGGCAAGATCGGCGCGCGCACGGGCGAACTCGTGCGCGCCGAGCGTTGAGCGTTACTTCAACCATTTGTCATACACGGCCTGAAACTCGCCCGACGAACGGGCGAGATGCAGCCACTGATCGACATATTGCTGAAATGGCACGTCGCCGCGCGGCAGCAGATACGCCTTTTCGCCGAACTGGAACGGCTTGTCCGGATGCACCGAGCACAGACCGGGATTGAGCTTCTGCTGGAGCAGCGTTTCAGATGCGTCCGTGACCATCACGTCGGCTTTGCCTTCGAGGATCTGCTTGAAGATCGTCACGTTGTCCGGGTACTCGATCAACTGCGAGTGGGGAAAGAACTGCTTCGCGAAGCGCTCGTTCGTGCCGCCCGGATTGACGATCGTGCGCACGTTCGGCTGATCGATCTGCGCGACGGTCTGGTACTTGTCGACATCGTCGCAACGGACAATCGGCGTTTTTCCGTCTTCCATGTACGGCGCCGTGAAGAACGCGCGCTTCTGCCGCTCGAGCGTGGTCGAGACGCCCCCTACGGCGATATCGCACTTGGCGACGAAATCGTTCATCAGATTCGACCAGGACGTTTTCACGTACTCGGCCTTCGCGCCGAGCGACTTCGAGAGGCTCTCCGCCAGATCGATGTCGATCCCCTCGAATTGCCCGTCCGGGCGCAGGAAAGAGTACGGCTTGTAGTCGCCCGTCGTGCAGACGCGCAGCGTGTGACGCGCCAGGATTTCGTCGAGCCGGGAGGCCGCCGTGACGGGGGCGGGCGCGGCGGGCTTCGCGCCCGCCACGGTGCCGGCCTGAATGGTTTGAGCGTGCGCGACGCTCGTGAGCGCGACCGACAGTGCGAGTGCAGAGGCGGCAAGACTGACAGACGTGCGTTGCATCGATTCTCCTGGTTCTAGTTGTATGGTCCGTCGATGATACCGATGCCTTCGGTCTCCGGACACTCGTCCGAAAGGCATAGGCCGCGCTGCATGAGACATTCCGAATTGCCGGTCTCAGTCGGAGAACGCCTGGCCGGTCCGGTAGAATGAACGATTCTTTGCCTTCAGCATCGAGCGACGTGGCACACACTCTTCTGAACGACACCTTCCTGCGCGCGCTCCTGCGCCAGCCGACCGACTACACGCCGATCTGGCTGATGCGCCAGGCGGGGCGTTATCTGCCGGAGTACAACGCGACGCGCGCCCGCGCGGGCAGTTTTCTCGGCCTCGCGAAGAATCCCGATTACGCGACCGAAGTGACGCTTCAGCCGCTCGAACGCTTTCCGCTCGACGCCGCAATTCTCTTCTCCGACATTCTCACCGTCCCCGACGCGATGGGCCTCGGCCTGGACTTCGTGCAGGGCGAAGGTCCGCGTTTCGAGCGCACGGTGCGCACCGAGGACGACGTGAAGCGCCTCGCCGTGCCGGACATCGGCGGGACGCTGTCCTACGTCACCGATGCCGTGAGCCAGATCCGCCGCGCGCTCACCGATGCGCAAGGCCGCCAAAAGGTGCCGCTGATCGGCTTCTCCGGCAGCCCGTGGACGCTCGCTTGCTACATGGTCGAAGGTGGCGGATCGGACGATCATCGCACGGTCAAATCGATGGCTTATGCGCGTCCAGACTTGATGCACCGCATCCTCGATGTGAACGCACAAGCCGTGACGGCGTACCTGAACGCGCAGATCGAAGCGGGCGCGCAGGCCGTGATGATCTTCGACACCTGGGGCGGTGCGCTCGCGGATGGCGCGTATCAGCGCTTCTCGCTCGACTACATCGCGAAGGTGGTCGCCGGTCTGAAGCGCGAGCAAGAAGGCGTGCGCGTGCCCGTCATCACGTTCACGAAGGGCGGTGGATTGTGGATCGAAGAAATCGCCGCGACGGGTGTCGATGCCGTCGGGCTCGACTGGACCATGAATCTCGGCAAGGCGCGGGAAAAAGTCGGAACGCGCGTGGCGCTGCAAGGGAACATCGATCCGAACGTGCTCTTCGCGCCGCCTGCGGCCATCCGCACCGAAGCGCGTGCCGTGCTCGAGAGCTTCGGAAACTTTCCGGGCCACGTTTTCAATTTGGGCCACGGAATCTCGCAATTCACGCCGCCGGAGAACGTCGCGGAGCTCGTCGACGAGGTGCATCGTCACAGCCGCGCGATGCGCACGCGACAGACACCGTAATAAAAGGGCGTAGCAAAACCGGCGCCGCGACTTATGCTGCGGCGCAGCGTCCATGTGTCGGGGTAAGTAATCAGGGGCTGGAGCATCTCGCTCGGATCGCCCACCTCGGGCGGCGTTCCCCGATGTCAAGACTGACTTATGCACATTTTGTTCGCTGCGGCGCGCCATCAGACGTATGGCCCCCGGCAGCCAATAACATGTCTCTATGTATGCTTTAAGCTCATGATTTTTAAGGAATTCGGAGAGCTTTGCCCGAAATGTGGGCTAACGCACATAAGGCTTTCGTGACATTGTTTGCGGCGCCATCGAATGCACTTCTCAACAAAGTTATCCACAGGCCTGTGGAAAGCATCGGAAATCCAAAAATAATCGACGGTTTACAGGCGATTCTGATGTTTCACTTTAACTTCTCCCCGCTGGCGCACGTTGCAGTGTCAAACCGCCGTAGGCGGGGTCGCGCACGGTGACTGGCCTGTTCGTGCGCGTCGCGGTCGATCAGCCTATGCCCGGGCTGTTCGACTACCGCTATGCGCTGCCGGATGCGCCTGTCGTCGGCATGCTGGTGCAGGTGCCATTCGGGCGACGCGAGGTCGTCGGGCTGATCTGCGAAATCGCCGATTCGAGTGACGTGCCTGTCGTGAAACTGCGCGCCGTTACCGCAATCTGTGACGGTTGCGCGCCGCTTTCCGACGCGTGGATCGCGCTCGCCAGCTTCGCCGCCGATTACTATCAGCGCGGTCTGGGCGAAGTCGCGCTGCCGGCGCTGCCTCAGGCGTTGCGGGATGCCTCGCGCTGGAACCGACTTTTCGCCGCGGAGCCGCGCTATCGGCTTTTGCCGGAGGGGTGCGCGCAACTTCCCGACGCGCTGCCCGCGCGCGCCAGCGCCCTGCGCCGTCTGGCCGATGCGCTCGCCGAACAGCCATCGCTGGGCCTGTCCGACGCCCGCGCGCTGCATCCGAAAGCAAGCGTGACTTTCGACGATTGGCTCGCGCGCGGCTGGATCGAGACGGCGACGGCGCAGACCGATGACACCGTCGACGATGCGCAAGCGCTCCCGACCGGCGCCGCGCCGCTGCCGGTTCTGACCGACGAGCAACGCGATGCCGTCGATGCGATCTCCGGCGCACGAAGCTTCGCGCCCTTCTTGCTCCACGGCGTGACGGGCAGCGGCAAGACCGAGGTCTACCTGCACGCGCTCGCCGTATTACTCGCGGCGCGGCCGGACGCGCAAGCGCTCGTCCTCGTCCCGGAAATCAACCTGACGCCGCAGTTCGAAGCCGCGTTCCGCGCGCGGTTCGCGGCGCTCGCGGACGGTTCGATCGTCACGATGCACAGCGGCCTTGCAGAAGGCGAGCGTGCGCGCAACTGGCTGGCGGCGCACACGGGCAGCGCGCGCATCGTGCTCGGCACGCGCCTCGCGATTCTCGCGTCGATGCCGAAGCTCGCGTTCATCGTCGTCGACGAAGAGCACGATCCCGCTTACAAGCAGCAGGAAGGCTTGCGCTACTCGGCGCGCGATCTGGCGATCTATCGCGCGAAGCAGCTCGACATCCCCGTCGTGCTCGGCTCGGCGACGCCGTCGCTCGAAACCTGGTGGCAGGCCGAGCAGGGCCGCTACACACGGCTCACGCTCACGCGCCGGGCCGTCGCCGAAGCGGCATTACCGGCCGTGAAGCTCATCGACCTCGAAGAGGAAAGACGGCGCGGCCGCGCATCGGTCGACGGACTGGCGGGCCCGCTCATTGCCGCCCTGAAAACGCGCGTCGAGCGCGGCGAACAGAGTCTCGTGTTTCTGAATCGACGCGGCTATGCGCCGATTCTGTCGTGCGACGCCTGCGGATGGGTTGCGGGCTGTCCGCGCTGCAGCGCCTACGCTGTGCTGCACAAGCCGGAGCGCGCGCTGCGCTGCCATCACTGCGGTTGGGAATCGCGCATTCCGAAGTCGTGTCCGGACTGCGGCAACATCGACATCGCGCCGATGGGCCGCGGCACGCAGCGCGTCGAGGAAACGCTCGCGAGCGTGGTGCCGGGCGCGCGCGTGCTTCGCATCGACGCCGACAGCACGCGCCGCAAAGGCAGTGCGCAAGCGCTTTTCTCCGACGTTCATGCAGGCGAGGTCGATATTCTCGTCGGCACGCAGATGATCGCGAAGGGCCACGACTTCCGGCGCGTGACGCTCGTCGGCGTGCTCAACGCCGACACCGCGCTCTTCTCGCACGACTTTCGCGCGAGCGAGCGGCTCTTCGCTCAACTGACGCAGGTGAGCGGCCGGGCGGGTCGGGCGGGCTTGCCGGGCGAAGTGATGATTCAGACGCGCTATCCGCGTCACGCGCTCTATCAGGCGCTATCGCGGCAGGATTACGTGGGTTTCGCCAACTCGACGCTGGCCGAGCGGCGCGACGCGCGACTGCCGCCGTTCGTCTATCAGGCGATGTTGCGTGCCGAAGGCCGCACGCTCGAAGCGGCGCTCAAGTTTCTGGAGGACGCGGCGGCGGCGTTCGCGCCTTTGCCCGGCGCCGATCGCGTGACCGTCTACGATGCGGTGCCGCTCACCATCGTGAAAGTGTTCAATGTCCACCGCGCGCAACTGCTGCTGGAAAGTGCGTCACGGGCCGCCCTGCAAACGTCGTTGCGCGCGTGGCAACCGGCGCTGCGCTCGCTCAAGGGCGTACTGCGCTGGAACGTCGAGGTCGACCCGCTGGACGTTTGATCCGCGGCTCGACCGGCTTTTCAGACTTCGGCGCGGGAAACGTCGCCGGCTGCTCGGCCGCCCTGATCGGAAGCATCACCGGATCGATGCACATGCGGCGACGCGCCCCGCACGAACAGTACGACGCAGACTGCGAACATCGCCCAAACGCTGGCTACCACCACCCAAGTGCTCATGCTCGTTGCTCCCCGAGACCGCGGTGCCTTGATCGACCGCGAATGCCGCGCCGTGCTCGGCGCATTGCGTTTATATCGGCGGCGCTGGGGGATTTACTTAGGGGTTGTCCCAAAAATATCGGATTAGGGAAACTACTAGGCAACAACCGCCAGACACCGGCCGGCGGTGCATCGTCCAGAGCCTTGTGCCATAAGGGTTTCATTGTGGTGCAACCCTAGCGAAAATCTCGGTTGCACCTTTTAAATCAGCGGAGTACGATTCGCCAACTTTTTAGTCATGGCCGGGTTCTGCACGACCGGCAAACGAAGGAAATATGGCGAGCACAACCCTAGGCGTCAAAGTCGACGATCTGCTGCGTTCCCGGCTCAAAGACGCCGCGACGCGCCTCGAGCGCACTCCTCACTGGCTGATCAAGCAGGCGATCTTCGCGTATCTGGAGCGTATCGAGCACGGCCAGCTCCCGCCGGAGCTGTCGGGTGCGAACGGTGCGTCCGAAATGGCCGATGCCGCACCCGTCGACGGCGACGAAGAAGGCGCGCCGCATCCCTTCCTCGACTTTGCGCAGAACGTGCAGCCGCAATCCGTGCTGCGCGCGGCGATCACGGCCGCGTATCGCAGGCCGGAGCCGGAGTGCGTGCCGTTTCTGATCGGCCAGGCGCGCCTGCCCGCGAACGTCGCTGCCGAAACGGAAAAGCTCGCGACGAAGCTCGTCGAAGCGCTGAGGGCGAAAAGCTCGGGCGGCGGCGTGGAAGGGCTGATCCACGAGTTCTCGCTGTCGAGCCAGGAAGGCGTCGCGCTGATGTGTCTCGCCGAAGCGCTCCTGCGTATTCCCGACCGCGCCACGCGCGACGCGCTGATTCGCGACAAGATCAGCAAGGGCGACTGGAGATCGCACATGGGCCAGGCGCCGTCGCTGTTCGTGAACGCGGCGACGTGGGGCTTGATGATCACCGGCAAGCTCGTGACGACGAACAGCGAAGCAGGCCTGTCCTCCGCGCTGACGCGTCTCATCGGCAAGGGCGGCGAGCCGCTGATCCGCAAGGGCGTCGACATGGCGATGCGCCTGATGGGCGAACAGTTCGTCACCGGCGAGACCATTTCCGAAGCGCTCGCGAACAGCCGCAAGTACGAGGCGCGCGGTTTCCGCTATTCCTACGACATGCTCGGCGAAGCCGCGACGACCGAGGAAGACGCGCAACGCTACTACGCGTCCTACGAGCAGGCGATTCACGCGATCGGCAAGGCTGCGGGCGGGCGCGGCATCTACGAAGGCCCGGGAATTTCGATCAAGCTGTCCGCGCTGCATCCGCGCTACTCGCGCGCGCAGCAGGAACGCACGATGAACGAGCTGCTTCCGCGCGTGCGGTCGCTCGCGCAACTGGCGCGGCGTTACGACATTGGTTTGAACATCGACGCCGAAGAAGCCGATCGCCTCGAAATCTCGCTCGATCTGCTCGAAGCGCTGTGCTTCGATCCTGAACTGGCCGGCTGGAACGGTATCGGTTTCGTGGTGCAGGGGTATCAGAAGCGCTGCCCGTTCGTGATCGACTATCTGATCGATCTCGCGCGCCGCAGCCGTCATCGCTTGATGATTCGCCTCGTCAAAGGCGCGTACTGGGATACGGAAATCAAGCGCGCGCAAGTCGATGGCCTCGAAGGCTATCCGGTCTACACGCGCAAGATCTACACGGACATCTCGTATCTCGCGTGCGCGAAGAAGCTGCTCGGTGCGCCGGATGCCGTTTATCCGCAATTCGCGACGCACAACGCGTTCACGCTGTCGGCGATCTATCACCTCGCGGGACAGAACTACTATCCCGGCCAGTACGAGTTCCAGTGCCTGCACGGCATGGGCGAGCCGCTCTACGAAGAAGTCACCGGCCGCGACAAGCTCAACCGCCCGTGCCGCGTGTATGCGCCGGTCGGCACGCACGAGACGCTGCTCGCGTATCTCGTGCGGCGTTTGCTGGAAAACGGCGCGAACACGTCGTTCGTGAACCGCATCGCCGATGAATCCATTCCGGTGAAGGAACTCGTGCGCGATCCGATCGACGAAGCGCAGCAGATCACGCCGCTCGGCGCGCCGCACGCGAAGATTCCGCTGCCGCGTCAGTTGTACGGCAACGAGCGCTTCAACTCGATGGGCCTCGATCTCTCGAACGAGCATCGTCTGGCGTCGCTGTCGTCGGCGTTGCTGGCGAGCGCGCATCATCCGTGGCGCGCGGAACCGATGCTCGAAGGCGGCACCATCATCGAGAACGGCATGCCGGCGCGCGACGTGCGCAATCCGTCGGATCTGCGCGATCTCGTCGGCACGGTCGTGGAGGCATCGCCGGAACAGGTGAGCGCCGCGATCGCCAACGCGGTGGCCGCCGCGCCGATCTGGCAGGCCACCCCCGTCGAAGATCGCGCCGATTGCCTCGCGCGCGCCGCGGACCTGCTCGAAGCGCAGATGCACACGCTGATGGGCCTCGTCGTGCGCGAAGCGGGCAAGTCCTTGCCGAACGCCATCGCCGAGATTCGCGAGGCCATCGATTTCCTGCGTTACTACGCGTCGCAAATTCGCGCCGAGTTCTCGAACGATACGCATCGTCCGCTCGGTCCGGTTGTGTGTATCAGCCCGTGGAACTTCCCGCTCGCGATCTTCATGGGCCAGGTCGCCGCCGCGCTCGCGGCCGGCAATCCGGTGCTCGCGAAGCCCGCCGAGCAAACGCCGCTGATCGCCGCGCAAGCCGTGCGCATCCTGCGCGAAGCGGGCGTGCCCGCCGGCGCGGTGCAACTGCTGCCGGGCAATGGCGAAACGGTCGGCGCGGCGCTGGTAGCCGACCCGCGCACGCGCGCCGTCATGTTCACCGGCTCGACGGAAGTCGCGCGCCTCATCAACAAGACGCTGTCCGAGCGCCTCGACCCGGACGGCCGTCCGATTCCGCTGATCGCCGAAACCGGCGGCCAGAATGCGATGATCGTCGATTCGTCGGCGCTCGCGGAGCAGGTGGTCGCGGACGTGCTGCAGTCGTCGTTCGACTCGGCCGGGCAGCGCTGCTCCGCACTGCGCGTGCTGTGCCTGCAGGACGATGTCGCCGATCGCACGCTCGAAATGCTGACGGGCGCGATGAATCAGCTTGCGGTCGGCAATCCGGATCGCCTGTCGACGGACGTCGGTCCCGTGATCGACGCCGACGCGAAGAGCGGCATCGACGCGCACATCGCCGGCATGCGCGACAAGGGCCGCAACGTCACGCAGCTGCCACTGCCCGACAACTGCGCGCAGGGCACGTTCGTGCCGCCGACGCTCATCGAACTGGACAGCATCGACGAACTGAAACGCGAAGTGTTCGGCCCGGTGCTGCATGTGGTGCGTTACCGCCGTTCGAACCTTGATAAACTCCTCGACCAAATTCGCTCGACGGGTTATGGCCTCACGCTCGGCATCCATACGCGTATCGACGAAACCATCGCGCATGTGATCGCGCGGGCGCATGTGGGCAACATCTATGTGAACCGGAACGTGATCGGCGCGGTGGTCGGCGTTCAGCCGTTCGGCGGCGAAGGTCTGTCGGGCACGGGCCCGAAGGCGGGCGGCGCGCTGTACTTGCAGCGCCTGCTGGCGAAGCGTCCGACCGGTCTGCCGAAGTCGCTCGCGAGCACGCTCGTCGTCGATCAGGCTGCATCGAAGGACACGCCCGCCGCGGCGCTCACCGCGTTGCGCGACTGGGCGATCGGCGAACGCGATCCGCAGACGGCCGCACGCTGCGACGGCTATCTGCAACACGTGATGGCTGGCGCGACGGCGGTTCTGAACGGCCCGACGGGCGAGCGCAACACCTACACGCTCGGCGCGCGCGGCACGGTGCTGTGCGTGGCCGCGACGGCGAGTGGCGCGCGCGCGCAACTGGCCGCCGCGCTCGCGACGGGCAACAAGGCGTTGTTCTCGGGCTCGGCGGGTGAGCAACTGGTGGCGTCGCTGCCGGCATCGCTCAAGCCGTTCGCTTTCGTGAAGAAGGCGGGCGATGCCGCCGCCGACTTCGACGCCGTTTTGTTCGAAGGCGACAGCGATGAATTGCTGGCGCTCGTGAAAGAAGTCGCGAAGCGCCCGGGACCGATCGTATCGGTGCAGGGCGTGGCTGCGGGAGCGTTCGCCGACGCTGGCCACGACGGCGAGGACTACGCGCTCGAACGTCTGCTGACGGAACGCTCGGTGAGCGTGAACACGGCGGCGGCGGGCGGTAATGCGAATTTGATGACGATCGGTTGAGACACCCCTCGAGCGCTCGATTCAAACGAATTCAAACAAGCGGCAGCAGGCACGGCGATCCCGGCACAGGCTGCCATCCACACTGGAACCAGGAGAAGCTATGAAGCACACGATGACCAAGCTGGCAGCAGCCATGACGCTCGCCGGCCTGTCGTTCGCGGGGACCGCATTTGCGCAGCAAGCCGAGGACGTGAAGGTCGGTTACGCCGGACCGCTGACCGGCGCGCAGGCGCACTACGGCAAGGACATGCAGAACGGCATCACGCTCGCTGTCGAAGATTTCAACGCCACGAAGCCGGTGATCGGCGGCAAGCCGGTTCGCATCGTGCTGAACTCGGCCGACGATCAGGCCGACCCGCGCACCGGTACGACCGTCGCACAGCGCCTCGTCGACGACGGCATCAAGGGCATGCTCGGCCACTTCAATTCGGGCACGACGATCCCGGCGTCGCGCATCTACGCGAACGCGGGCATCCCCGAAATCGCGATGGCGACGGCGCCCGAGTACACGACGCAAGGCTTCAAGACGGCCTTCCGCATGATGACCTCCGACACGCAGCAAGGCTCGGTCGCGGGCGAGTTCGCGGTGAAGAACCTGAAGGTCAAGAAGATCGCGATCGTCGATGACCGCACGGCTTATGGCCAGGGTCTCGCCGACCAGTTCGAGAAGGCGGCGAAGGCGGCCGGTGGCACGATCGTCGACCGTGAATTCACGAACGACAAGGCTGTCGACTTCAAGGCGATTCTGACCAAGATCAAGTCGATGAACCCGGACCTCGTGTACTACGGCGGCGCGGATTCGCAAGCCGGCCCGATGGTCAAGCAGATGAAGACGCTCGGCTTCCGCGCACCGCTGATGGCGGGCGAAATGGTGAAGACCGACACGTTCGTCAAGATCGCGGGTGACGCGGCCGAGGGCACGGTGGCATCGCTCGCCGGCCTGCCGATGAACGAAATGCCGGGCGGCGCCGAATACGAAGCGAAGTACAAGAAGCGCTTCAACGAAGACGTGCAGACCTACTCGCCGTACGCCTACGACGGCGCGATGGCGATGTTCAACGCGATGAAGGCGGCCAACTCGACGGACCCGGCGAAGTACCTGCCGTTCCTCGCGAAGACCGACATGCAGGGCGTGACGGCGAAGCACCTCTCGTACGACTCGAAGGGCGACCTGAAGAACGGCGGTATTACGCTGTACAAGGTCGTTGGCGGGAAGTGGACGACGTTGCAGAGCGTGGGCGGGAAGTAAGCGCTCGCGGTCGAGCCAGAAGAAAGCCTCGTGATTCAGGTCACGAGGCTTTTTTGTTTTCCGCGCCGCGCTTGTCCCCCGTCACCATCGCTCGGACAAGATTCTCCCGCGTCCACACGCTCATCAGCACCGCGGCCGCGACATGCACGCAAACGCAGACCTCGATCGCAACGGACAGCCACGCATGAACCTCCTGCGGCCAGTCCTCGCCCCAGAACGCATCGAGCCTCATGATCCAGCCGGACACCGCGAGCGCCAGGATGAGCAACCAGAGAAAGAGCGCCATCAACCCGCCGAGCGGATTGTGTGAAACATGGCGCACCGGCTGGCCCTTCGCAAGCGATTGCAGATAGTCGAAGAGATGCGAACGCGTCGGCCACCACGCTGAAAATCGCGCGTGACGCGATCCGATGAAACCCCACACGATGCGCGCGACAACGAGCCCGGCCGCGACATATCCGAGCATGCGATGCGTGGAATCCGTCGGCCCGAACAGATTCCACAAGACGATGCCCGCGACGGCCCAATGCGTGAGCCGCACCCACGCGTCCCAGACTCGCACGCGTGCCACGGACATGACGCTTACTCGACTTCCGACTTCACGACAGCCAGCGTCTTCGTGTCGTAATAAATCTCGACTTTCTTGCCGTTCTTGTCGTGGCCGTAAATCTCGTAGCAGTTGCCATCGACCTTGAATTTGCGAATCTTGTAGCCTTGCGCTTCGAGTTGCGCCTTGGCATCCGATTCCTTCATCCATTCGCTTTTCGGATGCGCGGTGCAATCAGCCTTCGCGAAGGCCGCGCCCGAAAAGCCCAATGCCAATGACAACGCCAGAATCTTAAGCATCGCTAACTCCCAGTGTTTTTGAACTGGCTACTCTACTGCCACCGGGAGTGCGCTGCAAGAAGATTGAAAGTTTGTCTCTTACCGCTGTCCTTGCTGGCGAATTTGTTCGAGTGTCGCGCCCGGCGTGCTCTGTTCTTGCGGAATGCGGATCTCGATCACCGCGGGCAAGCCGGAATTTCGCGCGCGTTCGAATGCCGGCATGAACTGGTCCGTCGTTTCGACGAGTTCCCCATGCGCGCCGAACGCGCGCGCATACGCGGCGAAGTCCGGATTCGTGAGCCCCGTCCCATGCACGCGATTCGGATAATGCCGCTCCTGATGCATGCGGATCGTTCCGTACTGCGCGTTGTTCACGACGATGAAAATCACCGGCAATTCATATTGCATGGCTGTGGCGATTTCATGACTCGACATCATGAAGCAGCCGTCGCCTGCGAACGCGATCACCGTGCGTTCCGGATACAGCGACTTCGCGGCGATCGCGGCGGGCACACCGTAACCCATCGCCCCGCTCGTCGGCGCGCACTGCGACCGGAAATGCCGATATGAATAGTGCCGATGCAGCCACGTCGCGTAATTTCCCGCGCCGTTCGTGAGGATCGAATCGGCGGGAATCGTTTCGGCGAGCTGGCGCATGATTTCGCCGAGCTGGACATCGCCAAGCATCGGGCGCGGCTTGCGCCATTCGAGATACGCGGCGTGCGCGGCTTCGGCCTCGCCATGCCACGCGATGTTCGCGGGCGGCGTCAGCGCCGCGAGCATCGACGCGATTTCCGGCATGCCCGAGACGATCGGAAGATCGGCGCTGTAGACGCGCCCGAGTTCCTCCGCGCCCTGATGCACGTGAATGAGCGTCTGCTTCGTCTTCGGGATGTCGAGCAGTGTGTAGCCGCCCGTCGTCGATTCGCCCATGCGCGGGCCGAGCACGAAGAGCACGTCGGCATCGCGCACGCGCGCGGCGAGTGCCGGATTGATGCCGAGGCCGACATCGCCGGCATAGTTCGGATGCTCGTTCGAGAGCGTGTCCTGATAGCGGAATGCGCAGCCCACCGGCAACTGCCATTGCTCGACGAAGCGTGCGAAGTCCTGCGTCGCCTCGAGCGTCCAGCCGCTGCCGCCCGCGATCACGAACGGCTTCTTCGCGTGGGCAAGCAACTCGCGCAACCGCTCGATTTGCGCCGCCGACGGCGATGCCGCCACGCGCTGATAACGCGGCGCCGGCGGCGCGGCTGCGACCGTTTCCGTCAGCATGTCTTCCGGCAGCGCGAGCACGACCGGCCCCGGACGGCCCGACGTCGCGGTGTGGAACGCGTGGCTCATGTATTCCGGCACGCGGCGCGGATCGTCGATCTGCGCGACCCATTTCGCCATCTGCCCGAACATCCGGCGATAGTCGATTTCCTGAAACGCCTCGCGGTCCATGTGTTCCCGCGCGCATTGGCCAATGAGCAGGATCATCGGCGTCGAATCCTGAAACGCGGTGTGCACGCCGATCGACGCGTGCGTCGCGCCCGGCCCGCGCGTGACGATCGCGACGCCCGGCTTGCCCGTCAGCTTGCCGACCGCCTCGGCCATGTTCGCCGCGCCCGCCTCGTGGCGGCAGACGATCGTCTGAATGTGCGAGGTCTCGTCGTGCAGGGAATCGAGCACGGCGAGAAAGCTCTCGCCGGGCACGCAGAACACGCGCTCGACGCCGTGATGCACGAGCGCATCGACGACGAGACGCGCGCCGGTGGTTTGACTTTCGGGAAAAACGGACTGCGCGGAGGGGACAGCGGACGCCATGCGAAGAAGTCTCCTGTGAGTGTCCGGACGCTCGTACAGGCGAGCCGGACGGTGAGCGAACTGCCCTAAAGCTTACGCCGTCGGGCGAGCGTTCGGACAGAAGCAAAGCGGAATCTTTTTCCGGCGCGCGCAACCTTCGCGCGCCCGGCGCCGCATTTCCATCAGCCGAAATACCCCTTTTTCTCACCCTTTATCCAGCGATGGACGAAGGGTGAAGTTCGCAATAATGGCCTCACTGAAAAGCGGACACGGCAATGAGCCAAGTGGGTCCGCTTGCTAAAGATCGCAGTTACACCTCATCGGGGGCAAGTTTGAATATTCGTAAATTCATTGGCGCGAACAGCCGCGACGCATTGCGCCAGGTTCGTGAAGCGCTCGGCCCCGATGCCGTGGTGTTGTCGAATCGAACGCTGGATGACGGCTCCGTCGAGATCGTCGGCGTCGCGGACAGCGATATCGCGTCGATCTCGCCGGCCGCGAAGGAACAGGCAGTGCGTTCGACGAGCACGCCGCGCGCCGCTCTGGCGGCTGCGGCGGCCGCGATGCCGGCAAAACAATCCGCCGCGAATCCCTACGCGAGCGGCGACGTGTTCTCGTCGGTCTTCGGCGCGAACACCGACGCCGACGATGAAGACGAGTTCGCGCACGAACACGACGCGACGTCCGGCGAAGAAGCGCCGCGCACGATGGCCGAATCGAACCCGTGGCTGATCGAGCACGCGAAGCGCATCGCGCAGCAGGCGACGATGCCGTCGAACCGTCCGCTCACGGCGTCCGCCGCGATCGCACGCGGCATGGGCGTGCCGGTGCCGGTCGCCGCGCATGAGACGCGCGCCGACAAGATGCCGGAAGCCGGCAAGTACGCGATTCGCCAGCAAGCGCAGGCGCAGGCTCAAACGAGCCGCGTCGAGGCCGCCGGTCAGACGCGCGCTCAATCGAAGGTCGAAACGCCTGACTGGGCACGCGAGGCCGCGCAGGTCGCCGCACGCCGTGCCGCGCAGAAGATCAACGCGAGCGCGCCGCACGCCGACGCACCGGCGGCAAGCACCGCGACGGCCGCGCCCAAAGGCGCCTTCGAAGGTCTGCCGGCGAACGCGGCGGCCGTCGTGACCGAAGCGATCCGCGCGCGCATGGAGCAAGTCGTCAACGAAACGGTGATGAACGAGCTTTCGTCGATGCGCACGATGATGGAAGAGCAGTTCTCCGGTCTGTTGTGGGGCGAGCGCCAGCGCCGCAACCCGACCGGGGGCCTGCTGACCAAGCGTCTTTTCGCCGCCGGTTTTTCCGCGCAGCTCGTCCGCATGATGGTGGAGAACATGCCGGAAATGGAAAACGTGGAAGGCGCGCTCGAATGGGTGCAGCAGGTGCTCGAATCGAATATCCCGGTGATGGATAGCGAAGACGCGCTGATGGAGCGCGGCGGCGTGTTCGCGCTGATGGGCCCGACGGGCGTCGGCAAGACGACGACCACGGCGAAGCTCGCGGCGCGCTGCGTGATGCGCTTCGGCGCGAGCAAGGTCGCGCTGCTCACGACCGACAGCTACCGGATCGGCGCGCACGAGCAGTTGCGCATCTTCGGCAAGATCCTCGGCGTGTCGGTGCACGCGGTGAAGGACGCCGCCGACCTGCAGCTCGCGCTTTCCGAGCTGCGCAACAAACATATCGTGCTGATCGACACGATCGGCATGAGCCAGCGCGACCGCATGGTCTCGGACCAGATCGCGATGCTGTGCGGCGCGGGCCATCCGGTGCAGCGCATCCTGCTGCTCAACGCGACGAGCCACGGCGACACGCTCAACGAAGTCGTGCAGGCATACAAGAGCGCGGCGGATCAGCCGCCGCTCGCGGGCTGCATCCTGACCAAGCTCGACGAAGCGACGAATCTCGGCGGCGTGCTCGATACCGTCATCCGCTACAAGCTGCCGGTGCATTACGTGTCGACCGGCCAGAAGGTACCGGAGAACCTGTACGTCGCGACCAAGCGTTTCCTCATCAAGAGCGCGTTCTGCATTCCGCGCGACGGCTCGCCGTTCGTGCCGCAGGACGAAGAAGTGCCGGCGCTGCTCTCCGCACTGTCCGCGCGCGCCACGACCGAACTGCATGAGGTGCACTTTGGATAAGTTCGTGCTCGACCAGGCGGAAGGTCTGCGACGGCTGCTCACGCGCGCCGGTTCGCGCGTGGTGGCGGTGGCGGGCGGGCCGGCGGGCATCGGATGCACGTCGGCGGTGGTGAATCTCGGCGCGGCGCTGTCCGTGCACGGCAAGGATGTGCTCGTCATCGACGAGCATCGGGGCGCGGGCTCGGCGAGCCGCATGCTGGGCCTCTCCGATGCAGGCGCGCTCGCCGCTGTGATGTCGGGCCGCCGCGCGCTCGCCGATGTCGTCGAGCGCACGCCGTTCGGCTTCTCGCAGATCGCCGCGCCGCGCGACGAGCGCATCAGTCACGACGCCGCGCAGTGCCGCGCATTGCTCGATGGTCCGGCGGACATCGTTCTCATCGACGCGCAACTGGACCGTCACGGCGCACTGTCGACGCTCGCGGCGCAGGCGCATGACTTTCTCATCGTGACGCGGGTGGCTGCGTCGGCGATCACCGAGGCGTATGCGTGCATGAAGCGCCTGCACTACGCCCATGCGATCGGCCAGTTCCGCGTGCTCATCAATCACGTGCAGAACCCGGCCGACGCGGCGGTCGCGTTCGACAACCTGTCGGGCGTCGCGAGCCGGTATCTGGCCGTGTCGCTCGTGCAGGCAGGGTATGTGTCCGAGGATGCGCGCGTCGCTCGGGCGAAGGAGCTTTCACGCTGCGCAGTCGAAGCGTTCCCGGCTACGGCCGCGGCGCGCGACTACCGCGCGATTGCGGCGGAGCTCCTGCACTGGCCGATGCGCCCCGCGCCGTACATGCGCGCGGCGAACGGTCAGCCAGACGCGCGAATTCCGGTTGGCGACTCTGAACAGGGCGGGCGGGAGGCGGCGCATCGTGTGGCCGCGCTTCACGACTTTGCAATGACCAGCACGGCGTCGATGTGATCAAGATAGGTGACCAAGATGTATAACGCCCAAGGCAAACTCTCACAGTCGGACGTCCTGACGAAATATGCGCCGCTCGTTCGCCGACTGGGGCTTCAGCTCGTCGCCAAGATGCCGGCGAGCGTCGATCTCGACGATCTCATCCAGGCCGGCATGATCGGACTCATGGACGCGGCGAGCCGCTACAAGGAAGATCAGGGCGCGCAATTCGAAACCTACGCGAGCCAGCGCATTCGCGGCGCGATGCTCGACGAGCTGCGCGCGAACGACTGGCTGCCGCGCAGCATGCGCAAGACGTCGCGCGAAGTGGAATCGGCGGTGCACAAGGTCGAGCAGAACCTCGGCCGCTCCGCAAGCGAGACGGAGATCGCCGAGCACATGAACATGCCGCTCGACGAATATCAGTCGATGCTCCAGGATCTGCACGGCAGCCAGCTGATCTACTACGAAGACTTCGACCGCTCCGCCGACGACGAGCCGTTCCTCGACCGCTATTGCGTCGATCGCTCGGACCCGCTTTCGGCGCTGCTCGACGACAGCCTGCGCGGTGCGTTGATCGAAGCGATCGACAAGCTGCCCGAGCGCGAGAAGCTGCTGATGAGCCTCTACTACGAACGCGGTCTGAACCTGCGCGAAATCGGCGCGGTGATGGAAGTCAGCGAATCGCGTGTGTGCCAGTTGCACAGCCAGGCGGTCGCGCGTCTGCGCACGAAGCTGCGCGAGCAGGCGTGGACGAGCGTCGAGGCGTGATCCGGCCTTGAGCCGGGGTGCCCGCCTGCATGCGGGCACGTCGATTCAATTCGCTTCGAAGTCGCGCGTTTCGGCGAAGACGGTTTTCCCTTCGCCGAGACTTTTTGCGCGATACATCGCACGGTCGGCGGCGCGCAGCACGGCGGTGATGCCGGATTGTTGCGCGGCCGTCGCGCTGGAAAGCAGACACGCGCCGATGCTCGCCGATACCGACACCGGCCGCTCCTGCACCGAGGTCATCGCGCCGAGCACCGAGTGAATGCTGTCGGCCACCGACAGCACCGCCGCGCGATCGCGTACCTGATGCGCGAGCACGACGAACTCGTCGCCGCCCAGACGCGCGATCGTGTCCGTCTTGCGCATGCGCTTCGCGAGCGATTGCGCGAAGGCTTGCAGCAGCATGTCGCCGACGGCGTGACCGTAGGTATCGTTCACTTCCTTGAAGCCGTCGAGGTCGATGAGGAGGAGCGCGGCGGCGTGGTCGCCATCGGCATCGCGCGTGCTCATCGCGCGATCGACGACCCGCTCGAGCGCGTATCGGTTGGACAGACCGGTGAGCGGATCGGTCGATGCCTGACGTGCGAGATCGCGATTCGCGTTGCCGAGCCGATCGACGAGCACGCTCAAATACACCGATGCGCCCAGCACGCTCAAGCCCAGCCCGATCGCGGCGGGAAGATTGGCGCGCCACCACGGCTGCCAGATACCGAGCGCGATCACGATGATGAGCGCCGTCGCGCACGACACGGCGAGCGTGCGCTTGCCGTATCGGCATCCCGAGCCGATCAGAAACCAGAACATCACCCAGATGAGCGGTAGCGCGATCGCACCGCCCGCCGCGAGCGCGAGCCCGAGCAGGGTTTGATCGGCGATGGTCGTGACGGTGAGACGCTTCTCCGAAGGCGAACTCATGCGGCTCACGATCAGGAGCGTCACCGCGCCGTAAGACACATAGAGCGCGACGAGGCGTGCAACCAGCAGTGCATCGTATGAAGGGCGTAGCCAGGCGAAGACGCCGTAGGCCAGAAGAACCGCCGCTCCCATCCAGACCCGCAGCGTGGCCTGCTCGCGTTCGGGATTCCGGTGTTCGGACCATGCGAAGGCATAAGTCCGGCGTGCCGGTTGATGCGCCTGCTCCATACTGAACCCCTGGATGGTGATTTCTTTCTTTTATCTTGCTGTCATGTACTGCGGCCCCGTCGCGTGGCATCGGCTGGATGGAGTGGCATCGAATTGCGCCGAGCGAGCGATCCGCTATTTTGCAACGTTTTGTGAAGACGCTGTGTTTCGTGTAATAACGGCTTTCGGACTTCTATTTCTGATTCACTGTGATGCGCGACGAATCTCTTTCTCTGGCTGGCGAATGGCTGCCGGTTTGCAATAGCGAAGACGTTCCCGAAGGCGCTGCGCGCGGGTTCGTCGTCGCCGATGAGCGGATCGTCGTGTGGCGTGACAGTGTCGGCGCGGCGCATGTGTGGCGCGATTACTGTCCGCATCGGGGCGCGCAGTTGTCGCTCGGACATGTGATGCGCGATCAGATCGTGTGCCCTTATCACGGCTGGCGTTACGACATCGAAGGGCAGTGTCTGCACATTCCGTCGAATCCGTCGCTGCGTCCTTCGAAGCGTGCCTGCGCGACGACCTTCGTCAGCGAGGAGAAGTACGGCGTCGTGTGGATGTGCTTGAGCGAACCGGCTTACGCGCTCGATTTCTTTCCCGAAGCCGCGATTCCCGGGGGGCGGCGCATCAATCTCGCGCCGCAGACTGTGAGGTCGTCGGCGCCGCGCGTCGTCGAGAATTTTCTCGATATGGCGCACTTTTCGTTCGTGCATGTGGGGATTCTGGGCGAAGAGACGCATACGGAAGTGCCGGACTATGAAGTCGTGCAGACTTCCGATGGCGGACTCGAAGCGCGGCAGTGTCGATACTGGCAGCCCGCGGGGATTCCGGGGCAGGGCGGCGGCGCGATGATCGACTATGTGTATCGCGTCAAGCGGCCGTTGATCGCGAGTCTCACGAAGATGGCATCGGGCGGGCAGGGCGCGCTGCATATCATGCTGGCGGCGTCGCCGGTGACGCAGACGGAGACGCGCGCGTGGCTCGTGTCGATTCATGAGGACGACACGACGCATTCCGATCAGGCGCTCTACGACTTCAATATGGAGATCCTGATGCAGGACACGCCGATCGTCGAGTCGCAATGGCCTCGGCGTCTGCCGCTCGATCTCGATGCGGAGCTGCATCAGCGGTGTGATCGGATGGCGGTGGCGTATCGGAGGTGGTTGGCGGGGATGGGGTTTGGGTGGGGGACGATGGTGGGCGAATCGGGAGCGTTTTCCGGCGAGCGCTAGTTCAGCCGGGCCGGCGGAATCGCGGACAGAAACAACCAACGAACGACAACCGGATCGAGGGGGAATTCATTGGCGCGCCCGGCTGGGATCGAACCAGCAACCCCTGCCTTCGGAGGGCAGTACTCTATCCATTGAGCTACGGGCGCATCGGAGAAAGGCCTTGCGTGAGGGAGCGCCCGAAAACAAAAGGCGCCTACAAGGCCCATGCGAATCCGAGAGAATACCTGTTTTCCATGACTTCGTCCATCGCACGGGCCTGGACGCATCGCGCGAAGCATCACACGATTCGGGTAAACGCCCGCACCGCCGCCCCGGCCACCTCGCGCCGACAGTTAAGCGTTCCGTCTATAATCGACCGTGCCTTTCCCCAAGGCCCGCGCAAGCGCAATGCGGTAGCTGTCACGCTGTCACTGAACCGACTCACACCAAAAAACGGGAGACGAGACAAGCATGAGCGAAGCACCCCACGGAGCCCCGATCAAGACACCCGGCCAACTCATCGCCGCGGTCATCGCGGGATTCGGCATCCCGGTCGCCATCATCATTCTGCTCGCGGTGTATGTGAACAACTCGACGCGTACCGGCGCGGGCACGGACATCGAGCAGTCGGTGAAGGAGCGCATCGCGCCCGCCGCGCAGGTCGATATCCGCGATGCCAACGCACCGCGCGTCTACAAGACCGGCGAAGAAGTTTTCAAGGCCGTCTGCTCGGCCTGTCACGCAGCGGGCACCGCTGGCGCACCGAAGTTCGGCGATGCCGGCGCGTGGGCCCCGCGCATCGGCGAAGGCTACGACACGCTCCTGCACAACGCGCTCAACGGCAAGGGCGCGATGCCCGCACGCGGCGGCGCCAGCCCCGACGATTACAGCGACTTCGAAATTGCGCGCGCGGTTGTCTATATGGCGAACGGCAGCGGCGGCAAACTGGCCGAACCGGCGCAACCCGCGTCGGGCCCAGCGGCGAGCGCGGGCGCATCAGGTGCGGCAGCGGCTTCGGGCGCGGCGGCTCCGGCGGGAGCGAGCGCGAATGAGAACGCGCAGGCGGCGGCAGCCGTCGCGGCGCTGGCATCGGTGCCGCAGGCTGCATCGGCTGCGCCGGCGGCCGGCGGTCAAAGCGCGGATGCCGCGCAGGCCGGCAAGGCACTCTACGAGCAAGTCTGCCAGGCGTGTCACGCGGCCGGCGTGCTCAACGCGCCGAAGTTCGGCGACAAGGCCGCATGGGCGCCGCGCCTGAAGGAGCCGATGGACACCGTCTATAACTACGCGCTGCACGGCAAAGGCGCGATGCCGCCGAAGGGCGGATCGAACGCGCCGGATGCGGACGTGAAGGCGGCCGTCGATTACATGGTGAACGCGGCGAAGTAACCTTCTCGAGTGCAATGAGAAAAACCCTGCGTCTTGCGGCGCAGGGTTTTTTGTTTGGAGCACGAAGAAGGCATCAAGGTTTCTGCAGCATCGCCTTGAGCATCGCCATACGATCCTTCGGCGACAGCGGCTTTTCCTCGGCGGTCGGTGGCGGCGCATCGTCGAGCAGCATCTCGGGGATGAAGCGCGAGGGCTCGCACACCACCGTCTCCCGCGCGCGCTTTCTCTTCTTGCACCAGTTCAGATGCAGACTGCGCTGCGCGCGCGTGATCGCGACATACATCAGCCGGCGCTCTTCCTCGATGCGCGAATCGTCGACGGGCGCGTCGTCGTCCGAGCTGCCGCGATGCGGCATGATCCCTTCTTCGACGCCCACCAGAAACACGTGCGGATACTCCAGTCCCTTCGACGCATGCACCGTCGACAACCGCACCGCATCCGGATCTTCCTCCTTGCCTTCGAGCATCGACATCAGCGCGACGGTCTGGATCAGGCCGAGCAGGTTCTTGCCTTCATCGGCGAACCCGTCGGCGGTGTCGTAGCCTGTCTGCTCCGTTCCCGGCGCGGCTTCGGGCTTCGTGCCCTTGCGCTTGAGCCATTCGAGAAACTCGAGCACGTTCTGCCATTTCGACTGCGCCTGGCGCTCGTCGTACGCATCGTAGAGATACGACTCGTAGTGGATGGCTTCCATCATGTCGTCGAGCACTTCGGTCGCGGGATCGCGTGCCGCGCGGTCCGACAGCCGGCGAATCCATTCGCAGAAGGTGCGTAGCGGCTCGACCTGCCGCGCAGACAGACGCGCCTCGATGCCGCCCATGAACACCGCCTCGAAGAGCGACACCTTCGCCGCGCCCGCGAACGCGCCGAGCGCTTCGAGCGTGGTATTGCCGACGCCTCGCCGCGGAGTCGTGATCGCGCGAATGAACGCGGGATCGTCGTCGGGATTGGCGATCAGGCGCAGATACGCGATGAGATCCTTGATCTCCGCCTTGTCGAAAAACGACTGCCCGCCCGACAGCACATAAGGAATGCGCTCGCGCCGCAGCACTTGCTCGAAGATGCGCGCCTGAAAATTGCCGCGATAAAGAATCGCGTAGTCGCGGAACTGCGTGCGCCGCTCGAACTTGTGCGCCGATAGCCGGAACACGACGGATTCCGCCTCGTGCTCCTCGTCGTTGCAGCCGGTGACGGTGATCGTGTCGCCCATGCCGTGCTCGGACCACAGTTTCTTTTCGAACAGCTTCGGATTGTTCGCGATGACATTGTTCGCCGCCGTCAGGATGCGCACCGTCGAGCGATAGTTCTGCTCCAGCTTGACGACGTGCAGCTTCGCAAAATCCTTGCCGAGCTGCGCGAGGTTTTCGAGCGTTGCGCCGCGCCAGCCGTAGATGGCCTGATCGTCGTCGCCGACCGCCGTGAACGCCGCGCGCGGGCCGGCGAGCTGCTTCAGCAATTCGTACTGACAGGCGTTGGTGTCCTGATACTCGTCGATCAGCAGATAACGCAGGCGGTTCTGCCACTTGTCGCGCACCTGCTCGTTCTCGGCGAAAAGCTGCGCGGGACGCAGGATCAGATCGTCGAAATCGAGCGCCTGATACGCGTGCAGCGTCGCCGCATAGCTGCGATACACGATCGCTGCCTGGTGCTCGTCGTCGTTGCTCGCGAGCACGGACGCCTGATCCGGCGACACCATCGCGTTCTTCCACAGCGAGATGATCGACTGGATCTTGCGGATCAGCCCCTTGTCGGTCGTGCCGAGTTGTTCCTGGACCATGCCGAAACAGTCGTCCGAATCCATGATCGAGAACTGCGGCTTCAGCCCGACGTGCTCCGCTTCCTGCCGCATGATCTGCACGCCGAGCGAGTGGAAGGTGCAGATCGTCAATTGATTGACGGGAATCTTGCGGCCTTCCTTGCCGGGCGTCGTGAGCGTCTTGCCTTCGAGCAGCTTCGCGGTGCGCTCGCGCATTTCGAGCGCGGCCTTGTTCGTGAACGTGAGCGCGGCGATGTGCTTCGGCTCGAAGCCGCGTCCTTCGATCAGATGCGCGATCTTCTGTGTGATCACGCGCGTCTTGCCGCTGCCCGCGCCGGCGAGCACGAGACAGGGACCATCGAGATAGCGCACGGCTTCGCTTTGCGCGGCGTTGAGACCAGCGGACATCGTATTGGGCTTCTGGAGTTCGGGGCGCGCTTGCTGAAACCCGCGCGCGGAGGAGAGCGCGATGTTAACACGATAGCGGCGGCGCGGTTCCGGCCCTCGTTCGTGCCACAATATCCGATCGAATTTACGACAGGACGATGCCCGCATGAGCACAGCACTGAAAGTCGGCGTGATGGGCTACGGCCTCGCCGGCGCGACATTTCACGCACCCGTCATCGAGCACTGCGGCCGGGCGGAAGTGACGGCCATCGCGACGAGCCAGGCCGAACGCGCGACGGCGGATTATCCGAACGCGCGGATCGTCGCGGACTTCGAGGCGCTGCTCGCCGTCGACGGGCTCGAATGTGTCGTCGTGGCGACGCCGAACGACACGCACTTCGATCTCGCGCATCGCGCGTTGTCGGCGGGCAAGCATGTGGTCGTCGACAAGCCGGTCACGCTTTCCGCGCGCGACGCACGCACGCTCGCCGATCTCGCCGCGCAAGGCGGTCTCGTGTTCGCGCCGTTTCACAACCGCCGCTGGGACGGCGACTTCATGACGGTGCGCGCGCTCGTCGAAAGCGGGCGGCTCGGGCGCATCACGCATTACGAATCGCATTTCGACCGTTTTCGCCCGAAAGTGCCGCAGCGCTGGCGCGAGGAAGCCGAGCGCGGCGGCGGCCTGCTGTTCGATCTGGGGCCGCATCTGATCGATCAGGCGCTGACGCTCTTCGGCGCGCCGCAGACGGTGACGGCGTTCGTGAAGGCGCATCGCGATCACGCGCACGCGCCGGATTACGTGCATCTCGTGCTCGGTTACGACGACAAGGAAGTGATCCTGCACGCCAGCGCGCTCGCGGCGCTGGAACCGCCACGTTTCGCGATCCACGGCACGCGGGGCAGCTATGTGAAAAACGGGCTCGATACGCAGGAAGACCAGTTGCGTTCCGGCATGCGGCCCGGCAATCCGGAGTTTGCGAAGAATCCGCCGGGCGTGCTGCGCGAAGTCGATGGCGATCTCGACCTGCGCCATGAATTCGCCACGAAGGACGGCGCGTATATCGAGTTTTATCGCGCGCTGGCGGCGTCGATTCAGGACGGCAAGCCGTTTCCCATTTCGCCGCAGGACGCGGTCGATACGATGACGATCATCGAACTGGCGATTCAGAGTGACCGGGAAGGGCGGCGCGTGCCGTTTCGGCAACTCGACTGAACATCGTTCAGCGGACGTGTTCGGTGTCCATCGAACGCGCCCGAATCCGTTTGACAAGCCCTATTCGGTCGCGTAAATTCTGCCGCACGCGTCGGGAGAGCGCGTGGTTTCGTTCATGCAGCGAAGACCGCGCCGCCGAAGGGGCATACCCGCAAACTCTCAGGCAAAAGGACCGACGGCGTCGAGGAATTCGTTTCCTCGCACTCTGGAGAGCGGCAGCGGCTTCCTCATGAAGCCAGTTGCCCACCGAAGGGGCGCGCGATGAACCGCAGCACGACCGTGCACGGTTCGCGCAATCTCTCAGGTACCGAGGACAGAGGGGTCACGCATCGCATCCGCTACGGGGCATGAGCCTTGCGCGCTGCTTTCGGCAGCACGAAAAGGCATCGGCCGGGCGAAATGTGCGCGGCGTGGCCTTTTTTGTTTCGCGAACCGAGGCCCCGATGACCGAACTTCAACACACGCCCCTGCACGCCGCCCACCTCGCGCTGAACGCGCGCATGGTCGATTTCGGCGGCTGGGACATGCCCGTCAACTACGGTTCGCAGATCGACGAGCATCGCGCCGTGCGCACCGACGCCGGCATGTTCGACGTGTCGCATATGCGCGTCGTCGATTTCGAGGGCGACGCCGTCCGCGAATTCTTCAGGTACGCCATCGCCAATAACGTCGACAAGCTCACGACGCCCGGCCGTGCGCTCTACTCGTGCCTGCTCAACGGCAACGGCGGCGTGATCGACGATCTGATCGTCTACTACTTTTCCGAAACGAGTTTCCGCGTGGTCGTGAACGCGGGGACGGCGGAAAAGGACATCGCCTGGTTCGGCCAGTTGAATGCCGAAGGCGAATTCAATCTTTCCATCACGCCGCGCCGCGATCTCGCGATCATCGCCGTTCAGGGCCCGACCGCGCGCGAAAAGACCTGGCAAGTGCTGCCGGACACGCGCGCGCAAACTCAGGACATCAAGCCATTCAACGCGGCCGTTTTCCCGTCGACGCAATATGGCGAGCTGATGCTCGCGCGCACCGGCTATACCGGCGAGGACGGCTTCGAGATCGTCGTTCCGGCGACACAAGTCGAAGCGTTGTGGAACGCGCTCGCCGCCGTGGGCGTGAAGCCCGCCGGCCTCGGTGCGCGCGACACGCTGCGTCTCGAAGCCGGCATGAACCTGTACGGTCAGGACATGGACGAGACGGTTTCGCCGCTCGACGCCGGCCTCGCATGGACCGTCGATCTGAAAACGCAGCGCGATTTCGTTGGCCGCAGCGCGCTCGAGGCGCACGGCTCCAAGGCCAATTTCGTCGGGCTCGTGCTGATCAAGGAAAACGGCAAGGCGGGCGGCGTGCTGCGCGCCCATCAGAAAGTCGTCACGCCGCACGGCGACGGCGAGATCACGAGCGGCACCTTTTCGCCGTCGATGCAGGAATCCATCGCCTTCGCGCGCGTGCCGGCGGCTGTCGCCGTCGGAGACACGGTGCAGGTCGTCATCCGCGACAAGCAACTTCCGGCGCGCGTGGTAAAACTTCCGTTCGTGCGCAACGGCAAGGTTCTCGTCGAGCTGTCGTAACGCCGTCGCGCCCGTTTCCTCGAATCAAGAACCTCACGAAAGCACACGCAAGGAGCATCCAATGAGCATCCCGGCCGATCTGAAATACACCGAATCGCACGAATGGGTCCGCACCGAATCCGATGGCACGCTGACCGTCGGCATCACCGATCACGCGCAGGAAGCGCTCGGTGACATCGTCTTCGTCGAGTTGCCCGCGGCGGGCAAGACCGTGACCGCGGGCGATGCGATCGCCGTCATCGAATCGGTGAAAGCGGCATCGGACATCTACGCGCCGGTCTCGGGCGAAATCGTCGCATCGAACGACGCGCTCACGTCGGCGCCCGATCAGGTGAACGGCGCGCCGTACGAAAGCTGGCTCTTCAAGATCAAGCCGGCGGGCGACGCCGGCCTGGACAAGCTGCTCGACGCCGAAGGCTACGGCAAGTCGATCGGCGAATAACTCATCTCAATGACGATTGCGGCTCAACGGTGAGCCGCATCGCAGGAACTCACATGAAGCTCGAACACCCGGATCGCCTGATGAACCGCACTTCCCTGTCACTCGCCGCGCTCGAATGCCACGACGCATTCGTCGAGCGGCACATCGGCCCCGATGAAGCGGACCAGCGCGCGATGCTCGAAGCGCTCGGTTTCGCGTCGCGCGCGGCCTTCATCGACGCGGTGATTCCTGAATCGATCCGCCGCAACGAAACGCTGCCGCTCGGTGCGTTCACGCAGCCGAAGAGCGAAGCGGAAGCGCTCGCGTCGCTGCGCCGGCTGGCGGACGAGAATCTGGTGTTTCGAACCTACATCGGCCAGGGTTACTACGGCACGCACACGCCGGCGGTGATCCTGCGCAACGTGCTCGAAAATCCGGCGTGGTACACGGCTTACACGCCGTATCAGCCGGAGATTTCGCAAGGCCGTCTGGAGGCGCTGCTCAATTTCCAGCAGATGGTGATGGACCTGACCGGCCTCGCGATGGCGAACGCCTCGCTGCTCGACGAAGCCACGGCCGCAGCCGAAGCGATGACGCTCCTGCAGCGCGTCGGCAAGCCGAAATCGAACGTGTTCTACGTCGCCGATGACGTGCTGCCGCAGACCATCGAAGTGGTGAAGACGCGCGCGAAGCCCGCGGGCATCGAAGTGAAGGTCGGCCCGGCCGCGGATGCTGCGAGCGCGAACGCGTTCGGCGTGCTGCTGCAATACCCCGGCGCGAATGGCGATGTGCGCGACTATCGCGCGCTCGCGGAAGCAATCCACGCGGCGGGCGGCCATGTCGTCGCGGCGGCGGATCTGCTCGCGCTGACGCTCATCACGCCGCCGGGCGAATGGGGCGCGGATGTCGCAATCGGCAATACGCAGCGTTTCGGCGTGCCGGTCGGCTTCGGCGGGCCGCATGCGGCGTACATGGCCGTGCGCGACGAATTCAAGCGCCAGATGCCGGGGCGTCTCGTCGGCGTGACCGTCGATGCGCAAGGCAATTCCGCGCTGCGCCTCGCGCTGCAAACGCGTGAACAGCACATTCGCCGCGAAAAGGCGACGTCGAACGTCTGCACGGCGCAAGCGCTGCTCGCGATCATGGCCAGCATGTATGCCGTCTATCATGGCCCGCGCGGCCTGAAGACGATCGCGTTGCGCGTGAACCGCGTGGCGTCCATTTTTGCGGCCGGCGTGAAGAAGCTCGGCTATGCAATCGCCAACGACACGTTCTTCGACACGATCACGATCGACAGCGGCGCGAGCACGACCGCGCTGCATCAGGCTGCGTACGCCGCGCATATCAACCTGCGCCACGTGAGCGCGACGCAAGTCGGCGTATCGCTCGATGAAACCACCACGCGCGACGACCTGCTCAAGCTCTTCGCGCTGTTCGCCGAAGTCGCGGGCAAGACCGAAACGTTCGATATCGACGCGCTCGATCAGGCCGCAGCCGATCCGCTGCCGGCGCAACTGCATCGCACGAGCGCGTACCTCACGCATCCGGTCTTCAATCGCCACCACTCCGAACACGAAATGCTGCGCTATCTGCGCAGCCTCGCCGACAAGGATCTCGCGCTCGACCGCACGATGATCCCGCTCGGCTCCTGCACGATGAAGCTCAACGCGACATCCGAAATGCTGCCCGTCACGTGGCCCGAGTTCGCGCAGATTCACCCGTTTGCGCCCGCCGAGCAAACGGTCGGCTATCGCACGATGATCGATCAGCTCGAACAGATGCTCGTCGCGTGCACGGGTTACGCGGCTGTTTCGCTGCAGCCGAACGCCGGCTCACAAGGCGAATACGCGGGGCTGCTCATCATCCACGCGTATCACGAATCGCGCGGCGAAGGGCATCGCAATGTGTGCCTGATTCCGGCGTCCGCGCACGGCACGAATCCGGCGTCGGCGCAGATGGCGGGCATGCAGGTCGTCGTCGTTGCGTGCGATTCGAACGGCAACGTCGATATCGAAGATCTGAAGGCGAAGGCCGAAAAGCATTCCGCGAATCTCGCGGCGATCATGATCACGTATCCGTCGACGCACGGCGTATTCGAGCGCAACGTCCGCGAGATTTGCGACATCGTGCATTCGCACGGCGGCCAGGTGTATGTCGACGGCGCGAACATGAACGCCATGGTCGGCCTGTGCGCGCCTGGCCAGTTCGGCGGCGACGTGTCGCACCTGAACCTGCACAAGACGTTCTGCATTCCGCACGGCGGCGGCGGGCCGGGTGTCGGTCCGGTTGCAGTCGGCGCGCATCTGGCGAAGTTCCTGCCGAATCAGGCATCCACGGGTTACAAGCGCGACGACGCGGGCATCGGCGCGGTGTCGTCGGCGCCTTACGGCTCGGCCGCGATCCTGCCGATCTCGTGGATGTACATCGCGATGATGGGCGCGCAAGGTCTCACTGCCGCCACCGAAAGCGCGATCCTCGCGGCGAACTATGTCGCCAAGCGTCTCGCGCCGCACTATCCGGTGCTGTACAGCGGCGCGGGCGGACTCGTTGCGCACGAGTGCATTCTCGACGTTCGGCCGATCAAGGAATCGAGCGGCATCTCGGTGGAAGACGTGGCGAAGCGCCTGATCGACTACGGCTTCCACGCGCCGACGATGAGCTTCCCCGTGCCCGGCACGCTCATGGTCGAGCCGACGGAATCGGAATCGAAGGAAGAGCTCGACCGCTTCATCGACGCGATGATCGCGATCCGCGAGGAAATCCGTGCGGTGGAAGAAGGCCGCGCCGATCGCGAGGACAACGTGCTGAAGAACGCGCCGCACACGGCGACGGTCGTCGCGGCGGATGACTGGACGCACACGTACACGCGCGAGGCGGCGGCGTATCCGGTGAAGTCGCTGGTGGCGCGCAAGTACTGGTCGCCGGTCGGACGCGCGGATAACGCGTATGGCGACCGCAATCTGATGTGCTCGTGCGTGCCCGTATCGGAGTACGCGGACGACTAAGGCATCGCGAAGGACCTGAGAGGGCGCCGCCCGGAAGCGTAAAGCATTGTCGGGCGGTTTTGCGGCGCGTTCCAGAACAGCTAACATCTCACCCCGGACCAAAAAGCCAAACCAGGGAGTTCACATGGCGTTCAAGGTGCGAGAGGTGAAAGGGACGATCCGCGCGCGCGCGGCGCGAGCGATGCTCGGCGCGCTGCTCGTCGCCGCGTCGTCCGCGCAGGCCGCGATGAATTTCTGCGCCGCGCCCGCGATGCAGACGAGCGAACGCACCAATGCCGATCCCGGTGTGAAGGCGCTGGTGAAGATGGTGCAATCGCACGTGAACGATCAGCCGAAGGCGCGCGCGAAGCTGCACACCGAAGGCACGCTGCCGCACGAGGGCATCTACGACGAAAGCGTCGAAGCGGAGAAAGACCTCGGCCTCATGCGCGATGCCGCACTCGCGTGGCGCGCGACCGGCGACGAGCGCTATCTGCGGCTCGTCGACCGCTTCCTGTTCGCGTGGACGACGACCTATCAGCCGAGCTTCAATCCAATCGACGAGACGAACTTCGAATCGTTGATCCTGGCGTACGACCTCACGGCGAGCGCCCTGCCGGTCAAGACGCGCAACGCGGCGAACGCGTTCATCACGAAAATGGTGAACGGCTACATCGCCGACATGGACAAGCAGCCCCGGCCGCTCACCGGCAATTACCGGAACAACTGGCAGAGCCATCGCGTGAAGCTGGTGGCGATGGGCGCGTTCACCATCGACGACCGCAAGCTCATCAATGCGGCGCAGCGGCTTTTCGTCGAGCATATCGGCGACAACATCGCGCCGGACGGATCGACGGTCGATTTCGCCGAACGCGATGCGCTTCGCTACGTGACGTACGATCTTCAGCCGCTCGTGACGGCGGCGCTCGCCGCGCGGCGGCACAACCGCAACTGGCTGCCGGAGCGCGCGCAGTCGGGCGCGACGCTCGCCGAGGCGCTCAACTGGCTCACGCCCTACGCGCTCGGCACGAAGACGCACGATGAATTCGTGAAGTCGTCCGTGCCGTTCGACGCCAAGCGTCGCGAGGCGGGCTTGCCGGGTTTCTCGGGTCAGTGGGATCCGAAGAACGCGGCGGAACTCTTTCATCTGGCGGCGCGGCTTGACGGCCGCTACGCGCCGGTCGCGCTGCGGCTTGCACCGACCCCGCCCGCCTGGCTCGCGGTGTGTCTGCCGCTGCCGGCGCGCTAACTCTTACACGCAGGAGCAGTCATGGCAGTCAGCGTATTCGACCTCTTCAAAGTCGGCATCGGACCTTCGAGCTCGCACACTGTCGGACCGATGCGCGCAGCATTAATGTTCGCGCAGGGGCTCGAGCGCGACGGGCTGCTGGAACCGACCGCATCGGTGAAATGCGAGTTGTACGGCTCGCTCGGCGCGACGGGCAAGGGCCACGGCACGGACCGCGGCGTGATGCTCGGCCTGATGGGGGATGCGCCCGATACCGTCGATGCTTCGAGCATCGTTCCGCGACTCGAAGCGGTGCGTGCGTCGAAGACGCTCGCGTTGCTCAACAAGCGCAAGATTCCGTTCACGATCAAGGAAAACATCGCGTTCTATCGGCAGGCGCTGCCGGAGCATCCGAACGGCATGAAGCTCTACGCGTTCGATGCGGACGGCGCGTTGCTGCGCGAAGCGACGTACCTGTCGGTGGGCGGCGGATTCGTCGTGACGGCAGGCGCGGCGAACACGGCGGTGCTGACGGCGCACGAGCAGTTGCCGTATCCGTTCCATACCGGCGACGAGCTGATGAAGATGTGCGCTGAATCGGGCAAGTCGATCGCGCAGTTGATGTGGGAAAACGAGCGCGTCTGGCGAAGCGAGGACGAGATTCGCACGGGCCTTTTGCGCATCTGGGACGTGATGCAGGATTGCGTCGCGCGCGGCTGCGGTATCGGCAATCCGGATGCGGAAGGGCACTTGCCGGGACCGTTTCAGGTGAAGCGGCGCGCGCCGCAGTTGTACAAGGCGCTGGCGGGCAAACCGGAGCAGGCCTTGCGCGATCCGCTTTCAATGATCGACTGGATCAATCTCTACGCGATCGCGGTGAATGAAGAGAACGCGATCGGCGGACGCGTCGTCACGGCGCCGACCAACGGCGCGGCGGGGATCATTCCGGCGGTGCTGCATTACTACGACCGGTTCGTGCCGGGGTCGAACACGCAGGGCGTCATCGATTTTCTGCTGACGGCGGCCGCGATCGGCATTCTGTACAAGATGAATGCTTCCATCTCCGGCGCGGAAGTGGGATGTCAGGGGGAAGTCGGCGTCGCCTGTTCGATGGCGGCGGGGGCGTTGGCCGCGGTGCAAGGTGGAACACCGGCGCAGGTGGAGAACGCAGCCGAAATCGGCATGGAGCATAACCTCGGGCTGACTTGCGATCCGGTCGGCGGGATGGTGCAGATTCCGTGCATCGAGCGCAATGCGATGGGTTCCGTGAAAGCCGTCAACGCCGCGCGCATGGCGATGCGCGGGGACGGGTCGCATTACGTTTCGCTCGATTCGGTCATCAAGACGATGCGGGAAACCGGCGCGGATATGAAGACCAAATACAAGGAAACTTCGCGCGGTGGGTTGGCGGTGAATATTGTGGAGTGTTGAGTTAGCTCGCTGCCTCGACTCAGCTTTCTCTGACGCAGTTTGAAATATTCGTTAAACGAAGGATTGCGTGCCGGCGGTTGCGGTTAGCATCGGTTCCGAAGGGGGAATTGATCGGCCGCTCACGTCCTGAATCGCGCACAGCGTTGCCCGATGCGGTCGCTCGAAACAACTGAGAGAGCCGCATCGTGAATCCGAAAGACCTTGCCAGACACAAAAGCGCGATCAAGTACCTTACGGGAACGCCCCAATTCACTAAGCTGGTCAGGAACAAACTTCCTAAGCCCTTCAACAAGATAGGGCGGCAGGGCAGTCAGGCTACCGACCTTATCCCGGTATCGGACGAGCATCGTGTGATCTTCATTTGGCACGACGGCCCCGAGCGCACCGACCGCTCGTTTTACGCTTACTTGCTCTGCGTCGTTCGCAGCGGCGATTTATACCCACTCTTCGAGTTCCACTATCATCCCAGTCACAAGGACTTGCATTGCAAGCTGCCTTGCAGCACAACGGTCGATTACCGGAATCGCTTGCTGCCACGCGCGCCCGAGCTTAACCTTAAGCCTCATCGTGACTTCGATCCAAGGCTGGAACCGGACCGAGCCGAACTGATCAAGATCTTTTGCAAAGCCGTCGGCATCGAGACGCCGATCAGAATAAATCGCCAAGGTGACCTATGGAGTTGACCGAATCGCTGAAGCGGACCATCTGTTCTCTATTCGAAGTGCACTCCGACACCAATGGCACGCATCGAATCGTCACGCCACTTGAATATCCTGGGACCGGAGACCGCGTCGTGGTGCGCGTGCGTCCAAAGAACGGCTCGTACGTGATCGACGAAAATGGAGAAGCATGCTTGTACGCGAGCATGGCAGGCGGTGACGTGGAGTCGGCAGCGCTTGGGCGATGGTCGCGCGAATTCGCCGAGCTGAGCCCGGCCCGCCTTTGCGACGACGAAGTGATACGCGCCATGACACACGACGAGGGAAGTATCGCGTCCTACGTTTTCCGCGTCGCCGAGGCTGCCCAGCAACTCTACGGAATTGCGACGTCGCAGGCAGAACGGCAGTCGAACAGCGACTTCAAAGAACGGCTATCGAGCGTCCTCGGGGAAATAGCAAATGAAATCGGCATTCCGCTTCGCTCGGACGTCCAGCTTCCGATTCCCGGCGGTTTGGTAGCTGATCACGTTCTCGAGGCGCGCAAGCCCTTGATCATCATCGGTGCCTCGAATTCCACCCATCTGCTTGAAGCAGAGGTGATCTATATGCAGTACAAGGTGCAGAAGATCAGCGGCTACATTCTGGCGATTGCGGAGAGCCAGAAGGCAGTGACGAAGAAGCAATTCGAGCGGGCGAACTATTACACGGATAAGACCGTGGCCTTCGACGCGAAAAACCTCAAAGGGATGATTGCTGCATCGCTTCATTAGGCAGACGCCTCACGCCCCGATCAAATTCACCACCTTCACATTCCTGGTATCCGGCACTTCCGCATAAGACAGCACCTTCAACTGCGGCAGGCTCCTGCGCAGAAACCTCGCCAGCATCGCGCGCAGCGAGTGCTGCACGAGCAACACCGGCGGCAATCCCAGATTCTGCTGACGCATGATCGCGTTCTGCGTCGAGTTCATCAGCGTCTGTGCGAGGCCCGGCTCGAGCCCGGGATTGGTCCCCGTCGACAAAGCCTGCGACAACACCCGTTCCAGCGTCGGATCGAGGCCCATCACCTGTAGATCGTCGGTGCCCGGATACCACTGCTGCGTGATCGCGCGGCCGAGCGCGAGACGCACCGCCGCCGTGAGATCGTATGGATCGGACATGCGCGGCGCATGCTCCTGCAACGCGTCCAGGATCGTGCGCATGTCGCGGATCGGCACACTTTCGTCGAGCAGATTCTGCAACACCTTCTGCAGCGTCGTGAGCGACAGCACCTTCGGCACCAGATCGTCCGTGAGCGACGGCGTGTCCTTGCCGATTCGCTCCAGCAGCGCCTGCACTTCCTGTCGCCCGAGCAACTCGGCCGCATGCGTTACCACGAGATGATTCAAATGCGTCGCGACGACCGTGCTCGCATCGACGACCGTGTAGCCGTACACCTGCGCCTGCTCGCGCAGATTCGTGTCGATCCACACCGCCGGCAGGCCGAATGCCGGATCCTGCGTCTGCGCGCCCGGCAGGGCAGCCGATACCTGACCCGGATTGATCGCGAGCCACTGGCCCGGGAAGGCTTCGCCAACACCGACCTCGACGCCCTTCAGCGCAATGCGATAGCCATTCGGCCGAAGTTCGAGATTGTCGCGAATGTGAATGACCGGCGGCAGAAAGCCGATTTCCTGCGCGAACTTCTTGCGAATTCCCTTGATACGCTTGAGCAACTCGCCGTCGCTGTTGCGATCGACGAGCGGAATCAGCCGATACCCCACTTCCAGCCCGAGCGGATCGATGAGCGATACATCCTCCCAGCTCGCCTCCGCATTCTCCGCCGACGCGGCTGCGGCGCTTGCCGCGAGCGGCGTGACATCGGTGACGGCGCTCGCTTTCTTCTTCGCCTCGGCGCGCTTGTTCATCGAGCGCGCGGCGTAGATGAGACCGCCGCCGAGCAGCATGAACGCGAAGTGCGGCATGCCCGGAATCAATCCCATGACGCCGATGATCACGCCCGTGATCATCAGCACGCGCGGATTCTGGAACAACTGGCCGGTAAGCTGCGTGCCGATGTCCTCTTCCGTCGCGACACGCGACACGATCACGCCCGCCGCCGTCGAGATGATGAGCGACGGAATCTGCGCGACGAGGCCGTCGCCGATGGTCAGCAGCGTGTAGTTGGTCGCCGCGTGCGCGAAGTCCATGTCGTGCTGAAGCATGCCGACGATCAGCCCGCCCACCACGTTGATCACCATGATCAGAAGACCGGCGATCGCATCGCCGCGCACGAACTTGCTCGCACCATCCATCGAGCCGTAGAACTCGGCTTCCTGCGCCACGCCTTGCCGGCGCTTCTTCGCGGTTTCCTCGTTGATGAGGCCGGCGTTCAGGTCGGCGTCGATGGCCATCTGCTTGCCGGGCATCGCGTCGAGGGTGAAGCGCGCGCCCACTTCCGCGATACGCCCCGCGCCCTTCGTGATCACCATGAAGTTGATGATCATCAGGATCACGAACACGACGATACCGACCGCGAAGTTTCCGCCGACGAGAAAGTGCCCGAACGATTCGATCACCTGGCCCGCGGCGTCGGGACCGGTGTGGCCTTCGAGCAGCACGATACGCGTCGACGCGACGTTCAGCGACAGCCGCAGCAGCGTCGAGAACAGCAGCACGCTCGGGAATGCCGCGAAGTCGAGCGGCTTTTGCGTGTACATGCTGACGAGCAGCACCATCACCGCCAGCGCGATGTTGAAGGTGAACAGCAGGTCGAGCAGGAACGCCGGCAAGGGCAGAATCATCATGCCCAAAATCATGCAGATCAGGATCGGGCCGGCGAGCGCCCGAAGGTTCTGCGACCCCAGCGCGTCGGGCCGTTTGGCGAAAAATCCAGCGCGCGCGTTCATGCGGCGGCTCCCTTGTCAGTGTTGTCGCCGGCCAGGGCCTCTGCGGCTTCCTGTTCGGCCTCGGCGTCGGTTACGCCGCCTTTGTCGAGTTCCTTCGGCACGTCGAGATCGGACGGTTCGTCCGGCGCGATGCCGCCATCTTCCTTGTAGCGCTTGAGCTGATAGACCCACGCCAGCACCTGCGCGACCGCGCCATAGAGCGCGCCCGGAATCTCGCGATTGATCTCGACGTTGTGATACAGCGCACGCGCGAGCGGCGGCGCTTCGAGCAGCGGCACGTTGTGCTCGCGGCCCAGTTCGCGGATGCGCGCCGCGACCAGATTCACGCCCTTCGCGACGACTTTCGGCGCGCGCATCTGGCCGTCCGTGTACTTCAGCGCGACGGCGAAGTGCGTCGGGTTCGTGACGATCACATCGGCGGTCGGAATCGCCTGCATCATGCGGCGGCGGGCGGCCGCGCGCTGCTGTGCGCGAATCTTGCCCTTGATGTGCGGATCGCCTTCGTTTTCCTTGTGCTCGCGCTTCACTTCTTCCTTGCTCATGCGCAGCTTCTTCGCGTGCGAGTAGAGCTGGTACGGCACGTCGATGGCCGCGACGAGAAAGAGCCCGCCGATCGCCATGCCGCAGCACACGAAGATCAGGTGCATAGCGTCGGCGAGCGCGAGATCGAGCGGCTTCGTCAGCAGGCCGAGCACTTCGGCCTTGCGGCTCCATATCGCCGAGCCCGCCATGCCGCCGACGACGATCGTCTTCAATACCGACATGCCGAGCTGAACCGGCCCTTGCATCGAAAAGATCTTGCCGAGGCCGCTGACCGGATTCAGGCGCCCGAAGTTCGGCGCAAGCGGCTTCGTCGTGATGAGCCAGCCGCCGAGGGCCATCGGCGCGGCGAGCGCGGCGAAAGCCGTCAGCAGCAGAACCGGCAGCACCGCGAACAGACCTTCCTTGCTCGCGTTTGCCGCGCCGATCATCATCTGGCGCGAGTCGAGCACGGTCGCGTGATCGAAGGTGAACGCGCCGCGCAGGATCGACTGCAAATGCTGGCTCATTGCTCCCGACAAACCCCACACGCCGAAAAATCCCGCCGAAAGGAGAGCGAACGACGCGAGTTCCCGCGAACGCGCAACCTGGCCTTCCTCCCGCGCCTTTTCCAGGCGCTTGGGAGTGGCTGATTCGGTTTTTTCGAGATCGCTTTCTTCTGCCACCGGGCCTTACTCCGTTGCTTCCATCGTTTGCACGTGCGAGCGGCGCGAAGCCGCTTTTTGATGAAAGCGATTATTGCGGAAGGCGTCGAGCGACCATCGGCGGATAAAGCCGGGGAAAAGGGGGTTATTCGCTAGATGAAAGCGCGGGAAACGAAAGCGGCGCGTGCCTCGCGGGAAGCACGCGCCGTTCGGCAAAGCGAAAAAAAGCGGCGGTCAGGCGCCGGGCACGCGGCCATCCGGGCCGTAGAAACCGCTCTTCGACGGCGCGACCTGCAAGGCGGCGAGCGCCTTGCGGTTGTATTCCATGCGCGTGCGGATCAGCACGCCGTTGTTGTTGTTGCCCTGTTTCGCGCGTCGAGCGGCGGCGGTGAGCAGCGCCCATTGCGCGGCGATCGCGCTGTCGTCCGCGGCGGCGGCTTCCATGCCGACGAAGCCGCCGGGAAAACCGAGCGCCTTCAACTGCTCGTCGCGCGCCTTTTCGAGTGCGGAGATGCGCTCGGTGAGCGCGGTCTTGTTCTCGATGATTTCAGGCAGCGCCGGAAGCGGCTGCGCGGCGATCAGCGCCTTTTCCTCATCGACGAGGAGGGATTCGAAAGCCTGAACAGCGGCGACTTCTTCGGTGACAGTGGCAAGCAGGGCGTCTCTCATTGCATCGCTCGAATAGCGGTTTCACAAAAGCCGCCGGCGCAAGAACGCCGCTCGCCGCCGCGCGCCTGTTTCGCACAGACGCGCAAGGGTCACTACGTTCAGCCGCCGGTCGGCGGGGTTCTCGTTTGCAGCAGGTCGCGGGCGGTGCTGAGAATGCCGTCGGCGATCTTGCTCGTGTCCATCTTCAGGCTGCCGTCGCGGATCGCGGCCTTGATCGACTCGACTTTCGCCGTGTCGATGTCCGAGCCGTTCGATGCGCGCAGGTCCGTCGACAGCGGCGACAAGCTCACCGTCGAATTCGTCGCCGTGCCCGTGCCCGATTGCTGCACGGTGCCAGCGGCGCCCTTCGCGTCGTTTTGCGACGCGCGCTGCAGGTTGTCTTGAAGGCCTGCCAGAGTGGTGTTGCTATTCGATTCGATTTTCACGATGTCCATTCCCGAACGTGTTGAGTCCTTTATCGGCGAGGGTGCTTGAAAACTTTACCCTGCCGGGGGACTGCCAACTGCCGTTCGGCGCGCTCATCGCCCTGAAAGCCTTGTCTGGCGGGCATTCAGCGCATTTGCAACAAAATGAAACAAACGTGGGGAACCGAACATAGCCCGCTTCAGAGGGCGATTTCCACCGTCTGACTGTCCTTCACGATGCCGGTGATGATCTGACCGCCGGCCGTTTTTACGCGCACTTGCTGGCCGGGCGCCGCGTTGTTCATCGCGGTGCCTTCGGCCGAAATCGAAAAGCCGGAGCCGCCGGCGACGACGTGCACGTTCTGGCCGATGGCGACCGAGCTTGCCGCGCGCAGCATGTCCGTGCGCAGCGGCAGGCCTGCGGGCACGCGCGACAGCGCGACCGCGCCGACAGCCTGCGCCGGATCGGTGACGATGGCCTGCGGCATCGCGGTGATGTCGCCTTCGCGGGCGACGAGATCGGCGTTGCCCAGCACCTCGCCTGGCGCGATTGCGCGCGCCGCTGTATAGAACGTGGCGTTGATCGACACGCGCGCCTGCACATAGAGTGTCCACGGGCGCTCGCCGACGCAGCGCACGCCGACGGTCATGCGGCCCCAGAGGCGCGCGCCGGTCGGCATGAACGGATCGAGCGCGGAGCAGGCGGCGAGGCCGCGCGGGAAAACGGGCGTGACGGTGATCTCGACCTTGCCCGGCAAGCCGGCCGCCTGCTGCTGCAGAAAGTTGAACGCGGCGACGCGGATCGATTCGCCGTCCTGCATCGCGGCGGGCGCTTGCGGCGATGCGGCGGCGGGCGCGGCTGCTGCCGCGGTCGACGGATTGAAGCTCACGCGTCGCATCGGCGAAGCGGCGCCGACGGGCGTCGCGGGACTCGCCGCGACAGGCTTTGAATTCGCGCCGCGGGCGACGCCATCGTCGCGTGTCACGACAACGGGCATCACATCGCGCGAAACCGAAACCGATGCGGCGGGCGCTCTCGCGAGCGCGGGAGCCGCGACCGGCGCGCGCGCGGGCTTCGCTTCGCCCGGTCCGGGAATGACGATCATGCCGCTCGCGTCGTTCATCGAGTCGTCGGCGGCGTCGGCGCGGGCGTCCAGTTCGAGCGCGGCGTTGCGCATCGCGGCGTCGGCGGCTTTCGTCGCGGCGCGATAGCCGCTCGAACGCGCGATTTCGGGTGCGGCGGGCGCCGCGACGGGAACCGCGGCACGCGAAACGGGCGCATTCAGGTTCTTCGCCATGTCGGCCGCCGCGGCCGGATTGGTCTCGGCGTTGCCGGGAATGACGATCGGGCCGTCGCTCTGCTGCGCAAACGCGCCCGCCGCGACGCTCATGAACAGCGACACGCCGGCCAGAGCGCGCAGCGTGCGGCGCGCGAGCGTCATAGCGACGCGAGCCGTAGGGTTCGATGCACGCTTTGCCGACCTGCTCATCAACTTTCTCCGTACCTGATCCGAATCGAGCCGCAAACACGCGGCGGCTCCTAACGAAACGAATTCTAGATATCGGCCGCCGCGGGCAAGCGTCGAATAGAGGCCCCGTTTCCCGGTTATTCGTCGGATTAGTTATTGCGCGCCGCTCCTAAGATGCGTGTCATGCAAAAAGGCCTCGGCGCTGCCGACAGGAGAAACCGGAATGCTAGACAGACTCGACAAGGAATTCGCTTTTGGCCGTGAGGCGCTCGATGTGCGCGCGTATCGGCAGGAATTGCTGTCGTCGAATATCGCCAACGCCGACACGCCCGGCTACAAGGCGCGCGACGTCGATTTCTCGAGCGCGCTCGCGGGCGCGCTCAAGCAGGGCGGCGGCGCCACGAACAATTCGACGCTGAAGATGGCGCAGCCCGTGAGCGTGAGCGCGAGCGGCGGCCTGGCGACGACGGCCAAAGGCCACATGAGCGGCACGTCGACGCTGTCCGCATCAGGCGGTTCGAGCGACGACTACGGCAAGCTCGCGTACCGCGTGCCGAGCCAGCCGTCGCTCGACGGCAACACGGTCGACCTCGACGCCGAGCGCGTGCAGTTCGCGGACAACGCGCTGCACTTCGAGGCGGGCATGACGGTGCTGTCGTCGCAGATCAAGTCGATGCTCTCGGCGATCACATCGAACAGTTAACGCCGTGGCTCCAGCCCGGCATGGGGCCGGAGCCACGGCGCCGAAGCGCCGACTCCACCCGGAAAAGGATTAGCGATGCCCTCTTTGATGAACATTTTCAACGTCGCCGGCTCGGCGATGTCCGCCCAGGCGCAGCGCCTGAACGTCACCGCGTCGAACCTCGCGAACGCGGACAGCACGACCGGCCCGGACGGTCAGCCGTACAAGGCGAAACAGGTCGTCTTCGCGGTCGATCCGCTCGGCGGCGCGCGCACCGCGTCGGGCCAGCAGGTCGGCGGCGTGCAGGTGACCGGCGTGATCGACGATCCGAGCCCGATGAAAACCAGCTACGACCCGAGCAACCCGGCGGCAAACGCGGACGGCTACGTGACGCTGCCCAACGTGGATCCGGTGCAGGAGATGGTCAACATGATTTCCGCTTCGCGTTCCTATCAGGCGAACGTCGAAACGCTGAACACCGCCAAGCAATTGATGCTCAAGACCCTGACCATCGGAACCTGATCAAGACTTCAAGGAACACAACGTGAGCTCCTCCAGCACCACTATCGGCAGCAACGGCACGACCGTCTCGCAGACGCTGCTCGACACCATGAACGGCGCGTCGTTGAGTTCGTCGGCGTCTTCGTCGAGCTCGGCGACCGGCGCGCAGTCGGCGTCGGATCTGCAGAACACCTTTCTCACGCTGCTCGTGACGCAGCTCAAGAATCAGGATCCGACCAACCCCGCCGACAGCTCGCAGATGACCTCGCAGCTCGCGCAGATCAACACGGTGACGGGCATCGGCCAGTTGAACACGTCGCTGTCCTCGCTCGCGACGCAGCTTTCCGCCGGCCAGCAGACGCAGGCCGCGCTGCTCATCGGCTCGAACGTGCTCGCGGCGGGCAACAGCGTGACCGTGTCGAAGGGCGCGTCGTCGAGCTTCGGCGTGCAACTGGCAAACGACGTGAGCGACCTGCAGATCGTCGTGAAGAATTCGTCGGGCCAGATCGTCAACACGCTCGATCTAGGCGCGCAGGGCGCTGGCGTCGTGCCGGTAACAGGCTGGACGCCGGTCGATTCGAAGGGCGCCACGCTCGCCGACGGCAGCTACACGATCACCGCGCAAGGCACGATCAACGGCCAGCAGGCGACCGCGACGACGCTGTCGGCTTCGCAGGTGCAAAGCGTCGTGCAGATGTCGGGCGGTGCGCCGGGTCTGAAGCTCGCGAACGGTTCGACGGTTGCGTTGACGAGCGTCGCTTCGATTCTCTGATTCCCCATTCATTTAGGGCGAGCGTGGTCTCGTCACGGAGATACATCAAATGAGTTACCAACAAGCACTGAGCGGTCTGGGCGCCGCATCGAGCGACCTCGACGTGATCGGCAACAACATCGCGAACGCGAACACGGTCGGCTTCAAGCAAGGCGCGGCGCAGTTCGCCGACATGTATGCAAGCTCGATGGCCACGGCCGTCAGCAACCAGATCGGCATCGGCACGCGTCTCGCCGAAGTGCAGCAGCAGTTCTCGCAGGGCACGATCACCACGACCAACCAGGCGCTCGACGTCGCGATCAACGGCAACGGTTTCTATCAGTTGTCGAACAACGGCTCGATCGTGTACTCGCGCAACGGCGTGTTCCATCTCGACAACAACGGCAACATCGTCAATTCGTCGGGGCTGCAACTCATGGGCTACGCGGCGGATTCGGGCGGCGTCGTCAACAGCGCGAGCACGGTGCCGCTCACGGTGCCGACGGCGAACATCGCGCCGACCGCAACCAAGACGATCACCGCCGCGTTCAACCTGAATTCGCAGGACGACGTCAAGGCAGCCGCCGACTTCGATCCGACCAACGGCAACACCTACAACGCGTCGACGTCCGTCGATGCGTACGACTCGCTCGGCGGCACGCAGAAGGTGTCGGTGTATTTCACGAAGTCGAGCACCAACACGTGGGAAGCGTTCGCGGGCTATGGCGATCCGGTCACGCAGAAGACGGACCTCGGCCCCGTCACGTTCGACGCATCGGGCAACATGACCTCGGGCAAGACGTTCACGTTCACCATCCCGAACGGCGCCGATCCGACGCCCGGCGCGACGCAGACGCTGACGCTCGATCTCTCCGGCACGACGCAGTACGGCGCGAAGAGCGGTCTCACGAACCTGCATCAGGACGGCAACAGCACGGGCGAACTGACGGGCTTCACGGTCGGCACCGACGGCATGCTGACCGGCAACTACTCGAACGGCGAAACCAAGGCGCTCGGCCAGATCGCGATCGCGAACTTCAACAACCAGAACGGCCTGCAGAACCTCGGCGGCAACGTGTACGCGCAGACGGCGGCGTCGGGCGCGGCGCAAGTCTCGGTGCCGGGCTCGACCAACCACGGCACGCTGCAGGGCGGCGCGGTGGAGAACTCGAACGTCGACCTGACGAGCGAGCTCGTGAATCTGATCACCGCGCAGCGCAACTATCAGGCGAACGCGCAGACCATCAAGACACAGCAGACCGTCGATCAGACGCTGATCAATCTGTAAGCATCGTTCGCACGCACTAGACGCATCAGGAAAGAAGGAAGCGATTCATGGACCGTCTGATCTACACCGCGATGACTGGCGCAAGCCAGGCGCTCGAGCAGCAAGCCGTCGTGGCGAACAACCTCGCGAACGCGTCGACCACGGGTTTCAAGGCGCAGCTCGCGGCGTTCCGCCAGGTGCCGATGTCGTTCGAGAACCAGTCCGCCGATGGCACGACGCGCACTTTCGTGCTGTCGTCCACGCCGAACGCGGACTACTCGGCGGGGCCGGTGCAGCAGACCGGCAATCCGCTCGATGTCGCAATTCAAGGACCCGGCTGGCTGTCCGTGCAGGCGGCGGACGGCAGCGAGGCTTACACGCGCGCGGGCAACCTGCACGTCGATCAGAACGGCCAGCTCGTCACGGCGAACAACCTGCCGGTGCTCGGCGGCGGCGGCCCGCTGTCGATTCCGCCGGGCGCTGAAGTCACGATCGGCAAGGACGGCACGATCTCCGCGCTGATTCCGGGCGACCCGCCGACGGCAATCGCGGTCGTGGATCAGCTGAAGCTCGTCAATCCCGATCCGGCGACGCTCACGCGCGGCGACGATGGCCTCTTCCGGACCGCGACCGGCGACCCCGCCGATGCGGACCCGAGCGTGGTCGTCGCGGGCGGCGCGCTCGAAGGCAGCAACGTGAACCCGGTCTCCGCGATGGTCTCGATGATCACCAACGCGCGGCAGTTCCAGATGCAGACCAAGCTGATGGAATCGGCCGATCAGAACGAACAGTCGGCCAACAAGCTGCTCAACTTCTCTTGAGCGGCGAACGCAAGCTACACAGGACACGAAAGACATGAATCGCTCTCTCTACATCGCCGCGACCGGCATGAACGCGCAACAGGCGCAAATGGACGTGATCTCCAACAACCTCGCCAACGTGGGCACGAACGGCTTCAAGGGCTCGCGTGCGGTGTTCGAGGATCTGCTGTACCAGACCACGCGCCAGCCGGGTGCGAACTCTACGCAGCAAACCGAGTTGGCATCGGGCGTCCAGCTCGGCACCGGCGTGCAACAGGTCGCAACGGAGCGCCTCTACACGCAGGGCAACCTGCAGCAGACCGGCAACTCGAAGGACGTCGCGATCAACGGCCAGGGCTTCTTTCAGGTGACGATGCCCGACGGCACGACCGCCTACACGCGCGACGGCTCGTTCCAGACCAACGCGCAAGGCCAGCTCGTCACATCGAGCGGATATCAGCTGAACCCGGCCATCACGATTCCGCAAAACGCGACGGCGATCACCATCGGCTCGGACGGCACGGTGTCGATCACGCAGCCGAACAGCACGGCCAGCACGACGGTCGGCTCGATCCAGCTCGCGACCTTCATCAACCCGGCCGGTCTCGAAGCGCGCGGTGAAAACCTGTTCTCCGAAACGGGCAGCTCGGGCGCGCCGAACGTCTCCCAGCCGGGCCTGAACGGCGCGGGCTCGCTGCAGCAAGGTTACGTTGAAGCGTCGAACGTGAATGTCGTGCAGGAACTGGTGAACATGATCCAGACGCAGCGTGCCTACGAGATCAACAGCAAGGCCGTGACCACGTCCGACCAGATGCTGCAGACGCTCTCGCAGATGCAGGTTTAACGCTTCATACGAGTCACCAAGATGTCGCCTACTCAAATCCTCTCGCGTGCAACGATTGCCGCGCTCATTGCAGCGCTCGGCGCGTGCGGCCTCGTGCCGAAAGAGCCGATCGTCCAGCAGCCGATGACCGCGCGTCCGCCGCAACCGCCCGTCGGCACGCGTTCGCCGGGCGCGATCTACAACGCGGGCTACGCGGGCCGGCCGTTGTTCGAAGACCAGCGGCCGCGCAACGTGGGCGACATCCTGACCATCGTGATCTCGGAAAACGTCAACGCGACGAAGTCGTCGGCGGCGAACACCAACCGCGCCGGCAACGGCTCGTTCGCCGTGCCGACGACGCCGGGCATCTTCGGCGGCCTCTTCAACAACACGAACCTGTCGGCCACCGGCGCCAACAAGTTCACGGCGGCGGGCGGCGCGAGCGCGGCCAACACGTTCAGCGGCACGCTCACCGTGACGGTCACGGAAGTGATGTCGAACGGCAACCTCATGGTGAGCGGTGAAAAGCAGATGCTCATCAACCAGGGCAACGAATTCGTGCGCTTCTCCGGCGTCGTCAACCCGACGACGATCTCGGGCAGCAACACCGTCTTCTCCACGCAAGTCGCCGACGCGAAGATCGAATATTCGGCGAAGGGTTATATCGACGAAGCTCAAAACATGGGCTGGCTCCAACGCTTCTTCCTCAACGTCGCGCCGTTCTGATCATGAATCCGTTTCTCCGTTTCGTTTCGTTCTCGCTCGCGGCCGCGCTCGTCGCCATCGGCTCTGCGCAGCACGCCCACGCCGAGCGTCTGAAAGACCTCGTCTCGTTCCAGGGCGTGCGTGACAATCCGCTGATCGGCTACGGTCTCGTCGTCGGCCTCGACGGCACCGGCGACCAGACCATGCAGACGCCGTTCACGACGCAGTCGCTCACCAACATGCTCGGCAACCTCGGCATCACGGTGAACCCGGCGACGACGCAGAACATGCAGTTGAAGAACGTCGCCGCCGTGATGGTGACGGCGACGCTGCCGCCGTTCGCGCGCCCCGGCGAAGCGATCGACGTGACCGTGTCCTCGCTCGGCAACGCGAAAAGCCTGCGCGGCGGCACGCTGCTGATGTCGCCGCTGAAGGGTGCGGACGGCCAGGTCTATGCAATGGCGCAGGGCAACCTCGTCGTCGGCGGCGCGGGCGCGAGCGCGAACGGCAGCAAGGTGCAGGTGAACCAGCTCGCGGTCGGGCGCATCTCGGCCGGCGCGATCGTCGAGCGCGCGGTGCCGTCGGCGTTGCAGCAGCAGGGCGGCGTCATGCAGATGGAACTGCGCGAGATGGATTTCGACACGACGCAGCGCATCGTCGCGGCGGTGAACAACCAGTTCGGCATGGGCACGGCGCTCGCGCTCGACGGCCGCACGATTCAACTGCGCGCGCCGCAGGATGCGAGCGAGCAGGTGTCGTTCATGGCGCAGTTGCAGAACATCGACGTGCGTCCGGCGCAGGCCGCCGCGAAGGTGATCCTGAACGCGCGCACCGGCTCGATCGTGATGAACCAGATGGTCACGCTGCAGAACTGCGCGGTCGCACACGGCAACCTGTCGGTGGTCATCAACACGAAGACGGCGGTGAGCCAGCCGGGCGCGTTCTCGAACGGGCAGACGGTCGCGGCGAAGGAATCCTCGATTCAACTGAAGCAGGACAGCGGCGCGCTCAAGATGCTGAGCGCGGGCGCGAACCTCGCGGATGTCGTGAAGGCGCTCAACGCGCTCGGCGCGACGCCGGCGGATCTCATCTCGATCCTTCAGTCGATGAAGGCCGCGGGCGCACTGCGCGCAGACCTCGAAATCATCTAAGGAACGAAGCCTCATGAACTCGAACACGACCGGCATCGCCAGCACCGCGCTGGCATCGACCGATACGACGAGCGGCTTTTCGAGCCTGTCGAACCGTTTCGCGCTCGACACGCAGGGCTTCGACGCGCTGCGCGCGCAGGCCGGCGCGAATCCGCAGCAGGGACTCAAGGAAGCGGCCAGGCAATTCGACGCGGTTTTCACGCAGATGATGCTCAAGAGCATGCGCGACGCGACGCCTTCGGACAGCCCGTTCGAATCGAACGATACGAAGTCGTTCACGTCGATGCTCGATCAGCAGCTTTCGCAGCAGATGTCGTCGAAGGGCATTGGCGTCGCGGACATGATGCTGAAGCAGCTCATGCGCAACGCGGGCGGCCAGGCCGGCGCGGACGCCAGGAACGGCGCAGGCGCGATGAACGCGATGCAGACGCTCGGCGGCATGTCGGGCGGCGGCGACCTCGACGCGAACGCGGGCAACCTCGCCGCGATGAACGCGATGGCGAAGGCGTACGCGGCGGCGCAGGCCAACAAGAGCAGCGCGTCGCTCGCGGGCAAGGGCTACACGGCGGCGGATTCGCTCGAAGCACCGGCGCGCGGCAACGGATCGGACAAGGTCAACGCGTTCGTCGACCGCCTCGCGGTGCCGGCGCAGGCCGCGAGCGCGGCGACCGGCATTCCGGCGCGTTTCATCATCGGGCAGGCGGCGCTCGAATCGGGCTGGGGCAAGCGCGAGATCAAGCATGCGAACGGTTCGACGAGCCACAACATTTTCGGGATCAAGGCGTCGAGCAACTGGACCGGCAAGACCGTCAATTCGGTCACGACCGAGTACGTCAACGGCCGGCCGCAGAAGGTCGTCGAAAAGTTCCGCGCCTACGATTCGTACGAGGAAGCGCTGACCGATTACGCGAGCGTCATCAAGAACAATCCGCGCTATGCGCCGGTGATTCAGGCTTCGCGCGATGTCGCGGGCTTCGCGCACGGCATGCAGAAGGCGGGCTACGCGACCGATCCGCAATACGCGAAGAAGCTCATCTCGATCATGCGCCAGATCGTCTGACGCAATCAGCCGATGTATGCGGCCGTCTTCTTGCTAGGAAGACGTCGTACGCGCGAATTACCGAGCGCGAAAAGCGCGATTGTTCGGATCTTTTTCGGCAGCAAACGTTTTACGTTCGTAGGGACGGCGCACCACATACATTTTTCGCCGGGCACCCCTAAACTTTTGAAGACGTGTGCCGCTAACCTGAATAACCGAAGTGCCGGACCGATTCGGGTTCGGATCGACGCGCGACGTTCGGATGTCCGACCGGCGCGCGAGCACAATGAACACGGCTAGCCCCATGAACACCAATTACATGCATGACGTTGCCGACGAGGACATCGCGCCCAACGTGGATTTCGGCCGGCGCAATCCGCTCGAAATCGGCGTGGCGCTGCGCAATCTCGCCAATCGCGGCGACTTTCTGACGGCGCAATACGGCGACGGGCAAATCGTCACACGGTTGCTCGATGTTGATGTAACCGCGCATCGCTTCACGTTCGACTGGGGCGGCGTGGCGGAGCAGAACCGCGGCGTGCTCGCGTCGCAGAGGCTCGTTTTCAACGCGGCGCCGGAAGGCGTGCGCGTCGAGTTCACGACGCCGCCGGCGCGCGAGACGGTGTTCGACGGCCGACCGGCGTTCGAGGCCGAGTTTCCGATGGTCTTGTATTACATGCAGCGGCGCGAATATTTCCGCGTCGAGGCGCCGGTGCTCGATCCTTATATCTGCACGGGTTCGCTGCCAGAGGGAGAGCGGTTCCGCTTCGAGGTGCATGACCTGTCGCTGGGGGGGGTCGCGTTGCGCACGACAGATGAGCGCGTTGCCAATCTCGAGATGGGCATCGTGATTCAGGATGCCGAGCTGCATTTCAGCGCCAATGGCAAGGTTACGGTGGATATGAAGCTGGTTTCGAAGCGGGAATCGACAACGGCGAAGGGGGATTGCCGATATACCATCGGGTTCAAGTTTGTTTCGATGCCGGGGTCGGCGGAGAATACGCTGCAGCGGCTCATTACTCAGTTGGAGATGAAGCGGCGTTCTTTGGTGAAGTGAATTTTTTTCGCTGGATCCCGTTTTCTTGTTGGTTTATTAGCGTTGCCCCTGTGCGGGACGGCAGTCACTTTCTT
>NZ_JALQDH010000039.1:0-1430 GCF_023631365.1 Caballeronia sp. INML2 | reverse complement strand
TAATGCCGTTCAGTTAAGGTCTTTTCTTAGATAACGAACGGTGTACCGTTTAGGGCGGGATTTGACGACCCGGTCGCATGCGCGTCCGGGTCGTTTTTCGTTGGGGAGAGACTTGAGCCTTTCGCGCAGGCGCTGAAGGCAGGCGGGTAACTTTGCAAACGCCGGCGTGAGGGCCGCCCACATCATCTCGTGCTGAATCGTGTGGAGGGCTCGCACGAAGCTGATATCAGTCGGCGCAAGTTTCGCCTCCCGTGCGGCGCAGGCGATCTCGCGGCGAATCAGGTTGTAGGCGATCAACGCGCCCCAGATCTCCTGATAGACCCCTGCGACGGTGCGGCTGCGCAAGGTCAACTCCGAACCGAGCATCGATTGCTTGAGCTCCGCGTAACTGGTTTCGATCTGCCAGCGGCGTTCGTAGCAGGCGACGATATCGGCGGGTTTGAAGCGTCGGCGATCCATGAGCGAAGTCAGCAGCACGCGTTCGCGTCCCCGCGCGTCGATGGCACGGATCGCCCGCACACTCCAGAATTCGGGTAAAGCCGGACATTTCTGGCGCGCCTGCGGCGACACACGCATGCGCACCATCGCATCGTCAGCGCTACCCGAGACGACTTCCCAGCAGGTATTGGCTTTGGCTGGAATCAGGAAGTGGCGATTGCGCGCGTTCATCGTCAGGCCACACAGGATTTCCGCGGCCAGAAAGCCTTTGTCGAACACCGTCAGTGAGTCTTCCGGGATTTGCGCCAGCAGGCTTTTGGCGTACACCATTTCGTTGGTGTCGTAGCGACCGAAATTGATATCGGCAATCAGGTGCGTCGGAATGGCGGTGAGCGTCACGGCGCGCACCTGCGGATAACTCGCCACCTTGCCGCTGGCGTAGCCCTGCGCGCCAAAGTGCTCGCGGTTGGCCGGACTGTCGGGGGTGCGCAGTGTGGTGCCATCCATTGCCCACAGACTCAAGCCCTTGAACGCATGGTGGGCCGCGTCCTGAGTGGTCCACGCTCGCGCGGTCTGTGCAAACAGCCACGCCATCGGCGCTTCGCCAATACGTTGGCGCGCCTGCGCCGCAGCACTCTTGCTGACAAACGGGGCGGCATCGTTGGGCAAGGCCAGATCGAGGCTATCGAGTACCTCGCTAATCGACCAGTGGCGGTACATCGCCAGCGCAATGACCAGCCACACCACCTGTTCAGCCGGTAGGCGACGGCGCCGAATGCTCGCTGTCCCGGTCGCCTGGACTGCGCGTTCGATCCACGCGTAGGGCAGATGCTCGGCCAACCGTCGCAGATCGGCCGGCTCTTGTGCTTCGATCAGATAAGTGAGGTGGTCGGCAAGCATCGCACCGGAAAGTTAACAGCCCGGCGCTCCGTTTACAACCACTTCTCACCCCATAAACAAAAATGCCGTGCAGCGCTAACTGAACGGCATTA
>NZ_JALQDH010000038.1:0-96463 GCF_023631365.1 Caballeronia sp. INML2 | reverse complement strand
CAAGCTCCTTACTCAGCTCAACGCCATGATGCGCGATCGCACCCCCTGGAATCCCCCACATCACGATCACTTGTGACCCAGCACTTGACTCTCAATACAGTTGCTTTCTTTGCAGCAGCAAAGAAAGTGACTGCCGCCCCGCACAGGGGCAGTGCTAATAAACCAACAAGAAAACGGGATCCGGCGAAAGCAGAAGCAAAACCAAAGAAATAACCCATAAACCCCTCGCTCTTCGCGCAATAGCCATTGCGAAACCCCTCCGATAATGGCCCCATCGCGCCAAGCGCACGCGCCGGCAAACGAAGAACAAACCCTCAACTTCCCCGGCAATCCGCCGATAAACAAATCAGCCATTGCGGCAGCGCCCGATCCAACGCCGCCTCACCAGGATTCAACGCATGTCCAATAACATTTTCAGCATTGGTCTTTCAGGTCTGAACGCAGCCCAATGGGGCCTCACGACCACGGGACAGAACATCAGCAACGCCGCGACGCCGGGCTATACGCTCGAGAAGGTTTCGTATCAGGAGTCTTCCGGCCAGTTCACAGGCTCCGGCTATCTCGGCAACGGCGTGCAGGCCGTCACCGTCACGCGTCAGTACAGCCAGTACCTGACGACGCAAGTGAACAACACGCAAGCGTCGAGCAGCGCGGCGAGCACGTACTACTCGCTGATCTCGCAACTGAACAATCTCGTGGGCGATCCGACCAAAGGCATCGCGCAAGGCATCACCAATTACTTTTCCGGCCTGCAGTCGGTGGCGAACTCCGCGAGCAGCGCCGCCGCGCGCCAGTCGCTGATGAGCAGCGCCCAGACGCTCGCGGATCAGATCAACTCGGCCGGCGAGCAATACGACCAGTTGCGTCAGAGCGTCAACACCCAACTGACGAGCGCCGTCTCGCAGATCAACAGCTACTCGCAACAGATCGCCGATCTCAACAAGCAGATCAACATCGCCAGCGCGGGCGGCCAGCAGCCGAACCAGTTGCTCGATCAGCGCGATCAGCTCGTCACCAACCTCAGCTCGATGATCGGCGTGCAGGTCGTGCAGCAGGACGGCAACTACAACGTTTTCATCGGCAACGGGCAGCCGCTCGTCGTCGGCAATACGCAATACGGGCTGCAAGCGGTGCCTTCGGCGTCCGATCCGAGCGAACTCGCGGTCGCGTTCCAGAGCCGCGACGGCACCACGCCGACAGCCGCAAACACGCAATACGTCGATAGCTCGGCGCTCACCGGCGGCGTGATCGGCGGCCTCATCGACTTCCGCACGCAGACGCTCGACCCGGCGCAGGCGCAACTCGGCGCCATCGCGACGAGCTTCGCCAGCCAGCTGAACGGTCAGAACGCGCTCGGCCTCGACCTGAGCGGCCAGCCCGGCGGCAAGCTGTTCGCGACCAGCGATCCGAACATCATCGCCAACGCGCGCAACAAGGGGACTGGCACGCCGACCGCGACGATCGTCGACGGCACGCAGCCGCCCGCCAACGATTTCACCGTCACCTACGACGGCAGCAAGTACACGGTGACGGACCCGGCGACAGGACAGCAGCTCGGTTCGATCGATCCGGCCACGGAAACGCAGAAGACAATCAACGGCCTGAACATCGACGTGTCTTCGCTGACCGGCGTGCAGAAGGGCGACTCGTTCACGATCCAGCCGACACGCGCCGCGCTCGACAACTTCAAGCTCACGACGAGCAACGGCGCGGCGATCGCGGCGGCGTCGCCCGCGGTGACGTCGGCGGCAAGCACGAACACCGGCACGGCGTCGATTTCGTCGGCGACGGTGACGCAGAACGCGATGTCGTCGGACATCAACCTGACCTACAGCGCGACGGCGAACGGCTTCACGTCGGACGTGGCGGTGACCGTCGACGGGACCAGCTACGCCATCGGCCAGACCATTCCCTACGATGCGACGAAGGGCATGACGGTCTCGGCGAATGGCGTTTCCGCGACCATCAGCGGCACGCCTAAGGACAACGACGCGTTCAAGATCGCGCAGAACAAGGGCGGCACGAGCGACGGCAGCAACGCGCTCGCCATGGCGAACCTGGTGTCGGCGAAATCGCTCAACGGCGGCACCGACACGCTGACGAGTTCGTACGCGAACTACGTCAACACGATCGGCAACACGACCAATCAGCTCAAGGCGACGAGCACGGCGCAGACCGCGCTGCTGACTCAAGCGACTTCGGCGCAGCAATCGGTGCAGGGCGTGAACCTGAACGAAGAGGCGGCCAACCTTATTCAGTATCAGCAGCTTTATCAAGCGAACAGCAAGGTGATCCAGACCGCCTCGACGCTGTTCCAGTCGCTGCTCGGCATGTTCAACTGAGGTTAAACGCGATGCGTATTTCCAGTTCCCAGTACTTCAACCTGAACGTCGCTTCGATGAGCGACCAGCAGAGCACGCTCGCCTCGATGTATCAGCAGATTTCATCGGGCAAGCGCATTCTCACCGCATCCGACGATCCGCTCGGCGCGGCGCAGGCGGTGCAGCTCACGTTGAAGAGCGGCGCGCTCGCGCAATACAGCACGAACCAGACGACGGCGCTGTCGTCGCTGCAGCAGGAAGACGCCACGTTGAGCAGCGTGAGCAGCGCGCTCCAGAGCGTCCAGACGCAGATCGTGCATGCGGGCGACGGTTCGCTCACCGATTCGGACCGCACGGCGATCGCGAACACGATCCAGGGCTTGCGCGATCAGCTCTTCAGCCTTGCGAGCACCACGGACAGCAACGGCAACTACATCTTCTCGGGGCTCAAGGGCGGCACGGCGCCGTTCTCGAACAATTCGTCCGGCACCGGCGCGAGCTATGCCGGCGACGAGGGCCAGCGCAGCGTGCAGATCAGCGAGGGCCGTTCGATTCCCGTGGGCGACACGGGTCTGTCGATCTTCCAGAGCGTATCGCCGATAGAGAGCGATCCGGTGTCGCGTGCCGCCGATACGAATTCGGGCACGGGAACGATCGGCCCGGTGAGCGTGAGCGACACGAGCAACCCGGGCAATGCGAGCCAGTACACGATTTCGTTCTCCGTCTCGCAGACGGACGGGACGACGAGCTATTCGATCACGTCGGTTCCGCCGGACAACACGTTGCCGACGAACGTGGCGTACACGGGCAAGACCGACATCACGCTCGGCGGCCAGAAGGTGACGATCGACGGCACGCCCGCGGACAAGGACTCGTTCACCGTGCAGCCGGCGGCGACCGACAACAACGACATCTTCGCGACGCTCGACACGATCGTGAGCGCGCTCAAGCAGCCGACGGGATCGCCGGGCGCTCAGGCAGCGTTGACGAATGCGCTGACGACCGCGGGCACGAAGGTGAACAATACGTTCAACAACGTGCTGTCGGCGCAGACGGTGGTGGGCGGACGCGAGCAGGAAGTGCAGTCGACGCAGACCTCGATGCAGACGAGCCAGACGCAGACGGCGAGCGATATTGCGAATCTGACGAGCATCGATCTGGTTTCGTCGATCAGCCAGTACGAGTTGACGCAGAACTCGTTGCAGGCGGCCCAGATGGCGTTTTCGCAGATTCAGAAGATGTCGTTGTTCGATTACATCGGGAGTTGATCGCAGCCGGGCCGATTGCCCGGTTCGCATCGGAGAAGCATCGTTCGAGGCGTCGGACGATGCTTTTTTTTCGCCTCCGCGACCGCGTCTTCGCGCTCGCCAAACGCTCATCTCAGCCGAAATTTCACAAACGCCCGGGCCGTGCAATGTACATTGCGGCCGCTGACAGCGTTTCGCTTCCGGCAACGTCCGCGCGCGATTTCACGAAGCGTGCAACCTGCCGCGGGCATCGCGCGTGACGGCGCGATTCTGCCCATAATGAAAGCGCCGATGTGCCCAGCATTCCCAAGCCGTTCACAAGAGAGCGTTAACGATGGAAGAGGTGAACAGGACGATCGAGCGCCGCGCGGGCGAGTGGGTGTTCGTGCGGCGCTATCTGACTGGAAGTGGCATCGACATCGGACCGGACCGATGTCCGCTTAGGGAACGACACCATCTGTTTCCCGGGATGACGAACTTGCTCTGGTGGAATACGTCGCTCGGAGGCGAGTCACACATGGCGGGTCAGAGCGACGCGTCGTTCGACTTCGTTCACGCGAGCGTGTGTCTTGCCGCGCAGGACAATCCGGCGCAGTCCTTGTCGCGATGGCTCGATTTGCTCAAGCCCGGCGGCCATTTGCTCGTGACGGTGCCCCCAAATGACGACTCCGCGCTCAAGTGGCGCTTCACCATCGGCAAGCCGGCGAAAGCATCGTCGCAGTCGATCGATATCCTCGACCTCGCGCAGTCGGTCTCGCATGTCGCGCAATGCGAGCGGCTCGTCCTCGTTCGCGACGATATCGCCGACGCGGCGCCCGAAAGCGCGATCGAACTCATCATGCGTAAGCGCGACATCGCCAGTCCACGCGATTACGCGATGGCGATGATCGCCGCGGAAAACGCACGGGCGTGCATCGCCGCGTGCGAGGAAGCCATCGCCGCTTATCCGTACCGCGTCGAAGTGATTCTTTATGCGAAGGCCGAACTTTTGCGGTGGCGCGAGCCCGAGCGTGTCGATGCGCTGCTCGCGCGTTGCGTTGAACGGATGCCGAACGACCACCTGATACACCTTCGTCTCGCGCTTCACACGATCGCGCGCGGGCGGCTCAACGAGGGATTCGCGCTGCGCGAAAGTCTTGCCGAACAGTTCGGCTGGGAGCGACGCACGAAAGCGCAGCCGCCGACGGGCATCGCGAAGTGGAACGGCGAACCCCTCGCGGGCAAGCGCATCGTCATCTGGAGCGAGTTCGGGCTCGGCGATGAAGTCTTCTTCTTCCGCTTTGCGCGCATTCTTCGCGAGCGCGCGGGCGCGGCAAGCGTCGGCGTGGTTTGTCAGACGCCGCTCGTCTCGCTATTCGAGGCATCGGGAGAAGCGGATGTGGTCATCGATGTAAAGGCGGCCGATGTGCTTCCGGCGTTCGATTACTGGGTCTATCCGCACGCGATCCCCGTGTTTCTGCCACTCGATCTGGAGGCGTTGCCGCAATCGGTGCCTTATTTGCGCGCGCCGTGTTTCGGGGTGCCCGGCATGCCGCAAGTCCACGAGAGCGCGGTGAAGGTCGGTGTGGTCTTCAAGGGCGAACCGAGCCACGAGAACGACGCGGCGCGCTCGCTGCCGTCACTGTCCGTGCTCGATGATCTTTTCGCGATCGATGGCGCCGAGTTCTTTAGTCTTCAGAAGGGCGAGGGGGCGCGGGAAGCGGCGGGGTATGCGGCGCGGTTGGGTAATTTTCACGATGTCGGCGTGCTCTTGACTAGCATGGCCGATACCGCCAGTGCGATCGCTGCGCTCGATGTTGTCGTTACTGTCGATACGTCGGTGGCGCATGTTGCGGGCGCGTTGGGCAAGCCCGTTTGGTTGATGCTGCCGGCGGATGGCGATTGGCGATGGCATTACTATCGGGAGGACAGTCCTTGGTATCCGACCATGCGGCTGTTGAGGCGGCCGTCTCATGCTGACTGGAGCGAGGTTGTGGCATGTATCGGCGCGGGCCTGGTTGAATGGGCCGCAAAGCGTCGCGCGGATGGCCGGTAGACTGCTTTGCCGTTTTTTGCCGGATCGCCGTGTGGCGTTGGTTTATTAGCAAAACGAACATCAGCTTTCCATGCGTCCTGAAACCGCACCTTCGTTATCTATTTGCACTTCTGCGCCTTCCACGCGCCGCACGATCGAAATCGACGAGTATCGCTGACAGGCCGGACATCAGAACATCCCTCGAGCCACTCTTCCCGCCTCCAAAATCCCCCCATCGAAAATCCGCTGAAAAAACGGCATGAGATTGGGCACCATAAGCTGGAGCAAAAGAAGCCCGACGAGCATCGTCACAGGAAACCCCACCTGAAAAATCCCGATCTGCGGCGCAGCGCGATTAAGAATCCCAAGCGCGAGATTCGCGATCAACAACGCCGCCACGATTGGCAACGCGAGCAGCAACCCCGTCGAAAAAACGCTGCCGCCATAACCCACCAGCACACGCCAGCCTTGCGCATGCGACGCCGCCGCGACGACATTCGCCTCGATCGGCACGCTCTGAAACGTCGTGATAAGCGCGCTCACCAACTGCAGATGCCCGTCGAAGACGAGAAACGCGAGCATCGCGAGCGTATTCAGATAACGCGAAACCACCACCGCATTGCCGCCCGCGCGCGGATCGTAAAGCATCGCGAAGCCAAGGCCCATCTGCTGGCCGATGAACTCGCCGGCCGCATCGACAGCGGCGAACGCGATCTGCATCACCATGCCGATGGCCGCGCCGATCAAAAACTGGTTGACGATGATCCAGACGCCCGCCGCGGAAAACACCGTCGCCTGAGGCATGGCGGGAAGCGTCGGCGCGACGATCAGCGAAATGAACGCGGCGAGCGCGATCTTCACGCGCATCGGAATCGCCATGTGGCTCAGCACGGGCGCGGTTGCTATCAACGCGAGAATGCGCACGAACGGCCACAGAAACGCCGTGAGCCAGCCGTTCAGTTGCGCGTAAGTGACGGAGAACATCGAGCGAAAGTCAGCCCGTGATCGCGGGCGTGATCGTGAAAACGTGGCGCATGTAGTCGAGCAGCGTCGACAGCATCCAGGGTCCCGCGATCACGAGCGTCACCGCCACCGCGATCAGCTTCGGAATGAACGACAGCGTCGACTCGTTGATCTGCGTCGCCGCCTGGAACAGGCTCACGACCAGACCGACGACGAGCGCGACCAGCAATAACGGCGCGGCGAGCAGCAAGGCGACGTACATCGCCTGATGCGCCATCGTCATGACGGATTCGGGTGTCATGGGCGTCTCCTCAGGATACGAAACTTTGCGCGAGCGAGCCGATCAGCAACTGCCAGCCATCGACCAGCACGAACAGCATCAGCTTGAACGGAAGCGCGATCGTCGTTGGCGAAACCATCATCATGCCCATCGACATCAGCACGCTCGCCACCACCATGTCGATGATGAGAAACGGAATGAAGATCGTGAAGCCGATCTGAAAGCCCGTCTTCAGTTCGCTCGTGACGAACGACGGCACGAGCAGCGACAGCGGCACGTCCTCAGGACCGTTCATCGGCGCGGCCTTCGAGATGCGCGCGAAGAGCGCGAGATCCGATTCGCGCGTCTGCTTCAGCATGAACTGCTTGAACGGCGCGACGCCGCGCGTCATCGCCTGGTCCATCGCGATCTGGCCTTCGGAGAAAGGCTTGTACGCGTCGGTGTAGGCGCGATCGAGCACGGGCGACATCACGAAAAACGAGAGAAACAGCGCGAGGCCGACGAGCACCTGATTCGGCGGCGTGCTCGTCGTGCCGAGTGCCTGGCGCAACAGCGACAGCACGATGATGATGCGCGTGAAGCTCGTCATCATCAGGACCATCGCGGGGAGGAACGAGAGCATCGTCAGCAGCAGCATCGTCTGCACGCTGAGCGAGTACGTCGTGCCGCCGTTCGGGCCGGGGCTCGTGTTGAAGGCCGGCAGGCCCGCCGCGCTCTGCGCGAACGCGAGATACGGCATCAGACCGACGATGACCGGCAGCGCGATCTTCACGCCGCGCACGATGTTGCGACTGACCTGCATTACTTGCTCCCGCCGACGAACCGCTTGAGACGCTTGCCCGCGATGCTTGCGAAGGCATCGAGAAACCGCTGACTTTGGAAAATGACGAACGTGATAGCCATGAAAACCTGCCTGTTTCGATAGGCTGAATTGTCGGCCACGCGGATGTCGAACGATGGCGCGAAAAGAGGGGAAAACCCGCGCCAACTCGTTCTATTGCGAAGCGCTCGCCGTAAACGAACATCGGGCGTTCGATCCTTGCGGATCGCGCCCGATGTATCGGTCAAACGAACGAACTTACTTGACGAACTTCTGGAGCCGCTTGTTCGCTTCGCCGGCGAGGGCATCGCGGAACCTCGCGCCGAAGCTCCCGGACGGCGGCGGCGCCGGCATACTGACGCCGTCCACTTCCGCCGATCCGGCGGGCATCGTGTGCAGCAGCCGCACGTTGCCGGGGCCCGCGCCGAGCACGAGCCACGTATCGCCCACTTCGACGACCGCGATGCGCTCCTTGTTGCCGAGCGATGCGCCGCCCACCACCTTCACGAGACCGCCGCGCTTGCCGCCCTGAAAGCCGAACTTGCGCGCGAGCCACGCGCAGCCGAACACGAAGCCGATCACGACGACGAGCCCGACGAGCGTCTGCAGCACCGCGCCGAAACCCAGCGACGGCACCGCGGTGCCCGCGCCGACGCCCGAGGCGATTTGCGCGGCGTGGTTCACCGCGTTCATGTCGGCGGCGACGGCAAGAAGAGGCGTGCAGCAGAGCAGCGCGACGGCCAGGCGTTTCATCGATTCAACTTCCGGATGCGTTCGGACGGCGTGATGATGTCGGTCAGGCGAATGCCGAACTTGTCGTTCACCACGACCACTTCGCCCTGCGCGATGAGGCAGCCGTTCACGAGCACGTCCATCGGCTCGCCCGCGAGGCCGTCGAGTTCCACGACCGAGCCTTGCGCGAGTTGCAGCAGGTTACGGATGGCGATCTTCGTGCGCCCGAGCTCCACCGTCATCTGCACGGGGATGTCGAGAATCATGTCGATGTCGTTGCGCGTCGACGGCGCCGCCGCCTTCGACAGCGGCTGGAACACGCCGGCGCTCGCGGCAACCGGCGCGTCGTTGCCGTTTTGCTCGGCGAGCGCGCTCGCCCAATCGTCCAAAAGGAGCTCGTCGCCTTTTTCTTGCGCACCGGGCGCATCGTTCTGCATCAGATCACTCATATCCACCTTCCTTCATCGTGTCGCTCGCGCTGATCATCTTTTGCACGCGCAGCGCATATTGACCATTGAAAATTCCGTAGCCGCATTCCATGACCGGCACGCCGTCCACTTTGGCGACGACCTGTTCCGGAATGTCGATCGGCAGCACGTCGCCCGCGCGCATGTTGAGAAGCTGTTCGAACGACGAGCGAATCTCGGCGAGATCCACCGTCAACTCCACTTCGGCCGACTGCACTTGCTGCGACAGCACGCGCACCCAGCGGCGGTCCACTTCGAGCGCTTCGCCCTGGATCGGCGAGGAGAGCACGTCGCGGATCGGCTCGATCATCGAGTACGGCATGCAGATGTGCAGCGTGCCGCCCGTCGAGCCGAATTCGATCGTGAACTGCGTCACGATGACGATCTCGTTCGGCGTCGCCACGTTGGCGAACTGCGTGTGCATCTCCGAGCGCATGTATTCGAACTGCAGCGGCTTCACGCTGCGCCACGACGTCGCGTAGTGTTCGAACACGAGGTTCAGCAGCTTGCTGATGATGCGCTGCTCGGTCTGCGTGAACTCGCGGCCTTCGACGCGTGTGTGAAAGCGCCCGTCGCCGCCGAACAGGTTATCGACCACGAAGAACACGAGGTTCGGGTCGAACACGAACAGCGATGTGCCGCGCAAGGGCTTCACGTGGACCAGGTTGAGGTTGGTCGGGATCGGCAGGTTGCGCGTGAATTCGCTGTACTTCTGCACCTTCACCGGGCCGACGGAAATTTCCGCTGAACGCCGCATGAAGTTGAAGATGCCCACGCGCATGAGGCGCGCGAAGCGGTCGTTGATGATTTCGAGGCCGGGCATCCGGCCGCGGACGATGCGTTCCTGCGTCGCGATGTTGTAGGGACGTACGCCGGCGGGCTTTTTCTCGTCAGCTTCCTGATCGATTTCGCCGGTGACGCCCTTGAGGAGGGCATCGACCTCCTCTTGCGACATGAACTCTTCGTGGCCCATGACTCTTTACTCGCTGATGCGGCGTTACTGGACGACGAATTCGGTGAACAGCACCTCTTCGACGCGCACCGGCTTCTCGGCCGAGCTCGCCGCGGTCTCGACCGCTGCGCGCAACTCGCCCGCGAGCTGTTTCTTGCCGTCGACGGTCGCGAGATCGTCGGGGCGTTTGCCGGAGAGCAGGAGCAGCACGCGGCTGCGGACTTCGGGCATGCGCTCGGTGACGAGCAACTGGACCTTTTCGTCCTTGAGCTTGAGCGTGAGGCCGGCGCGCAGATAGTGCATGGTGCCGTCGTCGGACTGAAGGTTGACCGTGAGCGATTCGAGCGGGAAGAACACGGGCGGCGGTTCGGGCGCCGGTTTCGCGGGGCCGTGATTCTTGCCGAGGAAGAAGTAAGCGCCGCCGGCTCCCGCGCCGAGGAGCACGATCGCGCCAACGGCGATGATCAGGATCTTTTTGAGCTTGCCGCTCTTTGCGGGAACGATGGGTTGCTGGTTTGCGGTCGTGGTAGCCATGAATGCGTGCCTCTTTCGATAGGGTGAATTGTTGGCTATCGGCGTGTAAAGCGATGGGTCGAACAGAGGGGGCTTTTGGGGTTATTCCATCTGATTGCTTTTGCCTTTACGGTTTGGTTTTGGCGTTGCTTCTGCTTTCGCCGGATCCCGTTTTCTTTTTGGTTTATTAGCACTGCCCCTGTGCGGGGCGGCAGTCACTTTCTTTGCTGCTGCAAAGAAAGTAACCAAAGAAAGCAGCTCGATATGCCCGCGGTCACACGCAGTTTGGCCACGCTTGCCAGCCGATCGTGGGCTGCCTAAGTGTCGCCCTCATAGGTCCAACCGGGCTTGGATCGCACACGGTCTGACGAGCTAGCCCTCTAAGGACACAGGTTCAGCACGAAATAGCGCCGGCACAGCGCTACGCGCTGCCGCAGGGTCTGCAAGGGAAACCAACGAATTACCAATGCGGCGAGATAGAGCCGTTAGCAAAAAGAGTACGGGCAGACCGAATTGAGGACCGGTCGGCCGCGAAGCGGGCTGGAGCTATTTGGTGCTGAACCAATTGGCTATGCGACGCGGGGCGACAGACCGTGCGCGATCCAAGCCGGGTTAGTCCTATGAGGGCGACACTTAGGCAGCCCACGGTCACCTGGCAAGCATGGCCAAACTGCGTGTGACCGCGGGCGTATCGAGCTGCTTTCTTTGGTTACTTTCTTTGCAGCAGCAAAGAAAGTGACTGCCGTCCCGCACAGGGGCAACGCTAATAAACCAACAAGAAAACGGGATCCAGCGAAAAAAATTCAAGCAAACGTATCAACAAGCCCAACCGTGCGCCGCACATTCAAACCCACGCTGGAAGCGACAGAAGAACCATCCCCCCCGCCGATGCCTCGCATCGCATCCCCCTTCGAGCCAGAGCGCTCACGACCGCTCTCCTGCTGCGACTGCCGCGCAAACGCCGACCCATCCGAAACCGAAGCACTCCCAAGACTGATGCCGTTCGCCTCCATCGCCTCACGCAGCTTCGGCATGGCAGCCTCGACCGCCTCGCGCACCTGCGCATGCTGCGACACGAACAGCGCGTGCGCATGATTCTCGGACACCTGCAACGTCACCTGCAACGGCCCGAGATCCCTGGGATTGAGCGTCAGTTCAGCGCTCTGCTGATCCGCCTTCGACAGGAACACGACCTTCTGGCTGAACGCATCGTCCCAGCCGGACGCGCCCACGTGCGGCGCAATCGCCGCGCTCGTCGCCGACGCCATCGCGCCTTGCGGACTCGACACCGCCGAATTCCCCGATGCCGTCTGCATCGCCACCGCGTGCGCGGCCGCGTCGGCGGCTTGCTTGTACGCGGCAGTCGCGGCATCCGCGGGCGTCGTCGCGACTGCGAGCGCCGTCGCGTCCGTCGCCTTGGCATCCGCAGTCGCGTTGTTCGCCACCCCGATCAGACCCGCGCCCTTTCCGCCCCTGGCGAAAAGACCGCCTTGATCCTCACTGTTCGCGCCTTCGCGCGCCGTCGTCGTCAACGAACCGTTCGCGGGCTGTGCGTTCGGCGGCGCGTTGTTCAGCGAAGCGAGCGCCGCCTGAAGCGCGTCCTGCGATTTCGCGTCGCCGCTCTTGTGCGTCTCGCCGGTCGATTTGGTGTCGTCGGTCGAAGCGGTGGCCGTCGCGGCGGTGGCGGCGTCCGTCAGATCGGCGAGCGCGGCGGTGTCGGTGTCGCTGTCGTCGGCATTGGCGGCGTCTGCGCGCGCTTTGGCCTGCGCCGCAGCCGTAGCTGCATCCGGCGCAGAACCGGGCGTCTGCGCCGCGGGCTTCGAAGCCTCCGCCGTGTCGGTCTTGCCCGTATTCTTCGATACCTCTTTCGACGCGTCCGCCTGATCGGACTTAGCGGCCGCCTGCGTATCCGGCGCGTCATCGCTCTTCGACGCAGCAGCGCACGCGCTGTCATCCGGCTTCGGCGCGTCGTGCACGCTCGACTTGTCCGAGGACGAGTCGGCGAGCGCCTGCGCCGCCTGCGCGTCGGCATTGGCGCGGTCGGTGATGCTTTGCAGCGTCATGCCGAACGACGCGCCCGCGCTCGCCGCGCGCTGCGCCGCGACCTTGCTCGATGACGTGGCGGCCGTCAGCGCGCCGGAAAGGGATACGGAAGACATGCGAGTCTCTCAAATGCAATAAGTGGATAACGGCTCAGGCACGCTCGGCGCGCATGCGCAGTATCTTCGCGGCGTGCTCGTCGGATTCGCGCTGCTCGACGCGCGCGGCTTTTTTCGCGAGCATCGCCTCGCCGCGCGCGGCCAGCACTTCGTAGCTGCCGAGCTTCTGTTTCTTGAGACGCCAGTCGGGCTTCGCCGCCTCGATGCGCTGATCGGCCATGAGTAGCGCCGTGCGTTGCTGCGCAATCGCCGCATCGAGCGTATCGACGAACGCCTGGAAGTTGCGCAGCGTCTGCGCCGTGGTGCCTTCCTGCGCCGATGCCGTGAACCGCGCGTGGTACTCGTCGCGATAGGTGACGAGCGAGTTCAACTGCGTCTCGACCTCGTTTCGTTCCTGCTGGAGCTTGCCGAGCTTCTTGGTGGCGGCGTCGAGTTCCTCTTCGGCAAGTCCGATGAGGGTGTTGATCGGCAGATTCTTGGACATGGCGTGGCGGTCCCGTATGGTCTTTGGCTTTCTTGTGACGAATGCTTCGGATACTAGTCGAAAACTATTCGAACATCTGGTTCAACATCGCGATGCTCGGCTCGAACGGCGCCTGCTCGCGAAAACCCTGCTGCAAAAACGACTCCATGCGCGGATACATCGCGATCGCGCGGTCGAGCAATGGGTCGCGCCCGCTCGAATACGCGCCCACGTTGATCAGGTCGCGGTTTCGCTGATAGCGCGACAGCATCTGCTTGAACAGACGCACGCGCTCGAGATGCTTGTCGTCGATGAGCGCGGTCATCGCGCGGCTGATCGACTGTTCGATGTCGATGGCCGGATAGTGCCCCGCCTCGGCAAGCGAGCGGTTCAGCACGATATGGCCGTCGAGGATCGCGCGCGCCGAATCGGCAATCGGGTCCTGCTGGTCGTCGCCTTCGGTCAGCACGGTGTAGAACGCGGTGATCGAGCCGCCGCCTTCCGGGCCATTGCCGGTCCGCTCGACGAGCGCCGGCAGCTTCGCGAACACCGACGGCGGATAGCCCTTCGTCGCGGGCGGCTCGCCGATCGCGAGCGCGATCTCGCGCTGGGCCATCGCGTAGCGCGTCAGCGAATCCATCAGCATCAGCACGTGCTTGCCCTGATCGCGGAAATATTCGGCGAGCGAGGTCGTGTACGCGGCGGCCTGCATGCGCAGCACGGGCGATACATCCGCCGGCGCCGCGACGACGACCGAGCGCGCGAGACCGTCCTCACCGAGAATCTGCTCGATGAATTCCTTCACTTCGCGGCCGCGTTCGCCGATCAGCCCGATCACGATCACTTCCGCGCTCGTGTAGCGCGCCATCGTCCCGAGCAGCACCGACTTGCCGACGCCCGAACCGGCGAAGAGGCCCATGCGCTGGCCGCGTCCGACCGTCAGCAGCGTGTTGATCGCGCGCACGCCGACATCGAGAACCTTGTGAATCGGCTCGCGATTGAGCGGGTTGATGACCGGCGCGGACAACGGCGCATCGACTTTCGCGCCGAGCGGGCCGAGGCCGTCGAGCGGACGGCCCGACGCATCGACGACGCGGCCGAGCATTTCCCAGCCGACGGGCAAGCGCTTCGCGCCCGCCATCGGATCGTTGATCGGCGCGCTTTCGAGCGGATAGACGCGCGCGCCGGGCAAGAGGCCAGCCACTTCGGTCGTCGGCATCAGAAAGAGCTTGTCGCCCGCGAAGCCGACGACTTCGGCTTCGGCGGTCGGAATCGCACTGCCCGGCGGCAGCTCGATCATGCATTCGGAGCCGACGCCCATCTTCAGGCCGACCGCTTCCAGCACGAGACCGGCCGCGCGCGTGAGACGACCGCACGGACGCAGCGGCTTCGCGATCGCATTGCGCGACCTGAGCGCGTCGAGCTTGTCGCGCCACGCATCGATGTGCGGATTGCCGGCGATATGGGCCAGCTCGGCGATGGTGCGCGCGGCGAGCGCCTCGGCCGATTCGTCGCCGACGGATTCATCGGCGGCGAGCGGGCCGAACGACGCGCGCGCGATTTCCTGTTCGAGCGCGCTCAAGCCATCTTGGGTAATCCGTTGGTTCACCACGGCTTGCTTCTCCCGAGCGCCGCCACGACGCGCTCCCATCGCGACACATTCGTCGCGTCGATCTCGCCGGTCGCGGCGTGGGCCTTGCAGCCGCCGCGCTCGACGTCCGGATCGGGCCGCACGGTCCATCCCGCGGACTCGAGTTCGTCCTTCAGATAGGCATCGACGATCGGCATGTCGGCCGGATTCACGATGAGCACAGGCGCGCCCGACAGTTCGGGCTCGGCGGCGATCACTTCGCGCGCCACCGCGACGAGCGCGGTCGGATCGAGCGCGAGATGCTGACGCACGACCTGCTGCGCGATGTCGATGGCGAGTTCGGCGAGCGACTCCGCGATGGCTGCATCGGCGGCTTGCAGCGCCGTCCTGAACGCATCGGCGATCTCGGCGAGACGCGCGGCCTGCGCGAGCGCTTCCTTGCGGCCGTCCTCGAAACCCTTCGCCTGACCTTGCTCGTAACCCGCCTGATAGCCGAGCGCCTGGCCCGCGACATGCCCCTTCGCGAGTCCTTGCTGATGTGCGTCTTCCTCGACGCGGCGCAGGTGCGCTTCGAGCGCGGCCTGTTCCGCCGCGCTGTTGTCGACCTTGATCTCGACGGGATCGAAGGACGCCATCTCCCAGCGCTGATACGCCGAGACCGGAGCCTTCTGCGCGCGAGCATCAGACATATGCATCCTCCGCCTTGCCGCCTAGCTGGATCTGACCGTTTTCCGCGAGATTGCGGACGATCTGCAAAATCTTGCGTTGCTGCTGCTCGACTTCCGACACGCGCACCGGACCGCGCGAATCGAGGTCTTCGGCAAGCAGTTCGGCCGCGCGCTGCGACATGTTCGACAAAAACTTCTGGCGCAACGCCGGCTGCGCGCCCTTGAGCGACACGATCAGCGTCTCCGATTCCACTTCCTTCAGCAGAAGCTGGATCGCGCGGTCTTCCAGGTCGAGCAGGTTCTCGAACACGAACATCTGGTCGATGATCTTCTGCGCGAGCTCGGCGTCGTATTCGCGCACGTTCGCGATGACGCCTTCCTCGTGATTGCTCGACATGAAGTTCAGAATCTCGGCCGCCGTGCGGATGCCGCCCATCGGCGCGCGCTTCAGGTTGTCGCTGCCGGAGAGAAGCGTCGTCAGCACGTCGTCGAGTTCGCGCAGCGCGGCGGGCTGAATGCCGTCGAGTGTCGCGATGCGAAGCAGCACGTCATTGCGCAGGCGTTCAGACAGGAGCGACACGATTTCCGACGCCTGATCGCGGTCCAGATGCACGAGGATCGTCGCGATGATCTGCGGATGCTCGTTCTTGATCAGTTCCGCGACCGCGCCCGAGTCCATCCACTTCAGGCCTTCGATGCCGCTCGTATCGCTGCCTTGCAGGATACGGTCGATCAGCGCGCCGGCCTTGGTCTCGCCGAGCGCCTTCGTCAGCACAGAGCGGATGTACTCGCTCGAATCGAGCGACAGCGCGGTGTGCTGCTCGGCTTCCGAGACGAATTCGGTCAGCACGTTGTCGAGCTGCTCGCGCGTCACGTTTTTCAGCGCCGCCATGGTCGCGCCGATCTTCTGCACCTCGCGCGGCGCGAGATACTTGAATACTTCGGCGGCTTCTTCCTCACCGATCGACATCAGGAGGAGGGCGGCTTTATTCAGGCCTTCAGCGTTCATCGGACACCCAGTTCTTCACGACGGTCGCAACGATTCTCGGGTCCTGACGCGCCACCATGCGCGCGTAGTCGAGATTGCGATCGAATTTGGCCTTCTTGCTTTCATGACCGAGGAGACTCACCTCGGCATCCTTGTCTTCGTCTTCCAGCTTCTGAGCGCCGTCGAGCGACGGACCGTCGAGCAGCGAGAGCTCATCCGGTGCGCCGAGCGTGGGCGCGGCCTCGGGCGGCGGCGGGAAGGCGCGGCGCATCGCCGGCTTCACCATGCTGAAGTACAGGAACAGCCCGACGATCCCGATGCCCACGTACTTCGCCGCCTGGATGCCCCACGCGATCATCTGCGGGGTGCGCCACCACGGCACGTCCGGCGCCGCGTTCAGATCGGCCGAGAACGCGCTGTTCACGACGTTCACCGAGTCGCCGCGCTTCTCGTCGAAGCCCATCGCGTCCTTCACGAGTTGCTGGACCTGCGCGAGCTTGTCGGCGGCGAGCGGGGTCATCGTCACGTTGCCCTTGGCGTCGACCTTCTTGTCGTAGTTCACGACGACCGCCACCGACAGGCGCTTGATGCCGCCCGTTGCCTGCTCGTAATGGCGCACGGTGCGGTCGACCTCGTAGTTCGTCGTCGTGTCGCGGCGCTGGTTCTGCGGCGCGGACTTCGCCGCCGCGCCGACGGCGCCCGATGCCGCCGCGTCGATCGGCGCGGAAGCCGGCTGCGGCGGCTGGTTCGACAGCGCGCCCGGCACGCCCGACGCGCCGCTGCCCGTCGTTTCGCTCGATTCGCTCGACTGCTGGCTGCGGATCGCGGTGCTTTGCGGGTTGCCGTTCGGGCCGTAGCTTTCGGCGGTCTGCTCGAGCTTCGAGAAGTCGATGTCGGCGCTCACCTGCGAGCGGGCGTTGCCGGCGCCGAAGAGCGGCGCGAGGATCGCGTCGATGCGCTTTTGCGTGTTGTGCTCGATCTGCTGCACGTATTTGAGTTGCGACGCGTCGAGGCCGCTGGCGGCGCTCTGGCTCGTCAGCAGGTTGCCGTCCTGATCGACGATATTCACGTTCTTGACCGGCATGTCCGCGACGCCCGAGGCGACCATGTGGGCGATCGCGACCACCTGGCCTTCGTCGAGCACGCGGCCCGGATACAGGTTGACCATCACGGACGCGGTCGGGAGTTCCTTGTCGCGCACGAACACGCTCGGCTTCGGGATCGCCAGATGCACGCGCGCCGACTTCACCGACGAAATCGCGCCGATCGTGCGCTCCAGCTCGCCCTCGAGCGCGCGCTGATAGTTGACCTGCTCGGCGAACTGGCTGATGCCGAACTTCTGGTTGTCCATCAACTCGAAGCCGACCGAGCCACTCTTCGGCAAGCCCTGGCTCGCGAGACGCAGACGCGTTTCGTGAACCTGCTCGGCCGGCACGAGAATGGCGCCGCCGCCGTCGGACAACTTATAGGGAATGTTGCCTTGCTGGAGCGCGGCAACGATTGCGCCGCCGTCCCGATCGGAGAGATTGGAGAAAAGTACGCGGTAGTCCGGCTGGCGCGACCACATGACGAGGCCCGCGACCACCATCGCCAGAATCGCGACGGCCACGATGAGCGGCACGCGCGGATTCGAGCGGAACTGGTTGAGCATCGGCACGCGCTGCGCAAAACCGCCGAAGTCGGCACCGCCCGCGAGTCCCGGGGCCGCGGCCGTGCCGGCTGCCCCCGGTTGTGCGCCCGCCAGGCCCATTCTGGCGTCGGGCGTGATGAGTGAGTTGTTGGGCGTATCCATTTAGCGTCGAAGCTCCGAATCCTGAGGTTCTCCTCCCGCCGCTTCCCGCTTTCCATGTAAGCGGCGGTGGAGGACTTTTCACGATGGGGATTATCCGCAGAAGATTGCAAGTCGATTCGGCGAATAGAGCGGGGTTTTCCCCGTTCTTCCCGCGCTTTGAAAAATCACCGGCTGCTAATCTTTTTCGTACTCGGCGAACCTCCGCAATTGCGTCGCCGAACCCGAGGCCACCGCCCACGCGCGGCGCGGGCCGTCCCGCCTTCGGACGCGTTCCGCCGGCTATTCCCTGTCATCCGGAGTCAACATGAACTTTCCGATCAATCCGCTTTCCGCCGCGCTCTCGGCCATTCAGTCGCTGGCGTCGCAAGCCGCCGGCGGGACGTCCGGTCCCACCAGCGCGTCGGGCGCCGTCTCGGGCCAAAGCGGGACATCGGGCGCGGCAAGCGTCGGCAGTTTCTCCGAAGCGCTGAAATCGTCCATCGACAAGATCAGCGACAACCAGACGAAGGCGCTCGGCGAGGCGCACGCCTTCGAGATCGGCGCGCCGAACGTGTCGCTCAACGACGTGATGGTGGACATGCAGAAGGCGAACGTCGGCCTGCAGTTCGGGTTGCAGGTGCGCAACAAGCTCGTGTCGGCCTACAACGACATCATGCAGATCTCCGTCTGACGGCCGCCCTCTCGCGATCCTGCCCTTCATTCTTGCGACGGCTCTGGAGCCTCGCTTCCTAAAGCTTTGCCGCGTTTCTCCGATAACCCCGATAACGGCACGGCGAACGATGGTTCGCCTGCCTGCACCGGCTTGGCCGGGCGCACACGGATCAGGACGAGAGGCACGGCGTTCCGCTTGAAATGCGGAATGCCGCGGCATCGCATAAGGAGAATCGAGAGATGTATTCCCCAGGACACGCTGGAGCCAACGCCTACGCACGCGTGGGCGTGCAGACAGGAGTGATGGGAGCGAGCCCGCACCGGCTGATCGTGATGCTGTACCAGGGTGCGCGGCAGGCGATCGCGCAGGCCCGCATGCACCTGCATCAGAACAATGTCGGCGCACGCGGCGCGGCGATCAGCAAGGCCATCAGCATCGTCGAGAGCGGTTTGCAGCAGGCGCTCAACAAGGATGCGGGCGGCGAGATCGCGCAGCGGCTGGACGCGCTGTACACGTATATGACGCGCCGGCTGCTCGAGGCGAATCTGAAGCAGAACGAGGCGATGCTCGTCGAGGTCGACAATCTGCTCGCGACGCTCGAGGAAGCCTGGGTGGGAATTGGACCGGAAGTGGCGCAAATGACCGCCGCGCCCGTTTGACGGGATGCGCGTCGACTGCCTGAAAAGAATGAAGACGACACAAGAATATTTCGCCCACTACGAGGCGATTGCCGCGGTTTCCGGCCAGATGCTGGTGGCCGCGCGCGGCGGCGAATGGAGCGAGCTGAAGGCGCTGCAAGGCACCTACCGCGAGTTGGTCGAGCAACTGAAGCAAGTGGATTCGGCCTCGGAACTCGACGAAAGCGCCCGCGCGCGCAAGCTGGACCTCGTGAAGAAGATTCTCGCCGACGACGCCGCGATCCGCGATCTGACGTCGCCGAGCCTCGCGCGTCTGTCGGCGCTTTTCACGGTCAACAGCCCGGCGCGCGTACTGAAAAAAATGATCGGATTGCGCTAGGCGCGGTCCGCGCCCGGCCGTGGCGCATATGAGGATGTGGGCATGACTGGACTCGATACCGCGATCGCATCGTTGCTCGCCAGCCGCACCGAGCTCCTTCTGTCCGCGATTCGCGCGCCGAACGGCGTGAGCGGCAGCGGCGTCACCGGTGCGAGCGTCGGGCAGACGACGACGCAAACGGACATGTTCCAGACCGCCGGCACGCCTGGCGGCGCGGCGGCGCCGGCGGCATCGGCGCAAACCGCGTTCTCCAGCGTCGCGCGCACGCTCGACGCGATCTCGCGATTCGGCGGCGCGACGCCCGCGCTGACCGGCGACGCCCCGCTCTGGCCGACGCCGCCGCGCCCGGCGAGCGCCTTCGCCGCGCTCACGACCGGCCTCTTCGATACCGCGTTCTCTTCCAACGCCGCCGCCGTCGCCGCCGCGCGCGCCGCGACGCAGAACCTGCCGCCGCTGCCTGCCGCCGCGCTCGCGGCCGCGCTGGCGAAAACCGTGGACGAAAGCGGGCTCTTCTACGAATCGCATCTGGTGCAATGGCTCGCGGGCCAGCGCAGCGCAGCGTCGCTCGCCAACGAGCCGCAGGCGCGCGCCGATGCGCGGTCAATGTCCTTGCCGCTCGATCCAGCCAGCGACGCATGGCTCGACGACGCCCGCGCGCCGCAATTCACGCCCGATACGCCCGACTTCCCCGGGCGTCCGGTCCCGACGCCGCAGACGCCGCAGCAAGCCGCCGCGCTCGCGGCGTCGGTGCGCGATGCGCCGCCGTCGGCGCTTTCGAATTCGCAAAACGGCAACGCCGCCGGCGGCGCGAACGCCCAGACGGCGCAGCCGAGCCAGCAGGAATCGGCGCTTCAGGCGTCGGTCGCGGCGGGCATCCATCCGGCGACGCTCAATGTCGTGCGTCAGCAACTCGACGTGCTCGCGAACCAGCAGTTCCGCTGGCAGGGCGAGGCGTGGCCCGGCACGCGCTTCGAATGGGAGGTGGCCCGCGAGCCGCGCGATCCGCGCACCGCAGACGATGCCGCCGACGCCAGCGACAAGCGCGCGTGGCGCACGCGGATCACGCTGTCGCTGCCCGCGCTCGGCACCGTCGACGCCGAGCTCGTGCTGGCGGGCGAGAAGCTCGTCGCGCGCATCAAGGCGGGCGATACGGGCGCACGCCGTCTCGCCGCCGACGGCGCCGCGTTCGCGCGGCAGCTCGAAGCGGCGGGCATCGCGCTGGCGTCGCTTTCCGTGCGCTCGATGGACGGCACGACCGATCTCGCGCTTTCCGGCGACGATGCCGCCGCGAAAAAACCGGTGCGCTCGCCGCTCGAGCATCTGTTTCGTCCGCAGGCGGGTGAGGGGAGCGAAACATGAGCGGGCAGGATCATCCGCCGTACACGCGCAGGCAGGCGACCGCGCTCGCCTACGACGCGGGCAACCGCGAAGCGACGCCGCGCGTCATCGCGAAGGGCTATGGCATGGTCGCGGAAATGATCGTGCAGCGCGCGAAGGAAGCGGGCCTGTACGTGCACGAGTCGCCGGAAATGGTGTCGCTGCTGATGCAGGTCGATCTCGACGCGCACATTCCGCCCGCGCTGTATCAGGCGGTCGCGGAATTGCTGTCGTGGGTGTATCGGCTGGAGAACGAGGAGCCGATGCGCGAGATCGGAAGGGCCGTGCGTTGACACCTTCCCGTCATGCCCCGAACGCCCGCGTGACGATCGCCGCATGATCGAAGCGCGCGGGCAGCGTGCCGTACACGCGGCCGGTTTCGCCGCGCGCATCGCCGAGCCGCGTTTGGATGAACGCATCCGCGACTTCCTGCGGCGCATGCCGCGCGAGCAGCACGCCCTGCGCGCATAAGGCCAGTTGCTGCGCGATGCGCCGCGCCGACGCCTCCCGCCCTGCCGGATCGCTCGTCAGCATGCCGGCCAGCGACGACAGCGCGCCCGCCAGCGCCGGATTTGCGCCCGCGCTCGTCTTCCAGTCGTCCAGTAGCGCGTGCGCGGCGTCCTGCTCGCGCTCGAACGCGCGCAGCACGTCGAGACACATCACGTTCCCCGAACCCTCCCAGATCGAATTGACCGGCGCCTCACGATAGAAACGCGCCATCGGCGCGGTTTCGACATAGCCGTTGCCGCCCCAGACTTCCATCGCTTCACCGGTGAATTCGAGGGCGCGCTTGCACACCCAGAATTTCGCGGCGGGCGTCACGATGCGCCGCCAGGCGCGCTCGGCGAGCGCCCCGTCGGGCGCGGCACTCTGCTCGAATGCGCCGGCGAGCCGCATGAAGAGGACCGTGGCCGCCTCGGATTCGAGCGCGAGATCGGCGAGGACGTTGCGCATCAACGGCTGATCGACGAGATGCGCGCCGAACGCACTGCGATGCCGCGCATGATGGATCGCCTGCACGAGCGCCGCGCGCATCAGCGCCGCGCTGCCGATCACGCAATCGAGCCGCGTGAAGTTCGCCATCTCGATGATGGTCGGCACCCCGCGCCCTTCGTCGCCGATCATCACGCCGTAGGCATCGAAGAACTCGACTTCGCTGCTCGCGTTCGAGCGGTTGCCGAGCTTGTCCTTCAGGCGCTGGACCTGGACCGCATTCTTGCGGCCGTCCGGTGCGAAGCGCGGCACGTAGAAGCAGGACAGGGCGCCTTCGTCGGCGGTGCGCGCGAGCACGAGATGCGCGTCGCACTGCGGCGCCGAGAAGAACCATTTGTGACCGACCAGCCGATAAGCCCCGCCGCGCCCCGGCGCGCCGAGCGCGCGCGCACGCGTGCGGTTGCTGCGCACGTCCGAGCCGCCTTGCTTTTCGGTCATGCCCATGCCGATCATCATCGAATGCTTGCCGGCTTCGAGCGGAATGTCGCGCGGATCGTGCTCACGCGACAGCAGCGGCCCCGCGATGCGCGCGAAGAGATCGGGCTCGTTGCGCAGGACCGGAATGCTCGCGAACGTCATCGTGATCGGGCATAGCGAGCCCGATTCGAGCTGGCCGTGCAGATAGTAGCCGGCGCAGCGCGCGGCCATCGATCCGGCGCGCGCGGACGGCTCGAACGGCAGCGCGTGCAGTCCCTCGTGCCGCAGACGCCGCACCAATTCGTGCCAGGCCGGATGAAACTCCACGGCGTCGATGCGCTCGCCGCGCGGATCATGCGTCGCGAGTTCCGGCTCGTGCCGGTTGGCGAGATCCGCCAGCGCGACCACGTCCGGCTGCGTCAGCGCCATGCCGTCGCGCGAAAGCGCTTCTGCATGCCATTGCGCGCCTTCCCGTTCGACGGCGGCGGCGAGCGCCGGATCGAAGGCGAACGCGTCGTAGCCGACGAGCGGCGGCGCCTGATTCGTCACGTCGTGTGTCTGCCCGAACGGGCGGTCGGCGGAATCGGGCATCGTCGGTCTCCTTCTTCGCGCACGCACCGGCGGCGCGCTGACTCGTCACTGTCGGGCGTCCGCAACAGCCGTTTCACTGTCGCGAACGCCATCTCGAATTCAAGAATCATAGGCCGCGCATGGATCGGACGGGTAGACGCATCGTTCTTTTCAGAATCGCGCACGCCTTTCTGATGCGCAGTCCTAAAGCGCAAATCAGTGAGACAAATCCGATTGTTAGTCCTGCCCCAATGACGCGCAGGAGCCCGAACCTATAATCGGCTCGCCTATTCGGGCGGATGCAATAACGCCTTTCACGGAAGCATTCTCAATGAGCATCAACCTCAATCAACTTGTCCAGGGCGCTTTGTCAGAAAGCGTGTTGCAGCACATCGCCGGGCGCATCGGCTGCGCGCCGGAATCCGCGAGGCGCGTCGTGTCGTTGTGCGGCCCCGCGCTCATCGGCGCGATGATGAACAAGGCGTCGTCGCTCGAGGGCGCGCGCAATCTGTTCGCGTCGATCATGTCGCCGGCCACGAACGCGCTGATCGCGGACGAGCTGCCGCATTTCGCCGTGCAGGACGATGGCTTCAAGACGCTCGTCGATACCGGCGCGCAGGCCGACGCGGCGATCGCCTCGCACGACAGCATCAACGTGCTCGCCGAGCGTGTCGCCGAACATACCGGCGTGGCGGCGAGCGCCACGCGCACGCTGATCGGCGTGGTCGGCGCGACGCTCTTCGGCGTGCTCAAGCGCCATCTCACGCAGCACAACGGCAGCCCTGACCAGCTTCCGACGCTCCTCGGCCATCAGTTGCCCGTCGTGCGCGCGAACATGACCGACTCGTTCGCCCATGCACTCGGTCTCGGCTCGGTCGGCGCGTTCCTCGCCGGTGTCGCGTCGCGGCTGAAGGCGGTTGCCGCCCACCTCGAGCATCCGGCGACGCAAGAGGCGGCGGTGTTTTCGCAGCCGCCGGAAGCGCCTGCCGCGTTCGAGCAACCCGTGAAGGAAAACGCCCGCAAGAAGAATTGGTGGTGGATCGCGCTCGCTGCCGCGCTTGCCCTGCTCGCGGTTCTGCTCGGCCGCGGCTGCTCCACGGAAAAGCAGGAACAGGACGCCGCGCCCGCAGCGAAGCCGGACGCGCTTTCTGACTCGGGTTCGGAAGCAAATGGCGCTTCCGACACGGCAATGGCGGCAGCCGCAACCGCCGATCAATCGTCGGCGCCCGCCGCGCTGCCGGGCAAGGACGCGACGATGTCCCTCGTCGTCGATGCATCCGGCATGCCTACTTTGAGCGCCACGGTCCACAACGAAGAGGAGAAGCGCCAACTGATCGACGCGCTCACGGCGAAGCTCGGCGCTAACAAATTCCACGCGAACATTTCGGTCGATCCGGACACGAAACCGGCCGCGTGGATCGCCAAGCTCGATGCCCTGCTGCCGGTCATGACGCTGCCGGGCGCGCAAGTGCGCATCGCGGGCGACAAGATCGATCTGAGCGGCCGCGCGGGCGATCCGAAGCTCGGCTGGCTGAGCAAGCTGAAGTCGTTCTTCGGCGACGGCTGGACCATCAGCGCAACCGACACGACGGCCGCAACGAAGGCCCTGGCCGCCTCCGACGCGCACGCCGCCGCGAGTTGCGCCGCCACAGACACCGCGAAGAATCTGAATCTGCATCCGATCCACTTCGGCTTCGCATCGAACTCGCTGTCGCGCGCCGCGTTGGACGAACTCGCCGAATCCGCGAAGGCGCTGAAGGCGTACAATGCAGCCGGCAAGCCGGTCAAGCTGCAGATCGGCGGCTATACGGACAGTTCGGGCGATTCGGCGGCAAACATCCACCTGTCGGCGAAGCGCGCGCAGGCCGTGCGCAGTTATCTGGTCCGGCACGGCGCGCCGGCAGACACACTGACGGCGGAAGGTTTCGGCGACGCCCATCCGATCGCGGACAACGCGACGCGCGAGGGCCGCGCGGCAAATCGCCGGATCGAGTTCAAGGAACTGAACTGATTTCAGAAACGCCCCGAGGCCGCTAAAAAAAACGCGCCGGTCCGCTCATCGCGGCCGGCGCGTTTCGTTTTTCGCTTCGGCGGGTCGAGTTCCCGCTTCGTTGCGTTGCGCGCGGGGGAATCCATCGGCCATGAAATCCTGATCGAGATTCGCGGGCAGCATTTCACGCGCGACTTCGATCCACGCGCGCGCTGCATGCGACAGATAACCGTTGCGCCGCCAGCCGAGCGCCATGTCCCAGTGAATCTCGGGCGCCACGACCGGACGACAGGTGAACGCGTTGGCGTCGAGCCGGCGGCAATACGGCGCGGGCAGCAGCGCGATACCGATGCCCGCCTGCACGAGCGCCGCCATGAAATCCCAGTGCCCGCTGCGGCCGACGATTGTCGGCGCGAAACCCGCCTCGCGGCACGCGTTGAGCACGACGTCGTTGAGCGCCAGGCTTTCGCCGTAGAACACGAACGGCTCGGCGGCGAGATCGGTGAGGGCGACTTCGCTGGCGTCGTCCCAGCGCGAACCCTTGGCCGCGACGAGCCACAGAATCTGCCGGCTGACGGGCAGGACGTCGAACATCGCGGTGTCGACCGGCTGCAATACGCCGCCCAGTTCCAGTTCGCCGTCGATCAACGCCGCCTCGATCGCCTTCGAGCCGCGCTCGAACAACTTCAACTCGACCTTCGGATAGCGACGCCGGAATGCCGCGATCGCGGGCGTGAAAAGCGAGCCGCCCATCGGCGGAATGCCGATTGTCAGCGTGCCGCGCCCGAATGTGCCGAGATCGTTCAATTCGGCCTCCAGCCGCGCGTGCGCCGCCAGCACCTCGACACCGCGCTGATACACGATCTGCCCGGCGTCCGTCAGCACCATCTGCCGGCCTTCGCGCAGAAGCAGCGGCGAACCGACCTCATCCTCCAGCGCCTTCACCATTTTGCTGATGGTCGGCTGAGTCACGAACATGTGTTCAGCGGCGGCCGTGAAGCTCTTTTGCTTCACAACTTCGATGAAGTATCGCAAGGCGCGCAATTCCATCTTCGGCTCCGGAATTCCAGTTCGGAATGTTCGAGATAAGGTTAATTCATTTTTATTATGCAAGGTGCGCCCATATACTCGGTCTACAGGTTAACCCTAGTTCATTGAATTTCAACGCGAAGAGTCCGCCATGTCCGCTGTCCCCATGACCCATCCGCAATCCGCTTTCGGCCGCTTTCTGCGTGTCGCGGTGCAGTCCGCCGCGCTCGCGGCGATCTGGGTCGCGGCGGATTTCGTCGCGCGCAAGCTGGCGCTGCCGGTGCCGGGCGGCGTTGTCGGCCTGGTCGCGCTGCTCGCGCTTCTGTTCTGCGGCGGCATCGCCCCGCGCTGGGTGAAGGCGGGCGCGGACTGGCTGCTCTCGGACATGCTGCTGTTCTTCATTCCGGCGGCGGTCGCGGCGGTTCAGTACGGCGGCCTCTTTATGGAGGACGGCTGGCGGCTCGCGCTCGTCGTCGTCGGGGGAACGTTGATGGTGATGGTGGCCGTCGCGTTCGCGGTCGACCGTGCGGCGGGTCTCGAACGCCGCCTCGCGCTGCGCCGCGCGCTCGTGGCGCGGCATGCCGCGCGGGCCTGAGCGAGCCGACATGAACCACTTTTTTGCCGCCCTCATCGCCGACGACGCCGCGCGGCTCGTCGCGGCGGGCTGCTTCGTGCTGACCGTCGCGCTGTACTTCGCGGCCAAGCATCTCTACGCGCGCTTCCGGCGGCCCTGGCTCACGCCGCTGCTGGCCGTGCCGGCCGTGCTCGCGCTCGTCGTCGTGATGGCGCGCATTCCGTACTCCGTCTATTACGCCGACACGCGCTGGCTCATGTGGCTGCTCGGTCCGGCGACCGTCGCGTTCGCAGTGCCGATCTACGAATACCGCGCGCTCATCAAGCGTCACTGGATTTCGCTTACTGTCGGCGTGACGGTCGGGATTCTGGTCGCGGTCGGTGGATCGCTGATGCTCGCGAAACTGCTGCATCTGTCGCCGGAACTTCAGCGCAGCCTCGCGACGCGCTCCGTCTCCACGCCCTTCGCGCTCGCCGTCTCCGACAAGATCCACGCGCCGAAGGACTTGACCGCGCTGTTCGTGATCGCGACGGGCGTCTGCGGCATGCTGTTCGGCGAAATCGTGCTCGCGCTCGTGCCGTTGCGCACGCGGCTCGCGCGCGGCGCGTTGTTCGGCGCGGCGGCACACGGCGTCGGCACGGCGAAGGCGCGCGAACTTGGCAGTGAAGAGGGCGTCGTTGCGAGCCTCACGATGATGATCGCCGGCGTCGCGATGGTGCTGCTCGCTCCGCTGCTGTCGTCCTTGCCGTTCTGATCGCGAACGGCGCCGCGAATGCCCTCGCGCGCGCCTCAGAATAGGCTCGTTTCCACGAGACTTTGCTACAATCGACGCTCGCTTCCGAGGAGCGTTGCGACGGGCAATTGTTGAACATTCGCCCGCCAGGCTCGGAAGCATTCAATCCGGACGGTTCAAAAAGCGCCATGCAATCAGGGCGCCCGCTGAGCCACCGCATTCGAACGGCGCTCACGTCAACATTTCTAGTCTTTTTAGAAAAGGAGGGCGTGATGAACGCCGCAGTTCTCGATTCAAATTCCAAGGATTACGTCGTCGCCGACATGTCGCTGGCCGCATGGGGCCGCAAGGAACTCGACATCGCCGAAACGGAGATGCCGGGCCTTATCCAGACGCGCGAAGAATACAAGGCGCAGCAGCCGCTGAAGGGCGCGCGCATCGCCGGTTCGCTGCACATGACGATTCAGACGGGCGTGCTGATCGAAACGCTCACGGCGCTGGGCGCGGACGTGCGCTGGGCCTCGTGCAACATCTTTTCGACGCAGGATCACGCAGCCGCGGCGATCGCCGCTGGCGGCACGCCGGTGTTCGCGTTCAAGGGCGAATCGCTCGACGAGTACTGGGAATTCACCCATCGCATCTTCGAATGGCCGAACGGTCAGTTCGCCAACATGATTCTCGATGACGGCGGCGACGCAACGCTGCTGCTCATTCTCGGCGCGAAGGCGGAGAAGGACCGCTCGGTCATCGCCAAGCCGACGAACGAGGAAGAAGTCGCGCTGTACAAGGCCATCGGCAAGCATCTGGACAACGATCCGACGTGGTACTCCACGCGCCTGTCGCACATTCAGGGCGTGACGGAAGAAACCACCACCGGCGTGCATCGCCTGTATCAGATGGAGAAGGAAGGGCGTCTGCCGTTCCCGGCCATCAACGTGAACGATTCGGTCACGAAGTCGAAGTTCGACAATCTCTACGGCTGCCGCGAGTCGCTCGTCGACGGCATCAAGCGCGCGACCGACGTGATGATCGCGGGCAAGATCGCGGTCGTGGCCGGCTACGGCGACGTGGGCAAGGGCTGCGCGCAATCGCTGCGCGGTCTGGGCGCGACGGTGTGGGTCACGGAAATCGATCCGATCTGCGCGCTGCAAGCCGCGATGGAAGGCTACCGCGTCGTGACGATGGAATACGCCGCGAGCCGCGCGGACATCTTCGTGACGGCGACGGGCAACTACCACGTCATCAATCACGACCACATGAAGGCGATGCGCAACAACGCGATCGTCTGCAATATCGGCCACTTCGATTCGGAAATCGATATCGCATCCACGCGCCAGTACACGTGGGACAACATCAAGCCGCAGGTCGATCACATCGTCTTCCCGGACGGCAAGAAAATCATCATTCTGGCTGAAGGTCGTCTGGTGAACCTGGGCTGCGCGACGGGCCATCCGTCGTTCGTGATGTCCAACTCGTTCACGAACCAGACGCTCGCGCAGATCGAATTGTTCACGCAAGGCAAGAAGTACGAGAACAAGGTCTATGTGCTGCCGAAGCATCTCGACGAGAAGGTGGCGCGCCTGCACCTCGGCCGCATCGGCGCGGAACTGACCGTGCTGTCGGATGAGCAGGCCGGTTACATCGGCGTCGACAAGAACGGTCCGTTCAAGCCCAACCACTACCGCTACTAATCGCGAGCGGCGGCGAATCGTTGCGCGGGCGGAAGGTTCGAATCCGCCTGCGCGACCAACACGCATCAACCGGAGATTCCTCGATGACCGTGCTCCTGACATGGCTGATCAACGCGCTCGCGCTCCTGATCATCACATACCTGGTGCCGTCGATACACATTCGCAGTTTCGGCACGGCGCTCATCGTCGCGGTGGTGCTGGGGCTCATCAACGCGATCATCAGACCCGCGCTCATCATCCTCACGCTGCCGGTGACGATCGTCACGCTCGGGCTCTTCATACTCGTCGTGAATGCGCTGTGCTTCTGGCTGTGCTCGTCGCTGTTGAAGGGCTTCGAAGTATCGGGCTTCTGGTCCGCATTCTTCGGCTCGATTCTGTACAGCATCGTGTCGTGGCTGTTGTCGGCGCTGGTGTTCGGGAATCGCAATTTCGGGTGACGCTGGAGCGCGGACGCTGCCGTCCGTCTAAAACATCATGAAACCGATCGAACTCTCATTCGAGTTTTTTCCGCCGAAGGCGCAGGAAGGCGTGGACAAGCTGCGCGCTTCCCGCGCCGAGCTGAAGACGCTCTCGCCCAAGTTCGTCTCCGTGACTTTCGGCGCGGGCGGCTCCACGCAGCAAGGCACGCTCGACACCGTGCTCGAAATGGCCGCGGAAGGCTTCGAGGCCGCGCCGCATCTTTCGTGCGTCGGATCGTCCAGGGAGAATCTGCGCGCGATTCTCACGCAGTACCGTGAGCACGGCATTCGCCATATCGTCGCGTTGCGCGGCGATCTGCCCTCGGGCATGGGCGAAGTCGGCGAGTTGCGCTATGCGTCCGAACTCGTGGCGTTCATTCGCCAGGAGCACGGCGACTGGTTCAACATCGAAGTGGCTGCGTATCCGGAGTTTCATCCGCAGTCGAAGTCGCCGCGCGCCGATCTGGAAAACTTCGCGCGCAAGGTGAAGGCGGGCGCGAATTCCGCGATCACGCAGTACTTCTTCAATGCCGACGCGTACTTCAGGTTCGTCGAGGAAGCGCGCAAGCTCGGCGTCGACGTGCCGATCGTGCCGGGCATCATGCCGATCACGAACTTCACGCAACTGATGCGCTTCTCCGACATGTGCGGCGCGGAAGTGCCGAAGTGGATCGCGCGCCGGCTCGAAAGCTTCGGCGACGATCGCGAGTCGATTCGCGCATTCGGCCTCGACGTGGTGACGGGCCTGTGCCGCCGTCTCCTCGATGGCGGCGCGCCGGGCCTGCATTTCTACACGCTCAACGGCGCGTGGGCCTCGAAAACGGTCTGCGAGCGTCTCGGCTTCAAGAGCGCCTGACCTGCATCAATGTTTCGCCCGTGCGGCGCTCGCCGCGCGGTTCTTTTCTTTTCCTCCCTCTTTATTCGACTTTTCGCGCCGATCATCGCCATCGCGCGCAATATTTCGTCGTCCTTCTATCACCTCGACGCATGGCCGATAACCTACCCTTATCGAAGCGCCATCGACGACAAACTCTAGTGGGGAAAACCAAGCGCGCATGTCACTTTTGTTCGTGCTAGGGTAGCGCCCGACTTTGCGCACACGCGTCGAAAAAACGGGTGGTGCGATCAAGTACACTCGCGCTACACCGGCCAGAAGCCGGTACTGACTTGGAGGAAACATGAACAAAAACAGCCTGTTGCGAGCCGTCCGCCGTTCGGCGCTCGCGGGCGCCGTGGCCACGGCGACGCTCTTCGCAGCATCCGCCGCGAATGCCGCCATCCCGAACAAGACGCTCGTGTACTGCTCGGAAGGCAGCCCGGCCGGCTTCGATCCGGCCCAGTACACGACCGGCACCGACTTCACCGCGAACACGTTCACCGTGTACAACCGCCTCGTCGAATTCGAGCGCGGCGGCACGAAGGTCGAGCCGGGTCTCGCCGAAAAGTGGGACGTGTCGTCCGACGGACTGACCTACACGTTCCATCTGCGCCACGGCGTGAAGTTCCAGACGACGTCGTACTTCAAGCCGACGCGCGAATTCAACGCGGATGACGTGATCTTCACGTTCAACCGCATGCTCGATCCGAACAATCCGTTCCGCAAGGCGTACAACGTGCAGTTTCCGTACTTCACGGACCTCGGCATGGACAAGCTGATCTCGAAGATCGAGAAGGTCGACCCGTACACCGTGAAGTTCACGCTAAAGGAAGTGAGCGCGCCGTTCATCCAGAACATGGCGATGGAATACGCGTCGATCCTCTCCGCCGAGTACACGGACAAGCTGCTGAAGGACGGCAAGGCCGCCGACATCAACCAGCAGCCGGTCGGCACCGGACCGTTCATCTTCCGCAGCTACACGAAGGACGCGACCATCCGCTTCGACGGCAATCCTGATTACTGGAAGCCGAATGCGGTGCAGATCTCGAAGCTGATCTTCTCGATCACGCCGGATGCCGCCGTGCGCGTGCAGAAGCTGAAGAACAACGAATGCCAGGTGATGAGCTATCCGCGTCCGGGCGACATCGCGGCGCTGAAGTCGGCGTCGAATGTCGATACGCCGTCGCAGGCCGGCTTCAACGAAGGCTATGTCGCGTACAACGTGACGAAGAAGGACCTCGGCAACACCGACGTGCGCCGCGCACTCGACATGGCGATCAACAAGAAGGCGATCATCGATTCCGTGTATCAGGGTGCGGGCCAGCCGGCCACGGCGCCGATGCCGCCGACGCAATGGTCCTATGACAAGAACCTCAAGGGTCAGGCATACGACACCGCGAAGGCGAAGGAACTGCTTGCGAAAGCGGGCTTCCCGAACGGCTTCGAGATCACGTTGTGGGCGATGCCCGTGCAACGCGCATACAACCCGAACGCGCGCCTGATGGCGGAAATGATCCAGGCCGACTGGGCGAAGATCGGCGTGAAGGCGAACATCGTGTCGTACGAGTGGGGTGAGTATCTGAAGCGCGCGCACGCGGGCGAACATGATGCGCTCCTGATCGGCTGGACGGGCGATAACGGCGATCCCGACAACTGGCTCGGCACGCTGCTCGGCTGCGATGCGGTGAAGGGCAGCAACTTTTCGAAGTGGTGCTACAAGCCGTTCGACGATCTCGTCGTGAAGGGCCGTTCGACGACCGATGTCGCCGCGCGCACGAAGGCCTACACCGATGCGCAGCAGATCTTCGCGCAACAACTGCCGTTCTCGCCGATCGCGCACTCGACCGTGTATCAGCCTGTCAGCAAGAAGGTGACGAACATGAAGATCGAGCCGCTTGGCTACGTGCGTTTCGACGGCGTCGGCATGCAATAAGGTTTTGCTGCGGAACGCTTTTTGCACTAAACCATAACTAATCGAATAGGTCCGGCGGCGCGGGTCGAAGAACGATCCAAGCCGCCGGACACGTTTCTAGTCCCTCCAATACCGAAAAGGGCGATCATGTTCCGATTCGTTTTGCGACGCATAGGAATGGTGATACCGACGTTCATCGGCATTACGATTCTCGCGTTCGCGCTCATCCACCTGATTCCGGGCGACCCCATCGAAGTGATGATGGGCGAGCGCGGCGTGGACCCGGCGATGCATGCCGAAGCCATGAAGCGCCTCGGCCTCGATCAGCCGCTTCCGCTGCAATATCTCACTTACGTCGGGCATGCGCTGAAAGGCGATCTCGGCATGTCCATCATCACGAATACGAGCGTGATGGGCGAGTTTCTCGCGCGCTTTCCCGCGACGGTCGAGCTCTCCATCTGCGCGATGATCTTCGCGCTCGTCGTCGGACTGCCGGCAGGTGTCGCGGCTGCGCTCAAGCGCGGCACCGTCGTCGATCACGGCGTGATGGGCACGGCGCTCACCGGCTACTCGATGCCGATTTTCTGGTGGGGCTTGATCCTCATCATGTTCTTCTCGGCGAAGCTCGGATGGACACCGGTGTCGGGCCGCATCGCGGTGGAATACGACATTCCGCACGTCACGGGCTTCATGCTGATCGATGCGCTCTTCTCCACCGACGAAGGCGCGTTCACGTCGGCGCTCTCGCATCTGATTTTGCCGACCATCGTGCTCGGCACGATTCCGCTCGCGGTCATCGCGCGCATGACGCGTTCCTCGATGCTCGAAGTGCTGCGCGAGGACTACATCCGCACCGCGCGCGCGAAGGGTTTGTCGCCGCTGCGCGTGGTCGTCGTGCATGCGTTGCGCAATGCGCTCATTCCGGTGGTGACCGTGATCGGCCTGCAGGTCGGCACTCTGCTCGCGGGCGCGGTGCTGACCGAGACGCTGTTCTCGTGGCCGGGCGTCGGCAAGTGGCTCATCGATGCCATTTCGCGTCGCGACTATCCGGTCGTGCAAGGCGGCATTCTGATGATCGCGACACTCGTGATCGTCGTGAATCTGGTCGTCGATCTGCTCTACGGCGTGTTGAATCCGCGCATTCGCCATACTCGCTGAGGTCACACAAGATATGGCTGACATTCAAAACAATCTCCCGCCCGGAGCGCTTACGCCGCCGTCCGGCCGCATGGTCGCCGCGCGCGAATTCTGGGCGAACTTCTCGCGCAATCGCGGCGCGGTGGTCGCGGGCCTGATCGTGGTTGTACTGGTTCTGGTTGCGCTGTTCGCGCCGCTGATCGCGCCGCATAGCCCGATCGAGCAATACCGCGACTACGTGAAAATTCCGCCCGCGTGGCTCGAAGGCGGCAACCGCATGTTTCTGCTCGGCACCGACGAAGCGGGCCGCGATATCCTCTCGCGTTTGATGTACGGCGCGCGGCTGTCGTTCTGGATCGGCTTCGTGTCGGTGATTCTCGCGCTGATTCCGGGCGTCGTGCTCGGCCTCATGGCCGCGTTCTTCAACTGGCTCGATACGCCGATCATGCGCGTGATGGACGTGCTGCTCGCGTTGCCGTCGCTGCTGCTCGCGGTCGCCGTCGTCGCGATCATCGGGCCGGGGCTCGTCAACACGATGCTCGCAATTGCAATCGTCGCGCTGCCGGGTTATGTGCGTCTGACGCGCGCGTCGGCGCTCGGTGAATTGCAGAAGGAATACGTGACGGCATCGCGCGTCGCGGGCGCGGGCACCGTGCGGCTGATGTTCTCGCAAGTGCTGCCGAACTGCGCCGCGCCGCTCATCGTGCAGGCGACGCTCGGTTTTTCGTCCGCGATTCTCGATGCCGCCGCGCTCGGCTTCCTCGGCCTCGGCGTGCAACCGCCGGCGGCGGAGTGGGGCGCGATGCTGGCATCGGCGCGGGATTACATCGAGAGCGCATGGTGGATCGTGACCATGCCGGGCCTGTCGATTCTGGTCTCGGTGCTCGTCATCAACCTGCTCGGCGACGGTCTGCGTGACGCGCTCGATCCGAAACTCAAACGGATGGGCTGACATGAACGATCTTCTGACTATCCGCAATTTGCAGGTGACGTTCGGCGGCACCCAGGCGGTCGATCGCATCGACCTGAGCGTGAAGCCGGGCGAAGTGGTCGGCGTCGTGGGCGAATCCGGCTCCGGCAAGAGCGTCACGATGATGGCGCTGATGGGCCTCATCGACGCGCCCGGCAAGGTCACCGCCGATCAGGTCACGTTCGACGGCAAGGACTTGCTGAAGGCATCGGCGCGCGCGCGTCGAAGCATCATCGGCAAGGACATTGCAATGGTGTTCCAGGACGCGCTCACGAGCCTGAACCCGAGCTACACCGTCGGCTATCAGATCAAGGAAGTGCTGAAGCTGCACGAAGGCTTGCGCGGCGATGCGCTCGACCGGCGCGCACTCGAGCTGCTCGATCAGGTCGGCATTCCGGATGCGAAGAGCCGCATCAACGCGTTTCCGCATCAAATGTCGGGCGGCATGAACCAGCGCGTGATGATCGCGATGGCGGTCGCGTGCAATCCGAAGCTGCTGATCGCCGACGAGCCGACCACCGCGCTCGACGTGACGATCCAGGCGCAGATCATGGAGCTGCTCGTCAAGCTGCAGAAGGAACGCGGCATGGCGCTCGTGCTGATCTCGCACGATCTGGCGGTCGTGTCCGAAGTGGCGCAGCGCGTCGCGGTGATGTACGCGGGCGAGATCATCGAAACGAATCATGTGCCGACGATCTTCAGCGAGCCGCATCATCCGTACACGGAAGCGCTGCTCGCCGCGATTCCCGAACATAGCCGCGGCGCGGAGCGTCTTGCCGCGCTGCCGGGCATGGTGCCGGGCAAGGACGACCGGCCGAGCGGATGTCTCTTCGCGCCGCGCTGCAAGTACGTCGTCGACGATTGCTGGAAAGGCCGGCCGGGTCTCTTTCAGCTCGACAAGCACGATCCGGCCGTGCGCGCGCGTTGCATCAAGCCGTTGAACATCGATGTCGTGGTGGAAGGAGGCGCGCGATGAACGCCGTACCGAAGGAAATCAATCAGGACATCGTGCTCGCCGCGGACCAGCTCACGAAGTACTACGACGTGAAGCGCAGTGCGTTCAAGCACGGCACGGTCAAGGCGCTCAACGGCGTGTCGTTCGAACTGAAGCGCGGCCGCACGCTCGCGGTCGTCGGCGAATCGGGCTGCGGCAAGTCCACGCTCGCGCGCCAGTTGACGATGATCGAAACACCGACGTCGGGCCGCTTGCTGATCGACGGCGATGATGTCGCGGGCGCGAGCAAGGCGAAGATCGCTGAGTTGCGCCAGCGCGTGCAGATGGTGTTTCAGAATCCGTTCGCGTCGTTGAATCCGCGCAAGACCGTCGAGCAGACGCTCGGCGAGCCGCTTGCCATCAACACGTCGCTTTCGGCGACGGAGCGCGCCGAACGCATCGCGAAAATGATGCGCACCGTCGGCCTGCGGCCCGAGCATGCGACGCGTTATCCGCACATGTTTTCGGGCGGGCAGCGTCAGCGCGTCGCGATCGCGCGGGCGATGATTCTCGATCCGCAGATCGTCGTCGCGGATGAACCCGTGTCCGCACTCGATGTGTCGATTCAGGCGCAGATCCTGAACCTGTTCATGGATCTGCAGGCGCAGTTCGGCACGAGCTACGTGTTCATCTCGCATAACTTGTCGGTGGTGGAGCATATCGCCGACGATGTGATGGTCATGTACTTCGGCGGTGTTGCCGAAGTGGGCGACAAGAAGACGATCTTCGCGAATCCGCGCCATCCGTACACGCGCGCGCTGATGTCCGCGACGCCCGCGATCTTCGAGGAAGACCGGCGCATCAAGATCAAGCTGCAGGGCGAGATGCCGTCGCCGCTCAATCCGCCATCGGGCTGCACGTTTCATCAGCGTTGCCCGTATGCGATCGAGCGATGCCGTGTGGAAGAGCCGAAGCTGCGCGAGGTCGACGGGCGTCAGGTGTCATGCCATCGCGCCGAGGAGGTCGGCGAGGGCGAAGCCTGAATCTCGCCGGGCAGGTCAGGTGTTCGGCGCGACACGCGAATGTTTTAAGATGTGGGTCGTGCCGGATTCATACGACAAGCCGCGCCTTCCGTGCGCGGCGTTCGCCAAAACGACAGCCATCGTGCTGTCGTTCGTGCTGTTTACGGCTGGCGTTTCGGTCTCGTCATCGGGTTTTGCCGTGGTGGGATCGCGCACGCCGCAGGCCGCGGGCGATGCCGGCTCCGCCGCCGCGCCGTCCAATCCCGCCCCGCCTCTGCCGCCGCCGCGCGCGGATCGCTCGGACGGCACGACCGCGAGTGGCCCGGTGCGCGCGCAACCGCCGCGAATGCCCTTTTACGTCGCGACCAAGGGCACGACGACCATCTATGTGCTCGGCACGCTCCATGTAGGTTTCGCGAGCGACTATCCGCCCGGGCAGCCGTTTCGCAAATCGATACTCGCGGCGCTCGATGCATCGCCCACGCTGGCGCTAGAAATTTCCCCCGATGAACTGCTGCTGTCTCAGGACGACGTGAACCGCTACGGCATGTGCCGCAGCGAGTGCCTGATCGATTACCTGCCGGACTCGATGTGGAAGAAGGTCGAAACGCGCATGCGCGGCAATCCGGAGGCGCTGAAGGAGTTGCGGCACACCCGTCCGTGGCTCGCGTCGATGCTGATCGAAACCTACGATACGTTGAAGGCGGGGTTTCAGAGCGAGTACGGCACCGAGGCGCAGTTGCAGAATGTGTATTTGCGTGCGCGCGGGAAGATCGTCGGGCTCGAGACGCTGAATGAGCAGATCTCGACGTTCACGCGTCTCACGTCGGCGCAGCAGCGCGAGATGCTCGCGCAGGATCTGGTGCAGACGCCCGCGGAGAATGTCGCGGATGTGAAGGAACTGCACCGGCTATGGCGCATCGGCGATGCGGACGCCTTGAAAGCGTGGGATGACGCGAAGTCGAGCAAGCTGGCGAGGAACGCGGCGCTGGCGGCGCAGGTCGATAATCGCGTGGTGTATGAGCGGAACCGGCGGTTTGTCGCGAGGATGGTCGGGCTGGCGGGGCCGGATAGGCCCGTTTTTGTGGCGATCGGGGCGTTGCATCTCGGCGGGCCGAGGGGGGTGTTGGAGTTGTTAAGGAAGAGGGGGTTTGTGGTGGTGGGGGGGTGAGGAGTTCGGTCATCCGTTTCCCTATGTACGCGCCAGATATGCCTTCGCAAGCATGACAGCGAACTTTGCATTGGTCACGAGGTAGCGTTTCCACATGCGTCTCGGCTCCTGAATCACGCGGAACAGCCATTCAAGCGTCGCGCAACGCGCGCCGCGTCCGACCACGGCTACCGACACGCGATGCGCCCGGCGCGCGCCCGCGATCCGGTCGATCGCGCGGCAGAGCACGACGCCCGCGCTGGTCGAGATACCGAGGCAGGCGAGCCACGCGCCCGATGGCGCATACATGGGGTGCATCCACCGGATCAGGCACACCGCGCAGACCTCGCAGAGCATCCATCCAAGCGCAGGCAAAAGAACCGCGCATGGCAACGACGGTTTGCGCGTCGGGCTCTTCACGTAGAAGCCGGATAACGCGACCCACGCGAAGATGATGGTGAACGCGACCACGGCGTTGTCGTAGCCGGCGGCCGTGCCATAGATCCGTTGAGCCGCGAGCGCGCTGCTTGCAACGACGAACGTTTCGCACAGGCGAAGCAGCAAGTCGGGGCCTGCGGGCAAAGCCAGCAGATGGGAGTAACTCGGCAAGCGCATGACGACGGAATCGATGACGGAAAACCGGTTCGCCATCGCTCACGCGACGAGGCGCAGATAGCGAACCGCTGTCCTCCGTCGGCTTGGAAAAAGGCGCGATCTGAGCGCCGCGGCGTGCTGACGGCACGATCGACGGAGATGTCGCGCTTGGAATTTATCCTAAGCACACGAGGCCGCGAGAGTCTCCGTTAACGTCCTTCAGTCAGATATAGGCCTGGTCTGAATTGCCAATTGCAGCACTGCGCGGACGCAGGGCCACGACAACGAAGAGATGGGTGCCGCAAGGCATGAATCAGTGCTTGGCCGACGTATGGCCAAGACCGCGAAGAGATGGGCGCCGCGAGGGGATGACGCGGGCGGTGAGGGATGCCGTCGCGTACGCGGACCGGGCTCCATTCCCGGTCACGCGCGCGCAGGCGAAAAGCCGCTGTCGTTCAAATGAACATCAGCCAGTTCAGCAGGAAGATATTGACGATCAAGAGCGTGAGCGCGGTCGGCACCTGCACCTTGATCACCGCGTTCTTGTCGGGGAGTTCGAGCAAAGCCGCGGGCACGATGTTGAAGTTCGCGGCCATCGGCGTCATCAGCGTGCCGCAGTAGCCGGAGAACATGCCGATCGCGGCCATCGTCGCGGGATTGCCGTGGAACACGCCGACGAGAATCGGCACGCCGACGCCGCCCGTCATCACCGGGAAGGCGGCGAAGCCGTTGCCCATGACCATCGTGAAGAGCGCCATGCCGACGACATACACCGCCACCGCGACGAGCCGGTAATCCATGTTGACGTAAGCGGTCGTCACATGCGCGACCGCCTTGCCGACGCCCGCATCCGAGAACACGAGGCCGAGCATGCCGAGCATCTGCGGCAGCACGGCGGCCCACGAAAGCGCGTCGATGAGGCGGCGCGTCTCACGCATCGACTGGCCGACGGTGTCGCGCGTCATCACGCACGCGATGGCGAGCGCGATCACGCACCCGACGCCGAAGCCGATCAGCGTCACGTTCTTCAGCTCGATCAGCGGCACGCCGCCGAACACGAGATATTTCGCGCCGAGCGTGAGGATCACGGTGACCACCGGAATCGTCAGCGCGGGCACGAAGAGCTTGTTGCCGAGCCGCACGGCGCTCTGGCGGCGCGTTTCCTCGGAAAGCATCCTGGGTTTTGCGCCCGTGACGCCGCCGAGACCCGCGATCAGAGCCATCGCCACGACGAGCACGCCGACCACCGTCACCGGAATCCAGTCGCCGACGAGAAAGATCAGCGCGTAGATCAGCCAGAACCCGCCCGCGGTCAGTCGCCGGGGATGCGACTTGTCCGTGAGGATCATGCCCGCGACGACCACGAGCACGATGCCGACGAGATAGAAGAGATAGTTGATCGTGAGCGTCATGCTTTCTCTCCGGCGGCATTGCGCGTGAGCGCATCGAGTTCGCGGGCGAGCCTGCGGTCGAGCAGCCACAGCCGGAAGCCGTGGATCAGAAACGCGCAGATCGCCGTGGGAATGCCCCACACGGCGACATGCATCGGTTCCACGACGATGCCCGCTTCCTTCAGGAACGTGACCATCAGCACGATCGCGCCGAACGCGACGAAGATGTCCTCGCCGAAGAACAGGCCGACGTTGTCTGTGGCCGCCGAGTAGGCGCGCAGCGTGTGACGCGTCGCGTCGGAGAGCTTGCCGTAGCGTGCTTCGGTGGCGCCTTCTGCCATCGGCGCGAGCAGCGGGCGCACCATCTGGGGGTGGCCGCCGAGCCCCGTCAGGCCGACCGCCGCCGTGATCTCACGGACGAACAGATACACGATCAGCAGACGGCCGGCCGTCGCCGCCTTGATGCTGGAAATCCACATCTGGGCGCGCTCGCGCAGGCCGTGCCGTTCGAGCAGGCCGATCACCGCGAGCGGCAGCAGAATGATGAGCGGAATGTTGCGGGTCTTCAGAAAGCCGCTGCCGATCGCGGTCAGAATGCGCTCGACAGGAAAGTGCGCCGCGAAGCCGGTGATGATCGCGGCGGCCGCGACGATCAGCATTGGATTGAAGCGAAGCACGAAGCCCGCGATGATGACGGCCACGCCGATGAGCGGCCATAGATTGACTGGGGTTGCCATGAGTTCTCCAAACGATATAGACGTCACGCCTCGTACCCGGGCGCGTGGCTCGACGACATGCGGCTCTTTTACCTTCGATGGCCGCTCGCTAAAACGCCCCGGTTCGACGGGGCGTTCAATTTTTTACGAAAAGCGTTCTACGCGTCGGCGTGCGCGGCACGCACTTCGATGCCCGCATCGGCCAGCGCGCCGCGAATGCGCCGCGCGAACTCCAGTGCGTGCGCGCCGTCGCCGTGCAGGCAGATCGTCTGCGCATTGAGCGGCACCCATTCGCCGGACACGGCCCGCACGCGCTGCTCGCGCACCATCGCCAGCGTCCGGTCGAGCACGAGGTTTTCGTCGTCGAGCAGCGCGCCCGGCTCCTTGCGCGGCACGAGCGAGCCATCCGCGCGATAGCCGCGATCCGCGAACACTTCCTCGATCGCGATCAGCCCCGCTCGCCGCGCCGCTTCGACGAGCCCGCTGTTGGCGAGCCCGAACACGAGCAGCGACGGATCGAAGTCATGCACGGCCGAGACGATCGCATCGGCGATTTCCGTGCTTTTCGCCGCCTGGTTATAGAGCGCGCCGTGCGGCTTCACGTGCGCGATGCGCCCGCCTTCCGCCTGGGCGATCGCCGAGAGCGCGCCGAGCTGATACAGCACGCCCGCGTAGATTTCCTCGGGCGGCAGGTCCATTTCCTTGCGGCCGAAGTTCTCGGGATCGTTGAAGCTCGGGTGCGCGCCTATGGCCACGCCCTTTTCGACGGCCCAGCGCACGCAATCGCGCATCGCGGTGGCGCCGCCCGCGTGCCATCCGCACGCGATGTTCGCGGAACTCACGAGATCGAGCAGCGCTTCGTCGGAGCCGCAACCTTCGCCGAGATCGGCATTGAGATCGATTTCCATGATGTTTGTGCAGTCGTTCCGTTGAATGTTGAAGGTGATGCGCCGCGTCTCACGCGCGGCTTTCGATTCAGGAGCCCGCGCGCGCGATGCGCTCCTCGTGCATCGCGATGGCCGTTTCCACCTGGCTCACGTATTGCCGCTCGTCGGCGAGCGCGCGGCGCGCCTCTTCCACCGACGTCTCGATGAAGCGCACGCCGCCGTTCAGCCTCACTTGCGCGAGCTTCCACAGATCCGCGCGGATCACGGCTCCGATTTTCGGATAGCCGCCCGTGGTCTGCGCGTCGCCCATCAAGATGATCGGCTGGCCGTTCGGCGGCACCTGGATCGTGCCGGGCAAGACCGCGTGCGACAGCAGTTCGATCTTCTCGCGCCGCTCGAGCGGCGTGCCGGCGAGGCGAAAGCCCATGCGGTTGCTGTTCGGCGTGATCGTCCATTCCTCGTTCCAGACGCTCTTTTGCGCCGCGTCGCTGAAGCTGTCGTATTCCGGGCCACGCAGCACGCGGATCGGCGCCGCCCACGCGAGTCCCGGCGAATGGCGCCCGCGCCGCACGGGTTCGTCGACGAGCACGAACTTGCACCATGCCGGCGCCTTCACACCGAACGGGGGTTCGTCCGGCGAAAACGCGATGCCCTTGTGCGGCTGCGGCACGCCAACCGGCAAACGGTCGCCGTCGCGCAGCGCCCGCCCGCCGAGGCCGCCGAAGCACGCGCCGAGATCCGTCGAACGCGAGCCGAGCATCGGCAGGACGTCGATGCCGCCCGCGATCGACACATAACAGCGCATGCCGCGCTTCGCCGCGCGCAGCGTCAGTTCCTGGCCCGCGCGCACCGGCAGGCTCCACCACGAATAGACCGGCTCGTCGTCCAGCGTCGCGCCGAAATCGGTTCCGGTGATGGCGACGCGGGTCGCGTGCTTGAAGCGCAGCACGGTCGGACCGAAAGTCACCTCGATGCCCGCCGCATCCGGCCTGTTCCCGACGATCCGATTGCCGATTTCCAGCGAGAGCGCATCGAGCGCGCCACCGGAACTCACGCCGAGATGCCGGTAGCCGCGTCGCCCGAGGTCCTGCACGGAAGTGAGCACGCCTGCCCGAATCACGTCGATCATGCGCGCACCTCCAGTGCCGTGAAGCGCACGCGGTCACCGTGCTGCATCAGCGTCGGCGGGTTTCTGGCGGGATCGAAGAGCTTCAGTTCGGTGCGTCCGAGCAATTGCCAGCCGCCCGGCGATGCCGCCGGATAGATGCCCGTCTGCACTCCGCCGATCCCGACCGATCCCGCCGGCACTGCGAGGCGCGGCTCGGCACGGCGCGGCATCGCGAGTGCGGGATCGAGCCCGCCGAGATAGGCGAAGCCCGGCTGGAACCCGAGAAAGAACACGATGTACTCGGCTTGCGTATGACGCTTCACCACTTCATCGACCGAGAGGCCCGTATGCTCGGCGAGCGCGGCGAGATCCGGGCCGTCGGCGCCGCCGTAGCGCACCGGAATCTCGATTTCAGCGCTGTCCATGTCGGCCGCCTCGGCGGCGTCCCAGCCACTTTCCAGTTGAGCCGCGAGCGCTTCGTAGTCCGCCTCGAGCGGATCGAACACGATCGTCAGATTGTTCATGCCCGGCACCACTTCGACGACGTGCGGCATGAGGCGCGCGCGCTCCGCCAGCGCCCAGATGCGGCGCTGGCAGTCGAGCGTGGCGGGCGGCGCGGCTTCGCACACGAGCGCGGCGTCGCCCAGCGGGTGAATACGTGGTCTTGTCATGCCTCAAATTTGCCTTTGCGGGACGCGAAACCGGTCTGGTCGATGCGCTTCGCGTCGTCGCAGAATGTTACATTGTCAATAAATTATCAAGAAATTATCAATACAGGTTTTCGCGAAGGCGCGCGCGTCGCTCGTAAAAATGACGTTGCGCTACACTCCAACGCACTGCAAATCGGTCATCGCCATGCCGCGTCATCCCACCAAGATCGTCTCGTCCGAGCATCTCGTCTCCGAAGCCAGCGCGGAACTGTCGGAATTCGAGTACGGCCTCATCATGGCGGGCAACGCGTTCAATCGCTGGATGGTGCGCTGCATGTCCGCGGCGGGCGCGAAGGACATGACGGCCGTGGAAGTGTCGCTGCTGCATCACGTGAGCCATCGCGACCGCAAGAAGAAGCTCGCCGACATCTGCTTCGTGCTGAACATCGAGGACACGCACGTTGCCACGTATGCACTGAAGAAACTCGTCGCCCGCGGTTACGTGCAGAGCGAGAAATCCGGCAAGGAAGTGTTCTTTTCCGCGACGCCGGCGGGACGCGCGCTGTGCGGCAAGTATCGCGAAGTGCGTGAGGCGTGCCTCATCGAGACGCTGCGCGAAAGCGGCCTCACCAACGAGCAGATCGGCGAAGCCGCGCAATTGTTGCGCAATGCATCCGGCCTCTACGATACCGCCGCGCGCGCGGCGGCATCGCTCTAATAGATCGCCGATTCCGTAACGATCGCATCGAGCGGCATGTCGTGCGCCTCGCGCGGCAGCCTGCCGCACTTGCCCGATTCGTACGCGATGCCGATCATCACCGGCCGCGCTCCATTCGGCCACGCGGCGAGCGTGCGGTCGTAATAGCCGCCGCCATAACCCAGCCGGTATCGATCCTTATCGAAACCGACGCATGGAATCAGCAGCAGCTCCGGAACCACGACCTTTTCTTCAGCGGGCACCGGAATCCGGTAGCGGCCTTCCTTCATCGGCGCATGCGCGCGCCACGCGTGGAAGACCATCGGGGCGTGCGGCTTGACGACCACCGGCAGCGCGGCGCTGCGCGTCTCGTCGGCGGCGAGCCAGCGCGTGAGCGTAGCGCGTGCGTCGAACTCCCCCGCGACCGGCCAATAGAAGCCGACGCATCGCGCCGCGTGCCGCGCGAGCACGTCTTCGACGCGGCTCGCGAGCGCCTCGTTCTTCGCGGCCTGGACGGGCTGCTCGCTTTGCGCCTCGCGGGTCGCGAGAAGGGTTGCGCGCAATGCGGTTTTAGGCTCGCTCTTGGGTTGATCGCAAACGTTGCGTGCTATGCTTTCCTCCGATCTCAGGACCCGGTTCAAGACCATTCGCGCTCCAGAAATAAAGATGTCAAAACGCCTCAACCGAGTATATCTCGCGGCCGGCGCAGCCCTTGCCGCAGCGACGCTCGTCGCCTGCGGTTCGGCTCGCGCCGTCCGTCCCGATGCCGATCTTTCGCCCACGTCGGACGATCGCATCTTCCTGCAGTTGCGCGATGCCGCGCGCGCGAACGATGCCGCCAAGGCCGCCACGCTCGCCGCGCAGATTCCGGACTATCCTGCGCCGAGCTATATCGAATACTTCACGATCAAGCCGCAGCTCTTCGATTCGCAAGGCCACGCGCGCATCGATGCGCCCGACGCGCCGGTGCTCTCGTTCCTGCAGCGCTACGACGGTCAGGCGATCGCCGACCGCATGCGCAACGACTATCTCGTCGTGCTCGGCAGCCGTCACGACTGGAAAAACTTCGAGCAGCAGTATTCCCGTTTCGTTCTCAATGACGACACGCAGGTCAAGTGCTACGCGCTCGAAGCGCGCCAGTCGCGCGGCGAAAACGTCGCGGATGCGGCGCGCGCGCTGCTCGTCGAGCCGAAATGGTACGGCGACGGCTGCGTCGATCTGATCGGTGCGCTCGCGGAGTCGGGCCAGTTCACGAGCGACGACATCTGGCAGCAGATCCGTGTCGCCTACGAACAGAACTACACGTCCACCGGCTCGAGCATCGTCGAGGCGCTCGGCCAGCAGAAGCCGAAGGATTCGCTGCTCGACGACGCCGTCAACAAGCCACCGCTCTATCTCGCGCGCGGCGTGATGCCCAATTCGCCGGCGCATCAGCTGACGCTGCTCGCGATCACGCGCATGGCCCGCAACGATCCGGCCATGGCCGCGGCTACCTTCACCTCCGTCGCGCCGAGTCTCACGCCCGCTGAACGCGCGGTCGGCTGGGGCACCATCGGCTATCAGGCGGCACTCAAGCGCATGCCTGCGGCGGCCGATTGGTATCGGCTGTCGGCGAACGCGCAATTGTCGAATCCGGCGTACGAATGGCGCACGCGCAGTGCGCTGCTCGCGGGCGACTGGAACATGGTGCGCTGGTCTATCGAGCAGATGCCGCCGACCTTGCGCGCGCAGCCCGCGTGGGTCTACTGGCACGCACGCGCCGTGAAGCAGGCCGGCGACACGGCCACGGCGAATCAGGAATTCCAGACCATCGCGGATCAGTACAACTTCTACGGCCAGCTCGCGCTCGAAGAACTCGGTCAGAAGATCAACGTGCCGCCGCGGACCACCGTTTCGGACGCTGAGATCGCGCAGATGCAATCGGTGCCGGGCTTCGCGCTGTCGCAGCGTTTCTACGCGCTGAACATGCGTCTCGAAGGCAACCGCGAATGGAATTGGCCGCTGCGCACCATGACGGACCGGCAACTGATCGCGGCCGCGCAGTACGCGAAGCGCATCGAGCTGTTCGACCGGACCGTCAACACTGCGGACAAAACGAAAGCCGAACACGATTTCACGCTGCGCTATCTATCGCCGTTCCGCGACATCGTCGAACGCGACGCGCAGAACACCGGCCTCGACATCGAATGGGCGTATGGCCTCATCCGCCAGGAGTCGCGCTTCATCATCAACGCGCGCTCGGAAGTCGGCGCGGGCGGCCTCATGCAGTTGATGCCCGGCACGGCGCAACTCGTTGCGAAGAAGATCGGTCTCGGTCCGGTATCGCGCGCGCAGATGAACGACATCAACACGAACATCCTGCTCGGCACGAATTACCTGTCGATGATCTACAATCAATTCGATAACTCGGCCGTACTCGCCACGGCGGGCTACAACGCCGGGCCGGGCCGCCCGAGCCAGTGGCGTCAAGGCTTGCGCGCCCCCGTGGAGGGCGCGGTTTTTGCTGAAACGATCCCGTTCACCGAGACTCGCGATTACGTGAAGAACGTGCTGTCGAACACCGTCTACTACGCGGCACTGTTCGAAGGCCGTCCGCAGTCGTTGAAGGCGCGTCTGGGCTACATCGCACCCTGACCGTCCCGAAGCGAAATCTCACGCCCGCGCGTCGAACACAGGACGCGCGGGCGTTTTCATTTTCGGCCCGCCGCTCTGAACTGAAGCCGCATTCGTCAGGCCGCGACCCAAGAGGTGAACCATGCGACACCAACATGTAGCGCTGATCGGCGGTTCGGGTTTCATCGGCAGTCATCTCGTCAATGCGCTCGTCGATCTCGGCAAGACCGTGCGCATCGCGACGCGGCGGCGCGTCCACGCCGCGCATCTCACGCTGTTGCCCGTCGACGTCATCGAAACCGACGTGCACGATCCCGTGCAACTCGCCGCGTTCATCGATCAGAGCGATGCGGTGATCAATCTCGTCGGCATTCTCCAGGGGCATCGCGACGACCCGTATGGGCCCGAGTTCGCGAAGGCGCACGTCGAACTGCCGCGCAAGATCGCCGCCGCGTGCGAGGCGAAGGGCGTGCGGCGTCTGCTGCACATGAGCGCGCTTGGCGCCGACTCCCAAGGCCCGAGCATGTACCTGCGCTCGAAGGGCGATGGCGAAAAGATCATTCGTGAATCGGGACTCGACTGGACCATTTTCCGCAGTTCCGTCGTGTTCGGCCCCGAAGACAATCTGCTCAATCAGTTCGCCTTCCTGGAGCGCATGTTCCCGGTGATCCCGCTCGCATGCGCCGATGCGCAGTTCCAGCCGGTATTCGTCGGCGACGTGGCGAAGGCGATGGTCAACGTGCTCGATCTCGACGCCGCCAACGGCCACGTCTACGAACTCGCGGGTCCGGCCGTCTACACGCTGGCGGAACTCGTGCGCTTCGCGGGGGCGACCATCGGCAAGCATTCGCGCATCATCAAGCTGCCGGAGAGCCTCGGCCGGCTGCAGGCGATGACCATGGAACTGGCGCCCGGCCAGCCCATCATCTCGCGTGACAATCTCGATTCCATGAAGACGCCGAACATCGCGAGCGGGCCACTCGCGCCGGAACTGGGCATCGACGAGCCGGCGAGCATCGAGACCATCGCGCCGCTGTATCTGACCGGCAACTCGTCGCGCTCGCGCTTCAACGCTTTCCGCGCGACCGCGCATCGTTAAAACTCTTTTTTGTGATCGCATGAAACTCGTTATCGGTGACAAGTTCAACTCATCCTGGTCGATGCGGCCGTGGGTGCTGCTCAAACATTTCGGCATCCCGTTCGACGAAACGCTGATCCGTCTCGGCCGGCCCGACACGAAGGCGAAGATTCTCGAGGTCTCGCCGTCCGGCAAGGTGCCGTGCCTCGTCACCGATGCGGGCGATCCTGTGTGGGAATCGCTCGCAATCGTCGAAACGATTGCCGAGATGCACCCCGAGCACGCAATGTGGCCGCGCGACGCCGCCGCTCGCGCCCGCGCGCGCAGCATCAGCGCGGAGATGCACGCGGGTTTCGCGGACCTGCGCCAGAACATGCCGATGGAAATTACGACGCGCGCACCGGGCACGGGCGCGACGCCGGGCGCGCTCGCGAACATCGCGCGCATCGAGGCGATCTGGGCGGAGTGTCTCGCCAGGTCGGGCGGGCCGTTTCTGTTCGGCGAGTTCGGCATCGCGGACGCGATGTTCGCGCCGGTCGTCATGCGCTTCAACACCTACGCGCCTGAACTGAACGCGACATCGCTCGACTATGCGAAGCGCATTACCGCGCTGCCGGCGGTCGCGGCGTGGATCGAAGGCGCGCGCGAGGAAGCGCGATGAACATCTACGCAGTGGGCGGCGCGATCCGCGACGAACTGCTGGGCGTGCCGGTGGTGGATCGCGATTATGTCGTCGTGGGTGCGACGCCTGAGCAGATGGTGGCGCAAGGGTATCGGCCGGTCGGGAAGGACTTTCCGGTGTTTCTGCATCCCGAGACGCAGGAGGAATACGCGCTCGCGCGCACCGAGCGCAAGACGGCGGCGGGGTATCACGGCTTCCAGTTTTACTATTCGCCCGATGTGACGCTCGAGGAAGACCTCGCGCGGCGCGATCTCACGATCAACGCGATGGCGCGCGAGGTGACGCCGGCGGGCGAGCTGACCGGGCCGGTCATCGATCCGTTCGGCGGCGCGGCCGATCTGCGGAGCAAGCTGTTCAGGCATGTCGGCGACGCGTTCATCGAAGATCCGGTGCGCATTCTGCGGCTTGCGCGCTTCGCGGCGCGTTTCGCGGATTTCGACGTTGCGCCCGAAACGGCCGAACTGATGAAGAAAATGGTCGCGGCGGGCGAAGTGGACGCGCTCGTGCCCGAACGCGTGTGGCAGGAAGTGTCGCGCGGGCTGATGGAAAAGAAGCCGTCGCGCATGTTCGAGGTGCTGCGCGGTTGCGGCGCGCTCGCGCGGATTCTTCCCGAAGTCGATGCCTTGTGGGGCGTGCCGCAGCGCGCGGATTATCACCCGGAAGTGGACACGGGCGTGCACGTGATGATGGTGCTCGACTACGCCGCGTCGCAGGGATTCGCATTGCCGGTGCGCTTCGCCGCGCTCACGCATGACCTCGGCAAGGCGACGACGCCGGAGCACATCTTGCCGCGTCACATCGGCCATGAAGGACGCAGCGTCGATCTGCTGCGGCCGCTTTGCGAGCGCTTGCGCGTGCCGAACGAATGCCGCGATCTGGCGGTGCTCGTCGCGCGTGAGCACGGCAATATCCATCGCGTGATGGAGATGGGCGCGGCGGCGCTCGTCAGGCTGTTCGAACGCTCGGATGCGTTGCGCAAGCCGGCGCGGTTTGCTGAAGCGTTACAGGCGTGTCTTGCCGATGCGCGTGGCAGGCTCGGGCTGGAGCAGCAGGCTTATCCGCAGGCGGAGCGGCTGCGGGAGGCGCTGGTCGCGGCGCGGGCGGTCGATGCTGGCGCAGTGGCCGAGCAGTACGCTGCTGAGCCTTCCAGGATCAAGGATGCCGTGCATGATGCGCGGGTCGCGGCCGTGAAGGGGGTTTTGGGCGGGTAGCATTTGTTTTGCCGGATCGGGATCCGGCAAAAACCTCAAATCGCCCGCGCAATCAACGACAACAAAATCGACAACAACAAAGTCGACATAAACGGAAACGAATACTCGCGTCCGAAAATCCGCAACGTGAAATCTCCCGGTAACCTCCCGATGCCGATCTTCTTCAGCCACGGCAGCGAGCCCGAGAGAATCGCAAGCGCGATGAAAGTCGTGAGCAGCCAGCGGATCATGATCGCGCACTCATAGCGTGTGAGAACGATCGCCCGTCGCGAAGGCGTCGAGCGTGCCGGGAATCCCGCGCGAAAACGCGATCACCTTGAAAAGCTCGCCCATTTCCGCTTCCGACAGCAGCTTTTGCACCGCATTCGCAGCGGGGAGAAAGCGCTTCGCATCGGCGGGATCGAGATCCGCGAGCACATCGGTGATGCCGGCGTTCATCAGGAAACGCGCCTGCGACGTGAAGCCGAGCAGATCGGCGCCCGTCTCGACGCCGGCCTCCGCGATGCCCGTAAATTCGACGTGCGCGGTGATGTCCTGCAAACCGGGATACAGAAACGGGTCCGCGTGCGCCCGATGCCGGTAATGGCACATCAGCGTGCCCGTCGCGCGCTGCGCGTGGTAGAACTCGCGCCGCGGAAATCCATAGTCGATGAAGAACGCCGCGCCGCGCGTGAGCATCGTGCAGACGGTCTTCGTGAACGCTAGCGCGGCTTCGTGCGTTTCGGTGACGTACTCGGTGAAAGGCTCGTCGTTGGCATCGTCGATCGCGGCATCGATCAGCTCGACCTGCGCATCCGGCGTGATCGGCCTGTCGTCGAAGGCCAGGCGATCGTTCAGCACGACGACGCCGCGCTCGTGCCACGCACCGAGCTTGCGCACCACGAGGCGCACCGGCATCGCGTCGAGCACCTCATTGCCGATCACGACGCCTTCGAACCGGTCGGGCAGCGCGTCGAGCCATTTCACCTTCGCGGCGAGCGCAGGCGCCTGCTTTTCGACGGTCTCGCGCTGGCGCTCGCGCAACTCGCCCGACAGATCGACGATCGCGTAACTGTCGAACGACACGTCGAGATCGGCGAGCGCGCTCAGCAAACCCGCCGCGAGCTTGCCGGTGCCCGCGCCGAATTCCATCAATTGCCGCGTGCCGGTCTGCTGCAACGCCTGCGCGACCGGCCGCGCGAGCGTCGTCGCAAAAAGCGGGGACAGTTCCGGCGCCGTGACGAAATCGCTGCCGTCTTCCGCGCGGCGGCCGAATTTCATCGCCCCGCCGCTGTAATAGCCGAGACCGGGCGCGTACAGCGCGAGGTCCATGTATCGGTCGAAAGGCAGCCAGCCGCCCGCCGCGGCGATGCGTTCGCGCAGCAGATCTGTCAGTGCTTCGGACTGCGCGAGCGCGTCGGCGCCCGGAGCAGGTAAACTATCGGTTTGTCTGGCATTCGGATTCATCCCAGTATTGTAAATGAGCGCTTCCACGCCGTTTTCTTCCGCTAACTCACCGTCTTCCGGTCCGGTTTCACGTTGCCGCGTCGTGCTCGTAACCGGCGCGGCAAAACGCATCGGGCGCGGTGTCGCGCTGGAATTCGCGCGGCAGGGCTGGAATGTGGCCGTGCATTACGGCAGTTCGGAGCATGAAGCGCGGGAAACCGTAGCGGATATCGAGGCGCTTGGGCGGCGCGCGGTCGCGCTGAAGGCGGATCTCGGCGTCGAGGCCGAGGTCGCGCAACTCGTGCCCGCGTGCGTCGAGGCGTTCGGCGGGCTGAATTGCGTCGTGAACTGCGCGTCGCGCTTCGACGAAGATACGGCCATCGATTTCGGCTACGCGAAATTGCTCGCGATGACCGCCATCAATGTCGCCGCGCCGCTGACGCTCGCGCGCATGCTGCACGAAACAACGCCAGCCGAAGCCGCGGATGACGATGCAAGGCGCGGCGTCGTCATCAACGTGCTGGACCAGAAGCTGTACAACATGAATCCGGATTACCTGTCGTACACGTTGACGAAGGCGGCGCTCGAAAACGCCACCGTCGCGCTCGCACAGGCGCTCGGGCCGAAGCTGCGCGTCGTCGGCCTCGCGCCGGGCCTGACGCTCATTTCCACCGGGCAGACGCCCGCGTCGTTCGAGACGGCGCATCGCGTGACGCCGCTGAACCGCGCATCGACGGTCGAAGACGTGGCGCAGGCCGCGTGCTATCTCGCGAACGCGCACGGCGTGACCGGCACGACGCTCGTCGTCGATGGCGGCCAGCATCTCGTGCCGAGCCCGCGCGACGTGATGTACATGATCGGCCCGCGCACGCCTTGAAACGCGCTTATTGAATATTGGAACTCACATGCTTGCCGCACTTTCGCATCCCCGGCTGACCGATTGCCGGCGGCTTTTTCTGCGCAACTACGAAGTGCGCATCAACATCGGTGTGCATGACTTCGAGAAGCGCGGCGAGCAACGTGTCGTGATCAACGTCGAGCTGTACGTGCCGCTTACGCTGTCGACGCCCGTCGCGGACAAATTGTCCGAAGTCGTCGATTACGACTTCATGCGCTCGACCATCGCCGCGCGCGTGAAGCAGGGCCACATCCACTTGCAGGAAACACTGTGCGACGACGTCGCCGCCGCCTTGCTCGCGCATCCGCACGTGCGCGCAGTGGCCGTATCGACGGAAAAGCCCGACGTCTATCCCGACTGCGACGCGGTGGGCGTCGAAGTCTTTCGCATCAAAGAGGAACGAGCATGAACGCGCGTGACACGATCGAAGCCGCAGAGGCGCAAAAGCCCACGCGCGAGGCGCTGACCAAGCGCCAGCAGAAGGAAGCGTACGAGAACAACAAATTGTTCAAGCGCATCGCGCGTCAGGTCGGCGAGGCGATCGGCGACTTCAACATGATCGAGGAAGGCGACAAGGTGATGGTGTGCCTGTCCGGAGGCAAGGACAGTTACGCGATGCTCGACGTCCTGATGCGCCTGCGCGAGCGCGCGCCGATCAACTTCGAGATCGTCGCCGTCAATCTCGATCAGAAGCAGCCGGGCTTTCCTGAGCACGTGCTGCCGGAATATCTGAGCAAGCTCGAAATTCCGTTTCACATCGAAAATCAGGACACGTACAGCATCGTCAAGCGTCTCGTGCCGGAAGGCAAGACCACGTGCTCGCTCTGCTCACGCCTGCGTCGCGGCATTCTGTATCGCGTGGCGGGCGAGCTCGGCGCGACCAAGATCGCGCTCGGTCATCATCGCGACGACATCCTGCAGACGCTGCTGCTCAACATGTTCTACGGCGGCAAGCTGAAAGGCATGCCGCCCAAGCTGCAATCCGACGACGGCAAGAACGTCGTGATCCGTCCGCTCGCCTACGTGAAGGAAGTGGACCTCGAGAAGTACGCCGAACTGCGCGAATTCCCGATCATCCCGTGCAACCTGTGCGGCAGCCAGCCGAACCTGAAGCGCGCGGAAATGAAGGCGCTGGTGCGCGAATGGGACAAGCGCTTCCCGGGCCGCGTGGACAATATGTTCAACGCGCTGTCGAACGTGGTGCCTTCGCATCTGATGGACAGCAAATTGTTTCCGTTCGCGGGACTGCGGGCGACGGGCGAGGCCGATCCCCAAGGCGATATCGCGTTCGACGAGGAACCGTGTGCAAGCGAACCGTCAGGATCGTCCGGCACGGATTCAATTGTGCAGTTCGACGACCTGTAACCCTTTATCCGATAAGGCGCAGCGTGGGATTCGCCGCATTGCGCCATAGAGCCGAGTGATATATTGGCGGCTCGTCATACCCAGCAAGGCTTCCTGCGATGAACATCGTGATTCTGGCTGCCGGCATGGGCAAGCGCATGCGCTCCGCCCTGCCGAAAGTACTCCATTCATTGGCGGGCAAGCCTTTGCTCGCGCACGTCATCGATACCGCCCGGACGTTGTCGCCGACACGTCTCGTCGTCGTCGTCGGGCACGGCGCCGACAAGGTTCGCGAAGCCGTCGGCGCGCCGGACGTCCAGTTTGCGCTGCAGGACCGGCAACTCGGCACGGGACACGCGGTGCAGCAGGCGCTGCCGCTGCTCGATCCATCGGTTCCGACGCTCGTGCTGTACGGCGACGTACCCCTCACGCGCGCAAGCACGCTCAAGCGCCTGATCGATGCGGCGGGCGCCGAGCGCTACGGCGTCCTGACGGTGAGTGTGAGCGATCCGGCCGGCTACGGGCGCATCGTGCGCGACGCGGCCGGAAAAGTGAAAAAGATCGTCGAACAGAAGGATGCGAGCGAGGAAGAGCGGCGCATCGCGGAAATTAACACGGGCATCGTGATCACGCCGACGCGCACGCTCGAAACGTGGCTCGCGTCGCTGAAAAATAACAACGCGCAGGGCGAGTTCTATCTGACGGACGTGGTCGAGCGCGCCATCGACGCGGGCGTGGAAGTCGTCACCGCGCAGCCGGACGCCGAATGGGAAACGCTCGGCGTGAACAGCAAGATTCAGCTCGCGGAACTGGAGCGCATCCATCAGCGCAACGTGGCGCATGCGCTGCTCGACGCGGGCGTGACGCTGATGGACCCGGCGCGCATCGACGTGCGCGGCACGCTCGAATGCGGCGCGGATGTGTCGATCGACGTGAATTGCGTGTTCGAAGGGCGCGTGACGCTCGCCGACAACGTGACGATCGGCCCGAACTGCGTGATCCGCGATGCCGTGATCGGCGCGGGTACGCGCGTCGATGCGTACACGCATATCGAAGGCGGCACGACCGGCGCGAACGTCGTGCTCGGGCCGTATGCGCGGCTGCGTCCGGGCGCGAAGCTCGCCGATGAAGCGCATGTCGGCAACTTCGTCGAGGTGAAGAACGCGGTGCTCGGCCACGGCTCGAAGGCGAACCATCTCAGCTATATCGGCGATTCGGACATCGGGGCGCGCGTGAATATCGGCGCGGGCACGATCACGTGCAACTACGACGGTGCGAACAAGCATCGCACGGTGATCGAGGACGACGTGTTCGTCGGCTCGGATACGCAACTCGTCGCGCCGGTGCGCGTGGGCCGCGGCGTGACTATCGCGGCGGGCACGACGGTGTGGAAGGATGTCGGCGTCGATGAGCTGGTGCTCAACGAGAAGACGCAGGTCAGCAAGACGGGCTACAAGCGCCCGGTGAAGAAGAAGTCGTAAGGCTGTCGAAGACTCAGCCCAACGCGCGCGGCGCTTCGTGCACCGCGCTTTCGAATGCAAGTTTCAAAGGATGAACGTCCATGTGCGGAATTGTCGGCGCGGTAGCGCAACGTAACATTGTCTCGGTGCTGGTCGAAGGTCTGCGCCGGCTCGAGTATCGCGGCTACGACTCGTGCGGCGTGGCCGTTCTGAGCAACGGCGAGCCGCGCCGCGCGCGCAGCGTCGCGCGCGTGTCCGATCTCGATGCGCAAGTGCGCGATTCGAATCTCGGCGGCATGACCGGCATCGCCCACACGCGCTGGGCGACGCACGGCGCACCCGTCACCGACAACGCGCACCCGATCTTCTCGCGCGATACCGTCGCGCTCGTGCACAACGGCATCATCGAGAACTACGAGTCGCTGCGCGAGATGCTGAAGGGCAAGGGCTACGAGTTCGTCTCGCAGACCGATACCGAAGTCATCGCGCATCTGATCCACAGCATGTATCGCGGCGACCTGTTCCAGACCGTGCGCGAGGCGGTGAAGCAACTGCACGGCGCGTATGCGATCGCCGTGATGCACAGGAATCAGCCGCATACGGTCGTGGGCGCGCGCCAGGGTTCGCCGCTCGTCGTCGGCGTGGGCGAGGGCGAGAACTTCCTCGCGTCGGACGCGCTCGCGCTCGCCGGCAGCACCGACCGCTTCGCGTTCCTGGAAGAAGGCGATGTCGTGGAAATCGGCCTCGACGGCGTGAAGATCGTCGATCGCGAAGGGCTGCCCGCCGAGCGCGAAGTGCGTGTGGTCACGGCATACGGCGGCGCGGTGGAGCTCGGGCCGTATCGCCATTTCATGCAGAAGGAAATCTTCGAGCAGCCGCGCGCGATAACCGACACGATCCCGCAAGCCGATCAGTTCGATCCGGGCCTGTTCGGCGAAGGCGCGCGCGACGCGTTCGCGGGCGTCGACAGCCTGCTGATTCTCGCGTGCGGGACGAGCTACTACTCGGGGCTGACGGCGAAGTACTGGCTCGAATCGATCGCGAAGATTCCGACGCAGGTCGAGATCGCGAGCGAATATCGCTATCGCGAGTCGGTGCCGAATCCGAAGGCGCTGGTTGTCACGATCTCGCAATCGGGCGAAACCGCCGATACGCTCGCCGCGCTCAAGCATGCGCAGGCGCTCGGCCACAAGCACACGCTCGCGGTGTGCAACGTCGCGACGAGCGCGATGGTGCGCCAGACCGAGTTCGCGTTCCTGACGCACGCGGGCACGGAAATCGGCGTGGCATCGACGAAGGCCTTCACGACGCAGCTCGTCGGCTTGTTCGTGCTGGCGGTGACGCTCGCGAAGATGCGCGGTCACGTGAATGCGAAGCAGGAAGCCGCGTATTTCACGCAACTGCGGCATTTGCCGGCGGCGTTGAACAGCGTGCTCGCGCTGGAACCGCAGATCATCGCGTGGTCGGAAGAGTTCGCGCGCAAGGAGAACGCGCTGTTCCTCGGTCGCGGGCTGCACTATCCGATCGCGCTCGAAGGCGCGTTGAAGCTCAAGGAAATCTCGTACATCCACGCGGAAGCGTATCCGGCGGGTGAACTCAAGCACGGGCCGCTCGCGCTCGTGACCGAAGCGATGCCGGTGGTGACGGTCGCACCGAACGACGCGCTGCTCGAAAAGCTGAAGTCGAACATGCAGGAAGTACGTGCGCGTGGCGGTGAGCTCTATGTGTTCGCGGATGCGGATACGCGCATCGTCAGCGAGGACGGTATCCATGTGATCCGCATGCCGGAGCACTATGGGGCGCTGTCGCCGATTCTGCACGTCGTGCCCTTGCAGCTGCTCGCGTATCACACGGCGTGTGCGCGTGGGACGGATGTCGATAAGCCGAGAAATCTGGCTAAGTCTGTTACGGTGGAGTGATGGGGGTTTAGTCGTCGGTTTGGGCTACAAGGCTCTTGTCTGCCGCTGAGCCTACCCATCTGCGAGTGCGCAAGCGCTATCGATGTCAAAGGGGCGCTGGATCTTTTCCAGCGCTCTTTTTTTTGCGCGCGACGGGCGATCGTGTGTATCGCTAAATGGCCGCCTCTGAAGGCCACAAGAGGCGCACCGTCCTGCAATCTCGCGAAAAAGCGACCGGCTGCGGTCGAGCGTGCCCTTCTCCACCTGTGGACAACCTTGTTGGCAGTTGACCGAGTTAACTGTTGCGATTTCTGAACAACTCGACGCGTCTCGCAACGGCCCGAAAGTTGTTCCAGGTTCAAGCGAAAACCGGACGCGATATACCGAAGTTGTTTACGCGGTAAGTGCCTGATGCACAACGCACACCAGACGTTATCCACTGAATTGCGCGGTGCTTGTTAACTACTACCACGTAAACATACGAACTCTTCTGTTTACTTAAGCAGCCAGGATGCATCGCTTAAAACATGAGCGTTCACGGCACGCGATACGAAGCTTCAGCTCGCGCCATGCACCTGTCGCAACCGCTCCCGGCTATTGCTCAAATGCATGCGCATCGCGGCGCGCGCATCGTCGGGATCTTGACGCAGGATCGCCTGATAGATCGCCTTGTGCTCGCTGAGCACGTTGCGCAGACGCTCGATCTGATCCAGCTCCGCGATCTCCGCTTTGCCGAGTCTCGTGCGCGGACTGACGGCGCGTCCCATCTGGCTCAGCACGTCATGGAAATAGCGGTTGCCGCTCGCCCGAGCGATCTGCAAATGAAACTCGACGTCGTGTTGCAGCACATCCGTACTTCCGCTCGCCAGTTCTTCCTCGAAGCGTTTGAGCGCGGCGGCAATCAACTTGAGATGCGCCTCCGTGCGACGGCCGGCGGCGAGCGCGGCGGCCGCGCCTTCCAGATCGATGCGAAATTCGATGATCGCCATGATGTCGAGGAGGCTGGACAAATCCGCATCGGCCAGACGAACCGCTTCGCGTTCCTCGGGCGCCCGAATGAACGTGCCTACGCCATGACGCGTTTCGACCACATTCGCCGCCTGCAAGCGCGATACCGCTTCACGCACGACCGATCGGCTCACCGACAGCTGTTTCATCAGCGCGACTTCGGTCGGGATTTTGTCGCCGGGACGGAGGACGCCGCGTTCGATATCCTCGAACAGGCTTGCGACGACTTTTTCGGTGAGGCTGGCCATGGTATTCGTTGCTGATTGATTGTGATTTTCTAAGGGCGATGGTGTTTCGTTGTCGGACGTCTTCGCGTCGCTTGGAAGCGGACGTGCACGAAGCGCCGCGCGGGGCGTGCGGGTGGATGTCCGACAACGCATCTTCCCGCCGCCGAGCGCTCTCGTCAATTTAGCCCTTGATGACGATCGACTCGGCTAGAAATAAGACATCGTATAAGATATCGCAGGCGAACACGTGAGACGAAGCCTGTAATACAAGGCGATCAGGGTTAACGCCGCTGTCGCTCAACCGTAAAATGATTGTACCCTGTGTTAAGACGTCCGATGACTAAGCGTTCCCGGACGTGCCGCTTTCCAATCCGATCGCCGTCGCCACAGGGAGGCATCATGCCGTCTTCGTCACCGTATCAACCGCTGCCCAATTCATTCCGAACGTCGCTGCGTGAACGCAAGAAGCTGATCGGCTGCTGGATGTCGCTTGCCAGTCCGGTCGTCACGGAGCTCGTCGGCGTGGTCGGTTTCGACTGGATGCTGCTCGACGCGGAGCACGCGCCGAATGACGCGCTCACGCTCATCCCGCAATTGATGGCGCTGAAAGACAGCGCGAGCGCGCCCGTCGTGCGCCCGCAGGCGAACGATCCCGTCGCGATCAAGAAGCTGCTCGATGCGGGCTTCGTGAATTTCCTGGTCCCGTTCGTCGACAACGCCGCCGAGGCCGAGCGTGCCGTCGCCGCGACGCGTTATCCTCCTCAGGGCATCCGCGGCGTGTCGGTCGGGCATCGCGGCAATCGCTATGGCACGGTTCCGAACTACTTCCAGGTGGCGAACGACAACATCAGCGTCGCGGTGCAGATCGAAAGCCGCGCGGCGGTCGAAGCAATCGACGAAATCATCGCAGTGGAAGGCGTCGACGCGCTGTTCGTCGGCCCGTCGGATCTTGCGGCGTCGTATGGTCACATCGGCAACGCAAACCATCCGGACGTGCAGGCGGTCATCGCACATGTGTTCGAGCGCGCGCACGCGGCAGGCAAGCCGAGCGGCATTCTCGCGCCCGTGCAGGAAGACGCGGAGCGCTATATCGCGCTGGGCTGCACGCTCGTTGCCGTGTGCGCGGATCTCGGCCTGCTCAGGAACGCCGCGCAGGCCGTCAAAAAACACTTCATCCCGGCGTAAGCGCGACACGCGCTATCCTCGACCGGGCAGCCACCGAAATCGACATCAAGGAGCGATACATGCAAAAGGCAGGCTTCATCGGACTGGGCATCATGGGCAATCCCATGGCGGCCAATCTTCTCAAGAACGGCGTTCAGCTCGGGGCATTCACGCGTAGCGGCGTGCCCGCGGACCTGACGGGCGCGGGCGCCACGGCATGCGATTCGCCCGCCGCCGTCGCCGAGAAGGCGGACGTGATCTTCATCATGGTGCCGGATACGCCGGACGTCGAACGCGTGCTGTTCGGCGAGAACGGCGTCGCCAGCAAGCTGAAGAGCGGTCAGGTCGTCGTCGACATGAGCTCGATTTCGCCGATCGCCACGCGCGAGTTCGCGGCGAAAGTGCGCGAGAAGGGCGCCGATTATCTCGACGCGCCCGTGTCCGGCGGCGAAGTCGGCGCGAAGGCCGCTTCGCTCACGATCATGGTCGGCGGCGCGCAGGCCACGTTCGACAAGGTCAAGCCGCTCTTCGACATGATGGGCAAGAACATCTCGCTGATCGGCGAAGTCGGCGCGGGGCAAGTGTGCAAGGTCGCGAATCAGGTGATCGTCGCGGCGACCATCGAGGCGGTCGGCGAGGCATTGCTGCTCGCGTCGAAGGCGGGCGTCGATGCGGAGAAGGTCCGCACCGCGCTGATGGGCGGCTTCGCGTCGTCGCGCATTCTCGAAGTGCACGGCGAGCGCATGACCAAGCGCACCTTCAATCCGGGCTTTCGCATCGAGCTGCATCAGAAGGATTTGAATCTCGCGCTCGCGACGGCGCAAGCGCTCGGCGTCGCACTGCCGAACACGTCGACGTGCATGCAGCTCTTCAACGCGTGCGCCGCGCACGGCGGCAAGGCGTGGGATCACTCGGGCATGGTGCGCGCGCTCGAAATCATGGCCAATCACGAGATCGGTCAGAAAGCGAAGTAATCCGACACGGCCGGCCGCGTGCCGGCAGCATGTTTTCAGCGCCTCTTCTGCGCGCTTCTCGATTCGCGCGAAATGCTCGATCGCGAAGCGCCGCACGTTCTCCGCCGCGGGATTCGTCTGCTCCTCACTCCACGCGAGATCGATGTCCGCGTGCGCATCCGGCGTCCACAGCGGCCGGAACACAACGTCCCTCGAAGCACAAATCCCACGCCGATCGCCACCGATACCACGCGCACGAGCGCGGCGATCGCGTGCGTCTGGTCGATGAAATGCACGCCGCTCGCCGCGAACAATTCCGCGATTCGCTGAACCGCGATGCCATGCACAAAACCGCGCCGCATAACGCCGAGCGCGATCTCGCGCAATGCCAGCGCAACGACACCATCTCCCTTAAGCACGACGCTTTTCATGCGCGGCAAAGCTCGCCGTGACTTGTCCGGTGTCGCCGCGCGCGGCGGTCCGATGACCGTCGCCAATAGTCATCGGACCTCTTAACTCGAACTGGGGCAGACCGGAGGTCGCAAGCGATACGTTGCGCAAACGCCCGTCAGACAAGGCGACACGGGAGAAGGGTAAACACGAGATTGGCGCGATACCACTGTCGCCATACAATGTCATCAGACAACATACCACGCGATCAGTAAAGGAGACACCCTTGAACACAGCCTCCGCCGACTTGCTCGAATCGGCCAGTTCCAAGGTCAAGCGCCACGTGCTGCCCTTGTTTCTCATCATGTTCATCGCGAACTACATCGACCGGGTGAACGTCGGGTTCGTGAACGCCCACATGCAGGCCGATCTCGGCATCGGCGCGGCCGCGTACGGTCTCGGCAGCGGCTTGTTCTTCGTCGGTTACGCGCTTTTCGAAGTGCCGTCGAATGTGCTGATGCAGAAGTACGGCGCGCGCGCGTGGCTCACGCGGATCATGGGGACGTGGGGCATCGTCGCGGCGGCGATGGCGTTCGTCTGGAACGACACGTCGTTCTACGTGCTGCGCTTTCTGCTGGGCATCGCGGAAGCCGGCTTCTTTCCGGGCGTCGTCTACTACTTCACGCAATGGCTGCCGCAGAAGGAGCGCGGCAAGGCGGTCGCGATCTTCCTCGGCGGCTCGGCGTTCGCATCGGTGCTGTCGGGTCCGATCACCGGCAGTCTGCTGTCGATCCGCGGTTTCGGCCTGCACGGCTGGCAGTGGATGTTCCTGATCGAAGGCGGCTTCTCCGTGCTGCTGTGCGGCGCAAGCTGGATGCTGCTGAAATCGCGCATCGGCGATGCGCACTGGCTGAGCGCCAGCGAACAACGCGCGCTGCAACAGGCGATCACGACGGAACAAGCCGAGCGCGAGGCCGCGAGCGGCAGCGCGCACGTGTCCGCGATCAAACTGCTGAAAGACCCGCAGATCGTGCTGTTCTGCTTCCTGTACTTCGCGATCCAGCTCACGATCTACGCGGCCACCTTCTGGCTGCCGACGATCATCCGCAAGATGGGCGGCCTCACCGATTTTCAGGTGGGCCTGTTCAACGCGGTGCCGTGGATGATCGCGATGGTCGCGATGTACTGCTTCGCGCTGCTCTCCGCGCGCTGGCGCTTCCAGCAGGCGTGGCTCGCCGTGGCGCTCGTGATCGCGGCGTGCGGCCTGTTCGCATCGACGACCGGCAACGCGGTGCTCTCGTTCGTCGCGATCTGCTTCTCGGCGATCGGCTTCAAGGCAGCGGCATCGCTGTTCTGGCCGATTCCGCAGGGCTACCTCGATGCGCGCGTCGCGGCCGGCGTGATCGCGCTCATCAACTCGGTCGGCAATCTCGGCGGTTTCTTCGCTCCCGCGACCTTCGGCTATCTTCAACAACATACGGGTTCGGTCTCGGGCGGCCTGTACGGCCTCGGCGTCGCGTCGCTGGTCGCGGCCGCAGCAGCCTTCCTCACGCGCAATCGCCGCTCGGATCACCTGCAGGGCGGGCACGCGGTGCATCGCGGCGCGCACTGAACCATTCGCTCAACTCACAGGATTACGCTCATGTCCACGAAAGCCAGTTCCACTCCGACAGTCACCGAATTGCGCGTCGTGCCGGTTGCCGGCCGCGACAGCATGCTCATGAATCTCTCCGGCGCGCACGGCCCGTTCTTCACGCGCAATATCGTGATCCTGAAGGACAGCGCGGGTAACACGGGCGTGGGCGAAGTGCCGGGCGGCGAGGCCATCCGCAAGACGATCGACGATGCGCGCGCGTATGTCGTCGGGCAATCCATCGGCAACATGCAGGCCGTGCTGAACCGGGTGCGCACGGCGTTCGCCGATCGCGACGCGGGCGGGCGCGGATTGCAAACCTTCGACCTGCGCACGACGATCCACGCCGTCACGGCGCTCGAAGCCGCGCTGCTCGACTTGCTCGGCCAGCATCTCGGGGTGCCCGTCGCGGCGCTGCTCGGCGAAGGCCAGCAACGCGATGAAGTCGAAATGCTCGGCTATCTGTTCTACATCGGCGACCGCAACAAGACGGATCTGGCGTACGCATCCGGCGCGGACGGCAAGGACGACTGGGAGCGCCTGCGCACTGAAGTTGCGCTGACGCCCGAAGCGGTCGTGCGCCTCGCGGAAGCGGCGAAGGCACGTTACGGATTCAACGACTTCAAGCTGAAAGGCGGCGTGCTCGCCGGCGACGCGGAAATGGAAGCGGCCACCGCGCTCGCGGAGCGTTTCCCCGAAGCGCGCGTGACGCTCGATCCGAACGGCGCATGGTCGCTCGCCGAAGCGATCCGCCTGTGCCGCGACAAGCACGACGTGCTGGCTTACGCGGAAGATCCGTGCGGCGCGGAGAACGGTTATTCGGGCCGCGAAGTGATGGCCGAATTCCGCCGCGCGACCGGCCTGCCTACCGCGACCAACATGATCGCGACAGACTGGCGCCAGATGGGTCACGCGATCCAGTTGCAATCCGTCGACATTCCGCTCGCCGACCCGCACTTCTGGACGATGCAGGGCTCGGTGCGCGTCGCGCAGATGTGCAACGACTGGGGCCTCACGTGGGGCTCGCACTCGAACAATCACTTCGACGTGTCGCTGGCGATGTTCACGCACGTCGCCGCTGCCGCGCCGGGCAAGATCACGGCCATCGACACGCACTGGATCTGGCAGGACGGCCAGCGTCTCACGCGCGATCCGCTGCAGATCGTCGGCGGCAAGGTGAAGGTGCCCGAAGTGCCGGGCCTCGGCGTCGAGCTGGACATGGACGAAGTGGAGAAGGCGCACGCGCTGTATCAGCAGCACGGCCTCGGCGCGCGCGATGACGGCGTCGCGATGCAGTATCTGATCCCGAACTGGAAGTTCGACAACAAGAAGCCTTGCCTCGTGCGCTGAGGCGCTTCTATTCCTTCAAACGGTCGATGAGCGCGATCGCCGCGGCGGGATTGCGCTCCTTGAACCCGCTGATGACGTAGAGAAACACGTCGCGCGACGCCGCTTTCGGCGCCGCCGCCTTGCCGAACGTCTGCAAGTCGTCCGGCGAGCCGCCCGCGGCCCACGTTTTCGCGCGCTCGGTCCATTGATCGAGCGCCGCTTTCGCATAGCCCTGTGCCTGCTTGTCCGTCGTGCCCATGATGCGCGCATAGACGAACGGTGCGGTCACATCCGCGATCTGCGGATACTTCGAGTCCCCCGCGATCACCACCGCGACGCGATACTTGCGCGCGAGCGCGACGAATGCCGGATCGCAGAAGCTCTCGTGACGGACTTCAATCGCGTGCCGAATCGCGCGTCCTTCGACTTTCGCGGGCAGCAGTTCGAGAAAGCGCTCGAAATCCTCGGGGTCGAACTTCTTGGTCGGCGCGAATTGCCAGTTGATCGGACCGAGCTTGTCCTTCAGTTCGAGCACGCCGCTGCCGAAAAAGCGCTCGATCGTGTCGCCGGCTTCGGCGAGCACACGGCGATTCGTCGCGTAGCGCGGCGCCTTGAGCGAAAACACGAAATCATCGGGTGTTTCGTCGCGCCATTTGATGAACGTCGCGGGCTTCTGCGAACCGTAGAACGTGCCGTTCACTTCGATGCTCGTGAGCGCGCGGCTCGCGTATTCGAGCTCGCGCTTCTGCGCCAGGTCTTCGGGATAAAACGTGCCGCGCCACGGCTCGTATGTCCATCCGCCGACGCCGATGCGGATACGTGCGCTCTTGCCTTTGGAGACGGCCATCGTTACTTGCGCCCGACGAGATACGTTACGCCCTCGGGCCCGTACTGCTCCGCGTGCTCGATGTTCGTGGCGAGATGGAAGATATCGCCCGGGCGATAGGTGTTCGCGACGTCGCCGGTGCGGATCGTGACGTCGCCTTCGAGAATCAGCGCCTTGGCTTCGAACGGATGTGCGTGGACATCGAGTGAGCCGTTCGGCTCGCGCGTCACCGTGACGACTTCGTCGAAACCTTCGCTGGAAAGAAGTGCGAGAAATTCGTCGCGGTGCATGATGCCGTTCCGTGAAAAAAGGGATGGCGCGCCCGCTCGTTTCGAACGGACGCGCGTGGGTCATGCACGGATGCTAACGCAGTTGAAACGGCTTCGTTGCCCGCTCAGTTGCCGAAGAAGATGTTGCATTGCGGCCCGCGCGTGCAGGGCTTCGATGCGGCGCTGTCCATCGTGCCCATCGTGGTGGCGCCCGCCGCGCCGCGCGTCATCGGCGAGCCGCCGTAGGACGTGTCGGCCGGCTGATCCTGCATCGCGCTTTGCTGAGGCGCGCCCGGATCGGTCCAGGTATCGGCGGTGGCCTGTCCAGGCACTTGCGCGGTGCGATAGTAGGTCTGCTGGGCCGAGGCGAGGCCCGCAGTGGCGAGTAACGAGGCGGCGAGCACCGCCATGGCGACACGTGATTTCATGTTGACTCCTTGATCGGAAGGCGCGCTCGCGGCAAGCCGCGCAACGCTGTTCGCTGATTGGGATCGTTGCCCCGCACGGAGCGTGCCACGTGAGCTGCTGGTGCAAAGCGTGGCGCGCCGGCCGGACGGACATCGGCGCCGGTTCCCGGCGTGGCTGCGTTGTGCCGTGGCCGGTTTCCCGAACTTGTTGGTGTGCGATCCACGCATGGCATCTCGCCGATGCGATGCAGACGGAGCGCCGGTGCGCTTGCCGGCGAATGGGACCCGCGGGTCCGCAGAAGACGCATGCCGCGCTGCACCTTTCGTTATAGGCCGCAGATGTCTGAATGAACAGCACAATCGAGTGTGCATCCCGGATACAGGCGCACGCGTGACGCGAGGCTGTCCGTCGCGTCATCGCGGCTTCGGTTTTAGAATGCGAGGCGTGCCATCACGCTCACTCACGAACGCAGGGACATCGCGACAATGACCGTCACCATCTATCACAACCCGAAGTGCGGAACCTCCCGCAACACGCTTGCACTGATCCGCAACGCGGGCATCGAGCCGACTGTGATCGAGTACCTGACGCATCCGCCGAGCCGCGACGCGCTCGTCGCGCTGATCGCGCGCGCGGGTCTTTCGGTGCGCGACGCCCTGCGCGAAAAAGGCACGCCGTATGCCGAGCTCGGCCTCGACGATCCTAGCCTCACCGACGATCAACTCCTCGACGCGATGCTCGCGCATCCGATCCTCATCAACCGGCCATTCGTCGAAACGCCGAAGGGTGCGCGCTTGTGCCGTCCGTCGGAACTGGTGCTCGACATCCTGCCCGAGGCGCAGAAGGGGCCGTTCACGAAGGAGGACGGCGAAGTCGTCATCGACGCTTCCGGCAAGCGCGTGCGCTAGACCACATTCGCAATTGCTGACCGTTACCTGACGTTACCTTTCTGGCAAACCCGTTGCACCTGTATCCGGCATCGCTTCCTAGACTGCACTCACTCACAGAGCACTCGGTGCAAGGAGAAAGCGACATGAAGAAGAAACTTCTCGGAACGGCTATCGGGCTGGCGGGGATCGTGGCCCTTGCAATGTCGGCATCGGCGAATGCGCACGTCGATGTGGCGGTGGGCGTGGGCGTGCCGGTGTACGCGCAGCCCGCGGTGCCGGTCGGCTACTACGGATACGGCTATGGAGACGGCTACCGTCGCGATGACTGGCGCGAGCGCGAATGGCGCCGTCACGAATGGCGCGAGCGCCGCTGGCATCACGAGATGCGTCGCGAGGAGCGCTGGCGCGAGCGTCATGGTTGGTAAGGCGCGGGGAATCGCGTGATCGAACGCGGCGGGCCGCAAGGCTGCGCCGCGTTTTTGCTTTCTAGGTGCGACGGCGCGCCGCACGTCCGGCCTTCAAGGTGCGCCCGTTCGTGCCGTAAACGCGTGGGCAATGTCGGATACTCGTGCTTCTTTTCGCCGCGCATCCTCTCACCGAAAACACCGCCTTCCTTCAGCACGAGCGATATCCCCGCCCACTTTTTCAGCGATGTTCAGTCCCGTCAGCATTCTCGTCGTCACCGCGCTATCGAGCATTCTCTCGATACTGGTGCTGATTTCGCTGCTCTCGCATGCGATCGCGGGCGTGCGGCGCTGGCTTCTGGCGAACGTCATCGCAATCGTCTCGCTCGTGCTCTTCGCCATGCAGAACGTCGCGCCTGCGTGGCTCGGCATCGTCGCGGCGAACCAGTTGCTCGCCGCGACGATCCTGCTCATCTACGAAGGCTGCAACGATTTCTTCGATGTGCGCATGCGTCCCGCGCAGCGCTGGACGGGCTGGATCATGTGGCTCGGCGTGATGGCGGGCATCGCGTACTTCACCTATGTCGTGCCCGATGTGCACGTGCGCGTGGTGATCGTGTCGGCGTTTCATGCCGCCTGCGATCTCGCGATTGCCGGCCGCGTGCTGCTGGAGCGTCCGAAAGAGCGGCCGCGCTACAACTATCTGTTCGTCGCGGGCGCCGCCGCGCTCGGCGCGCTCGGCCATACGGTGCGCGGCGCGATCTACGCCGTGAAGCCGCCCGCGCAGACCGCGCTGCTGCAGCCCGGGCCGATGCAGATCACGTTCCTCGCGCTCGGCATTCTCGTGCTGCCGTCGCTGTGCATCGGCCTCGTGATGATGGCGCACGACCGGCTCGCGCAACGGCTCGAACGCCTCGCGCGCATCGACGACCTCACCGGCGCGCTGTCGAGAAAAGCCTTCCTGGCCTCGGCGGCAGAGAGTCTCGCGCGTGCCGGGCAGGGCGGACATGACGGCTGTTGCGAGTACGTCGCGGTCGTCGACATCGATCACTTCAAGAGCGTCAACGACCGCTACGGTCACGCGGCGGGTGACGAAGTGCTGCGTCATTTTTCGTCGATCGTGCGGGCGCGCATGCGCAATGGCGATTCATTCGGGCGCATCGGCGGCGAGGAGTTTTGTCTTTTTTGCACGGCCGAGCATATCGAGGATGTCACCGCGCTCGTCGAGCGTCTGCGCAGAACGGTCGAAGCGACGCCGTGCGAGGTGCCAGGCGGCGTGCTGCATTACACCTTCAGCGCGGGCATCGCGATGTGGGACGGCCGCGAGCCGCTCGCGTCGATGATGGCGCGCGCCGACGGCCTGCTCTATGCCGCGAAGATGGCGGGCCGCAATCGCGTGAAGGCGCCCGTCGCCGGGGCGCTCGTTTAAATTTCTTCGACTTCGCCGTACTTTTCGCGCTCGTCTTCCGGCTTGTTCATCCAGCGCCGCAGAAGCCGCTTCTCGACGACGCGCCCGATCGTCATGAGCGCGATCATCAGAATCATCGCGATGAACGCGACGCTCCACACGCCCAGCCCGCAGACGATGCCGACGGCCGCCGTCACCCAGATCGACGCCGCCGTGGTCAGCCCGCGCACGCGGTTCTCGCGCGGATTCTGCAGGATCACGCCCGCGCCGAGAAAGCCGACGCCGGTCACGATGCCCTGCACGGCGCGGGAGACGCCGGCATCGTCGGAGGGCGTCATCGAGAAACCTTGCGCGCACATTGTCGCGATGCACGCGCCGAGCGACACGAGCCCGAGCGTCTTCATGCCGGTCGGTTTGCCGTGCAGATCGCGGTCGATGCCGATGATGCAGCCGATCAGCATCGCGGCCAGCATGCGCAAGACAGCGTCGGCGAGAACGGGGTAGGGAAGCATCGGGTGTGAGAAGGTAACCGTAAGCCGCATCATCTTCGCACGGGCCGAAACACGCGCGCAATTTTGGCGCGCTAACGTGCCGGTTTCGGACGATACGAAATCAAAACGAGGAGAGGATGTGAGCCAGTTGCCCAAATTCACGATGGTCGATGCCGCGCCGACGCCCGTCGGCCCTTTCTCGCACGCGGCGGAAGCTGACGGCTGGGTGTTCCTCACCGGTCAGATGCCGACCGATCCGAGCGACGACGGCGCGCCGCTGCCCGAAGGCGTCGCCGCGCAGACGCGCCGCGTGATGGATAACCTGATTCTCGTGCTGAACGGCGTGGGGCTGACGCTCGACAACGTGGTCAGCGTGCGGATCTTCCTGACCGAGTTCAAGCGCGACTACGACGCGATGAACGCCGTGTATCGGTCGTACTTCCTGCCGAAGCCGCTGCCGGCGCGCACGTGCATCGGCGTGACGGGCCTTGCGCGCGATGCGCTCGTCGAGATCGATTTCGTCGCCAAACGTCCGTAGGCGATTTCATTTGCGCTTCGACGCATCGACCCAGCGGAAGGTGAGATTGATGCGCTCGCCGCGCGCGCCCGGCTCCTTCGGCACGCGATGCACCCATTCCTGCTGCGTGCGTCCGCGCATCACGAGCAGGCTGCCGTGCGTGAGCGCGAGCGTGTGCGTGGTGTGCGTGCGCGCGTGACGGAACTCGAACGTGCGCGTCGCGCCCAGACTCACCGATGCGATCACCGGCTCGGGGCCGAGTTCGCGTTCCTTGTCGGCATGCCAGCCCATGCTGTCGAGCCCGCCGCGATAGCGATTCAGCAGCACGCTGTTGAAGCGCGCACCGCACGCGGTTTCGGCGCGCTCGCGCAGGTTCGCGACCGCGGGCGTCCACGGCTGCGGCAGGTTGCGGATGCCCGAATAGACATACACCGCGTCCGGCTCGCCTTGCCACGCGGTCAGACGCGGCAGCGGCACTCGGCCGCCGGGCGTCGTCATCGTGTCCTGCTGCCAGCCGACTTCCGCGATGAGCGCGCCCATCAGATCGGAGGCTTCGTCGGCGTCGATCCAATCCGGATGCCACACGATGTCGGGCTTGGGAATGTCGTCGAAAAGATCGAACATGGCGGCGGTGCGAGAACGGCGGCGGATGAAGTATTCACGATAGCAGAGCCTTCGCGCGCCGTATTGCGGGTTCATTATCTTGAACGCGGACACGCTGTGCTACATTTCCCGAATCATCTCAATAAAGTCGGGCGCGGGTCGGAAATACCGGTTTCGCGCGGCGACGACTCACGGGGAAATGCATGAACACCACCGCCGAAGCAAGCGGCGGCGCGGCGCAAGGCCGCCGCGTTCTGCTCGTCGACGACAGCGACGATGCGGCGCTTGCCATGTCGATGCTGCTCGAAGCGCTCGGCCACGAAGTGCGTACGGAGCATGACGGCCCGCGCGCGCTCGCATCGATCGATGATTTCAAACCCGATGTGGTCGTGCTCGATATCGGCTTGCCGGGCATGAGCGGATTCGACGTCGCGCGCGAAATGAGAAAGCGCGACGCGACCAAAAGTGTGTTGCTGCTCGCGCTGACGGGCTGGGGCAGCGAGGCCGACCGTCAGAGCGCGCTCGACGCGGGCTTCGATCATCATCTGACGAAGCCCGTCGCCATCGACGCGCTGGAAGCGCTGCTCGCCGGACCGCGAGCGTAAGTCCCTTATTCCACGCGCAGCCGCGCCATGTACGGCAGGTGATCCGAGAGCCACGCCGTGTCCTGCGTCGGCACAAGCCATTCGACCGGTTTCAGTCCGCGCACGAACATTTTGTCGAGCGCGAGCGCAGGCGAAAACGCCGGGAACGTGCGGCCGGATTCGCCGAGCATCGTCGCCACTTCGTGCATGCCGAGTTCACCGAAAAGCGGCACGGAGTCGTTGCGCCAGTCGTTGAAATCGCCCGCGAGCATGAGCGGACCTTCGGGCGCTTCCTTCGCGATCCAGTGGGCGATCCAGTTCATCTGACGCAGCCGCGCCTGACGCGTCAGCGCGAGATGCGCGCACAGCAGCGTGATCGCCTGACCGGCGAACGTCGCGCGCGCGACCAGTAGCCCACGCTTTTCGAAACGATGCGCGGAGATGTCCCAGCGCCCGGAGAGATCGAGCGGATGCGGCGAAAGAATCGCGTTGCCGTGCCGCCACGATGGCTTGAACACGTTCGGCCCGAGCGCGATCTGCAACTCGAGCGCAGTCGCGATCTCGGTCGCCTGGCAATGCCAGACATCGTCGAGCGGCGCATTGAGCGGATTGCCGAAGCCGCTGGCGAGCACGGGCTGCGGCATGCGCCGCGCCATCGCTTCCTGGAGAAAATAGACGTCGGCGTTGGTGGTCTGAACCCACCGCTGCATCGCTGTCCAGGCGCGCAAGCCGAGGGGCGAACGGCCCTTGTGCAGATTCCAGCTCACCGCCGTGAAATCCGGCGTGGCCGAATGAGCGGACGGACCTGGCGGAAGATGTTCTGGGTTTCGCATGCGTTCTTTGATCTTGAGCGGCGGCTTTCTGGAGTCTATGTCACCGAGGTTGTCATTGCGCCGCCGTCGATGAACCCAGGCTCGCGCGCACCCGATAAGCGAGCGACGGGTTGCTGTCGATGAGCTGCCATTGCCCCCATTCGCCCGGCTTGAGCACGAGGCCCGGATGCGACCCGCTCACCTGGCGCGGCACCGGCGGCAGCTTGCAGCCGGACGGCGACACGCGCGTGCTGTCGTCCTGCAAGGTTTCCTGCGCATCGATAGCGAGCGTGACGTCGTCGGCGCTCGCATGGGTCGGTGAGACGGTGATCGTGCGTTGCAGGTCGATATCGCCCGCAGGCTGATCCGCGCAGCCTACGTTGTTTCGCACCTTGTTGTGATGCGTATCCGTGCGCGCCTGGCCGACGTTCGTCGTGCCAGAAAACGAATCGATCTGTTGACCGTCGCGCACGACCTGCAATTCCCACGTCACCGGCTGCGTCGCCGTGGTTTGCGCGTGCGCGCCGAGCGCGGCGAGACAGGCGCCCGTCACGAGCGCGGTCTTCAGAAAGGCGGTGCGTAGCGTTTTATGCATTGAAAGCGACTCCTGCGCGTGGACGGTTCGGATGGCGGCGCGCTTTGGCGAGCGGCCGCTGGATCGGCGATCCTCGGCGACTTCCTTGTGACATGGCGGCGCGGGCCGGGTTCAGCCTGCCCGCTGAAATACACGAATGCACGATGGAGGGCAGAGCAGATTTCGAACCCGCCCGGCAGTTCGATCCCGACGATGATACTAGCGCGCGCCGATCGCGGCTTTATCGAGCAAAACGGGCGTCCTGATTAGCAGCACACGTGTGCGACTGCTCGCTTGCGCGGGGTTTTGGCGCCGATACACTGGACTCGTCGACCATAAAAAATGACGGGGTGTGACATGACGACGGCCGTGGTCAAACAGGAACTGGCAGTGGCATCGTTCAGCAAGGTCTACAGTCTCGACGACGTGGAATCCGCGCTCAACGACCTGTCCGAAGGCGCGAGCGACGCGTTGCGCGCCATCTACGAAAAAATGCTGAAGGTGGGCAATCTGCGCTTCTGCGTGAAGCCGAACCGCATGCCGTCGGTCGACGATCTCGCCGCCGATCTGCCGAACTTCGAGGAGCCGCTCGCCGATATCCGCAAGCAGATCGCGCTGTGCCTCGAAACCGACGATCGCCTCGAACTCATGCCCATGCTGCTGCTCGGCGAGCCGGGCATCGGCAAGACGCATTTCGCGAAGCAACTCGCGCGGCTGCTCGGCACGTCCTCTCATTACGTGGCGATGAGCTCGCTCACGGCGGGCTGGATTCTGTCGGGCGCGTCGTCGCAGTGGCGCAACGCGAAGCCCGGCAAGGTTTTCGACGCGCTCGTCAACGGCAGCTACGCGAACCCCGTGATCACCGTCGATGAAATCGACAAGGCCACCGGCGACGCGCAATACGATCCGCTCGGCTCGCTCTACGCGCTGCTCGAGCACGACACGGCGCAGACGTTCATCGACGAATTCGCGGAAGTGCCGATCAACGCGGGCAATGTCGTGTGGATCGCCACGGCCAACGACGCGCGCTCGATTCCCGAGCCGCTTTTGAACCGCATGAACGTCTACGAGATTGCGCCGCCGGATCGCGACGGCGCGCGACGCATCGCGCAGTCGATTTACGCCGAAATCCGCAATGCCCACGCGTGGGGCGCGCGCTTCCCGGAAACGCTCGGCGACGCGCCGCTCGAAGCGCTCACGCAGGCGTCGCCGCGCGGCATGCGGCGCGCGATGCTCAACGCGTTCGGCAACGCGCGCATCGATCAAAGGCATCACGTCGAGGCGCGTGACATCCAGCTCGACCGCAATTCGCGCAAGAAAGCGATCGGTTTCTGAAAGGCCTTCATTTATGGAATTGCCAAAAAGGCCGCCAAAACCTGTCATTTTTGACATTTGGCGGCCAGATTCTTGCCTTTTTCTGAATTGCACCGGAAAACGATGCAGTCCATGTGCGTTTGTTGTGTATCGCGCAATAGTCCCGAACGTAAAATAGTTGGGATAAATCTGCGGCGGAAAGAAGACATGGATCGGATCGAATGCGTGGTAATCGGAGCGGGCGTCGTCGGACTCGCGATCGCTCGCGCCCTGGCGATGCGCGGACGCGAGGTCATCGTGCTGGAATCGGGCGAGGGCATCGGCATCGGCACGAGTTCGCGCAACAGCGAGGTGATTCACGCCGGCATCTACTATCCGCGCGGGTCGCTGAAGGCCGAGCTGTGCGTGCGCGGGCGCGACATGCTCTACGAGTTCTGCCGTGCGCATGGCGTGCCGCATCGGCAATGCGGCAAGCTGCTCGTCGCCACCGCGCGCAATCAGGTGCCGCAACTGGCGGCGCTGCAGCAGAAGGGCATCGAGAACCGCGTCAAGGGACTCGAGCGCATCAGCGGCGCGCAGGCGGCGGAGATGGAGCCGCAACTGCAATGCGTCGAGGCGGTGTGGTCGCCGCTGACGGGTATCGTCGACAGTCATCAGTACATGCTCGCGCTGCAGGGGCAGGCGGAGAACCACGGCGCGAACATCGTGTTTCATACGCCGGTCGCTTCCATCGATGCACGCGAGGGCTGTTTCATCGTCCAGACGGGCGGCGAGTCGCCTGCGCGGTTCCGGGCGTCGTATCTGATCAACAGCGCGGGACTGCATGCGAACGCGATCGCGCAGAGCATTCGCGGCCTCGACGACCGGCACGTGCCGCCGCTCTACTTCGCCAAGGGCAATTACTTCAGCGTGAGCGGACGCGCGCCGTTCGCGCGGCTGATCTATCCGATGCCCAACGAAGCGGGGCTGGGCGTGCATCTGACGATCGATCTCGGCGGGCAGGCAAAGTTCGGCCCGGACGTCGAGTGGGTGCAGGCGCTCAACTATGATGTCGATCCGCGCCGCGCCGATTCCTTCTACGCCGCGATTCGCGCGTACTGGCCGGGTTTGCCCGACGACGCCTTGCAGCCCGCCTACGCGGGCATCCGGCCGAAACTGTCCGGCCCGGGTCAGGCCGCGGCGGATTTCGTGATTCAGGGCAAGTCGGCGCACGGCGTGCCGGGACTCGTGAACCTGTTCGGCATCGAATCGCCGGGATTGACGGCCTCGCTTGCGATCGCCGAGCGCGTGGCGGATATGGCGCGCTAGAGCGACATGCGACTTTCCGCCGTCCCTTATCTCTAACATTTGGCGTCGTCGACTCGCTTCCAGATTGTTATGCTCGGATATCGCCGTCGCCAAGAACGGCGCTATCCCCCAATACAACATGGAGCGAGTCACCATGAAGACATCACGTCGCGCGTTTCTCATCACCAGCGCGGGCGTCGCCTCGACGTTCGCGCTCGGCTCCCGGGCCACCTTCGCCGCCGATGCGCCGAAAGTCGCCGAAAGCGATCCCACCGCGCAGGCACTCGGCTACAAGGAAGACGCGAGCAAGGTCGACAAGGCCAAGTACCCGAAATACGCCGCCGGCCAGGACTGCGGCAACTGTCAGTTCTATCAGGGCAAGCCGACGGACGCCTATGCGCCGTGCCCGATGTTCAGCAACAAGCAGGTCGCATCCAAGGGCTGGTGCAGCGCGTATGTGAAGAAGGCATAAGCGCGATCGACGTCACACGAAAAGCGCGCCCGGCCGGAAGGCCCGGCGCGCTTTCTTTCGTTCGCAATTAGCTTGATCGGGAGAAAAACCCTCTTTACACTCGCCAAGGCAAAAAGAGCCGCGCGTGTGCATCTTTCGAACAAAGCGCGGTCAACGAGTCCGGCGGGCAGCGCGCGTGACGGCGCCCGCCCAGCACGACACCCAATGACCTTAGGGGATCGCATGCCAGGAAGACCATTGAACGCGCGCGCCGTGGCGGCCGCGGTCATCGGCAACGCGCTTGAGTGGTACGACTTCACCGTGTTCGGTTTCATGACGGTCGTCATCGCCCGCCTGTTCTTTCCGAGCGACAGCGATTACTCGTCGATTCTTCTGACCACCGCGACCTTCGGCGTCGCGTTCGTGATGCGGCCGGTCGGCGGCATCGTCCTCGGTCTCTATGCAGATCGCGCGGGGCGCAAGGCGGCGCTGACGCTCGTCATCGGGCTCATGACGCTCGGCATCTTCCTGCTCGCGATCGCGCCGCCGTACTCGGCGATCGGCATCGGCGCGCCGCTCGTCATCGTGTTCGCGCGGCTGTTGCAGGGATTTTCCGCAGGCGGCGAGTTCGGCAGCTCGACGGCACTTCTGATCGAAGCGGCGCCGTTCTCGAAGCGCGGCTTCTACGGCAGCTTCCAGATGGCGAGCCAGGCCGCTTCGCTGCTGCTCGGCGCGATCGTCGGCTCGGCGATTTCGCGCGGCCTTTCACCCGAGGCGCTGGATTCATGGGGATGGCGCGTGCCGTTCATCCTCGGCCTCGTGATCGGGCCGGTCGGCTTGTATATCCGCCGCAACATGGCCGACACCGAAGCGTTCCTGCACGCGAAGAAGACCGCGCGCCGCGCCACGCTCGGGGAAGTGTTCAGCACGCATAGCCGCGAAGTGCTGTGCGGGCTCGGCTCGGTGATCGCGCTGACGGTCAGCGTGTATGTGCTGATCGCCTATCTGCCGACTTTCGCCGTCAAGCAACTGAAGCTGCCGTTCGGGCAGTCGTTCACGGCGTTGATCGTCGGCAATCTGCTGTTGACGGTGCTGTCGCCGGTCGCGGGCGCGTGGTCCGACCGCATCGGCCGCAAGGGTCTTTCGCTGTGGTCGCTCGCGATCACGCTCGTCGTGATCTATCCGCTTTTCGCGTGGCTCGCGGCAGAGCCGAGCCTGATGCGGCTCGTCATCGTGCAGGCGCTGCTGTCGATCTCGCTCTCGGGCTACTATGGGCCGTTCGGCGCGCTCATCGCCGAGCTGTTTCCTGCGCACGTGCGCTCCACGGGGCTTTCTCTCGCGTACAACATCGCGGTCATGATCTTCGGCGGCTTCGGCCAGTTCATCGTGACGTGGCTCATCCGCGTCACCGGTTCGCAACTCGCGCCCACCTTCTATGTGATGGGCGGGCTCGTGCTCTCGTTGATCGCGGTGGCGTGCATTCCGGCGACGCGTCACGCGGATGTCGATGAAGCGCGCGATTTCATCCGCTAGGCGGCAATCAAATGAAAGTAATCGAAAGTGGCAAGTTCACGGCCGACCGCGCATGGGGCGCGCTCGATATCTGCGTGATGAACGGCACGTCGTGCCGCCTGCACTGGACGGACACGCCATACAAATGGCACGTGAACGACGGTGAGGAAGTGTTCGCCGTCATGCAGGGCGAAGTGCGGATGCATGTGCGTGGCGGCGAAGGCGAGCGCGTTCTGACGCTGCGCGCCGGCGACATCTTTCATGCCCAGGCCGGCGATGAGCATTTCGCCGAACCCGTCGGCGAGGCGCGCATTCTGGTGATCGAGAAGGAAGGGAGCGTGTGAGGGACACGCGTGGCGATCGTGCGCTTCAGGAGCCGCGAAGCGCACGGAGCGGACAAGGAACTTAACGCTCCAGACCGGCCTTCACCAGCAATTCGGCCAGCACTTCCGTCATCCCGCCATCATGCGCTTCGGCGCGCGACTTCAGTTGCGTCACGAGCTTTTCATCGAGCTTGCACGCGAATGGCACGAGACCCTTCGCCTGATCGAGCTTGCGCTGCTCGCGGCGATCGGTCTTTTGCGCATCCGCGCTGCCCACGCGTGCGCGGCCGCCTTGCTTCAGGTCGTTGGCCAGTTTGAATGCTTTGGTCTGTTCCAGTTGAAATTTGTTCACGCGATGCTCCAGGGCGAAGATTGAGGTCAGGGGCCGTATTGTACGGAACGCGACGACCGTCTCAGCGGCCCGCTTCCGCCAGCGCGTCGATCCGCGCGCGCATGCGCCGCCAGTGCGAGCCTTCCCAGAACACGCGACGACACACGTCGCAGGTGACGAAGCGCGTATGCCGCTCGCGCACGCCTTCGGGCACGCGGCCGTCGATTTCGCCGGCCACGGCCGGACGCAATGGCGCGTTGCACATCAGGCAGAGTCGAAACGCCCGCACATGCTGCGCTAGGTCGAGGCGCTCCGAGACTTCGCGGAACTGTTCGTCGGGTTGAAGCGCGCGGACATAGCAGCCGCGCAAGACGGTGCGGCGCTTGAGCAGTTCGCGATCGCGCGTGAGCACGATGCGCGATTCGTCCTGTGCGAGCTGCTCGATTTCATCGTCGGGGAAGTTGTTGTCGTAGCGGGTATCGAAGCCCGCGAGCCGCAGCAGTTGCGCGAGCCCGCCGAGATGCGCATCGGCGATGAAGCGCAGGTCCGCCGCGCGCAACGATGGCCGCAGCAGCGCAGCGCCGTTCGCCATGCCTTCGGGCGCATGATGCGCGGGATAGACCTCGATGACGTCGTCGGCTTCGATCTGCGCGTCGAACCCGACCGGGCGGCCGTTCCTCACGATCAGATCGACTTCCGTGTGCGGCACGCCGAGCGCCTCGATCATGTGCTTGGTCGATGAAGACTTCGCGCACGCGCACACGAACACGTGCCCGCGCAAGGGTCGAGCGAGGAAATCGTTCAGTTCGCGATGGAAGTGAAAGCGCGCCTTGACCATGCAGTGAGTATCGCATTGCGCGCTTCTGCGCGCTTTGCGTCGATATGCTTTACTGGCGCTCGGGCCGCGCGGCTTCCAGCGCGCGGCGAGCAAACAAGGTCGAGGAGCACGCGAGTATGGACATCGGATTCATTGGACTGGGCGAAATGGGCGGCGCGATGGCGAGCAACGCGCTCAAGGCGGGACATACGGTGCGCGTCTGGAACCGCTCGCGCGACAAGACGCGCGCGCTCGCGGACCAGGGCGCGTCGGTGGTCGATACGCCCGAGCAGGCGTTCGCCGGCGATGCCGCGTTCTCCATGCTCGCCGACGACAACGCGCTGCGCTCGGTGCTCGTCGACGGCGGTCTGCTCAAGCACGCGCCGAAGGGCCTCGTGCACGTCAATATGGCGACGATCTCGGCGGCGCTGGCCGTCGAACTGGCCGAGCTGCATGCGCAGCACGGCGTCGCGTATGTCGCCGCACCAGTGCTCGGGCGGCCGGACGTCGCGGCGGCGGGCAAGCTCAACATTCTCGCGGCGGGCGCAAGCGATTCCATCGACCGCGTGCAGCCCGTGCTCGATGCGCTCGGCCAGAAAACCTGGCGCGTCGGCAGCGAGCCGCAGCACGCGAACGTGCTCAAGCTCGCCGCGAATTTCATGCTGGCATCGGCGATCGAAAGCTTCGGCGAGGCGGCGGCGCTCGTGAGCGGCCACGGCATCGAAGCGCAGACGCTGCTCGACGTCATCACGAACTCGCTGTTCCCGGGGCCGGTGTATCAGGGCTACGGCAAGATGATCGCAGAGCGCCGCTACGAGCCTGCGCTCTTCAAGGCGCGGCTCGGGCTGAAGGACGTGCGTCTCGCGATCGCCGCCGGCGATGCCGTGAACGTGCCGCTGCCCGTGGCGAGCGTCGTGCGCGACAACCTCGTCGACGCACTCGCGCACGGCGACGGCGATAAGGACTTCGCCGTGCTCGGTCAGGTGGCGGCCCGGCGCGCCGGCCGCTGATTCCATTTTCGCGGTGTGGCAGGCGGCCTCGTGCCGGAATCAGCGGGGCGGACGGCATAATGCGAGTCCCGTTCCTTTCTCCGCCACGCCGCAATGAGCCTGCATCTCTGGTGGCTGTTCGTCGCCACTGTCTTCGTCGTTTCCGCGATTCCCGGACCCAACATGCTGCTCGTCATGACGCACGGCGCGCGTCATGGCCTCAAACGCTCGACGGCCACCATGGCCGGCTGTCTCACGGCGCTCGTCATCATGCTGTCGGTATCGGCGGCAGGGCTGGGCGTGTTTCTCGAAGCGTGGCCGCGTCTGTTCGATACGCTGCGCCTCGTCGGCGCGGCGTATCTCGTCTGGCTCGGCGTGAAGAGCTGGCGCGCGAAAACGAGCGCGGTCGACGTGCGCGATGACAGCGGCGCGGCGCATTCCTCCCGACGCTTCACGCTCTTTCGCAACGGCTTTCTCGTCGCGAGCAGCAATCCGAAGGCGATTCTCTTCGCGGCGGCGTTGCTGCCGCAGTTCATCGACGCAAACCTGCCGGTCTTGCCCCAATTCGCGGTTCTCGTATCGACGTTCGCCGTGATCGAGGTGAGTTGGTACGCGGTGTATGCGGGCCTGGGCGCGCGCATCGGCGAAAAGCTGAAGAGCGCGAGCGTCGCGCGGGCGTTCAACCGCCTGACGGGCGGTGTGTTCGTCGGCTTCGGCGCGATGATGGCGCTCGTGCGGCACTGACGCGCCAAACGTCTGCATGAACGGGTGCACGGCTTGCTTGAGCTTGTAGTACTTGATTCGCTTTCGAACATACATACGTGGCCGGCGGGTGCATAGTCGCGCTCGTCGGGAAAAACAGATCGAAAGGAGGCGCCCCGTGCATCTGATTGGCCGACGCTCCGCCTGGGCCGCCGCCTTGTTGTGTTTCGGTGTATTAGCAACGACATCCGCGCGCGCCGACGACACCTCGAGCCCTTGCGATGCGCTCAAACGCATCGTGGCTGCTGCGCCGAATTTTTCATCTCTTTCGGCGAACGATGGCCGCGCGGTAGCGCTGCCCTATGGCGACGACGCGACATGCGCCGCATCGCCGACGAACTATCGATGCACGTGGACCTTGCACGGCGGTTCAAGCGCCGACGCGTTGCAAAGTGTGGCGGCGGACATCGCATCGTGTCTGCCCGACGCGACGCACGACCAGAACGCGCCCGCGCGCCAGCATTTCTATCTGGGCGCACGCACCGCGCGCACCGAGATCACGGCGGCGCAGGCGGGTTCGAACAGATTGAAACTCGAAATCAACGGTTTCCGGTGAGGCCATCGTGAGCAAGCGCATTCTCATAGCCGACGACGACGACGATGCGCTTTCCGGCCTCGCGAACCTGCTGACCGGCATGGGCCACGAAGTGGCGCTCGCGGCAAACGGCGCACAAGCCGTCAAGGTCGCGGTGCAGTTCGATCCCGAAGTCGTGATTCTCGATCTCGGCATGCCGCTCGTCGACGGACTCGCGGCGGCGCGCGCCTTGCGCCGATTGCCGAACGGCCACGCAATCATGTTGGTCGCGCTGACAGGCTGGGGACAGCCGCAGCACAGGGAAATGACGAACGACGCCGGGTTCGATGTGCATCTCGTCAAACCGATTTCCGGCGATCAACTCCAGTTCATCCTGTCGATGATGCAGCCCTGATTCGCTGTGCGTTCGCGCGTCGGTGTGCCGCAACACGCAATGTTGCGACGCACCAATATTCTTGGTATATTTACTCCTGTCTCCTCCATGTCTCCACTGATATGGATTCAGCCCGCCAGCTTTGGCGGGCTTTTTTTCGTCTGTACGTTTGGATGCTGCGTCGCGTCGGCGGGCGAAAAAAAGGCCGATGCGCATTGGAGCGAATCGGCCTTCGGGTTTTGCTGCGACAGCGGGATCAGCGGGCGAGACCGGTCTCCTCGTCCGCGCCGATCGCCAGATTCATGCACTGGATGGCCGCACCCGACGCACCCTTGCCGAGATTATCCAGCCGCGCGACCGTCACGAAGCGCTTGTCGTTGCCGAACACGAAAATGTCGACGCGGTTGGTGTCGTTGCAGGCTTGCACGTCGAAGAAGCCGGCGTCGAGATTGCTTTCGGCGTCGAACGGCATGACGCGCACGAACGGCTCGTTGTTGTAGTACTCGGCCAGCATGTCGCGCACGTCCTGCGGCTTGGCGGGGCGCGAGAGCTGGTCCGGCGAGAAATACGTCGTCACCGCGAGACCCTTCAGGAATGCGCCGACGATCGGCGTGAAGACGGGCGCGCGCGAGAGACCCGTGCGCACGGACATTTCCGGCAGATGCTTGTGCGTCAGGCTCAGTGCGTAAGGGCGCGGGCTCATGAGTCGCTCGTTGCCGCCCGCTTCGTACTCCGCGATCATTTTCTTGCCGCCGCCGCTGTAGCCGGTGATCGAATAGGCATGCGCGTCGAAATCGGCGGGGACGAGACCGCCCGCCACGAGCGGCTGCACCGACAGCACGAACGCCGACGCGTGGCAGCCCGGCACCGCGATGCGCTTCGACGTGCGCAGACGCTCGCGCTGCGCACGCGCGAGCTCGGGCAGGCCGTACGCCCAGTCGTCCTGCGTGCGGAAGGCCGTGCTGGCGTCGATCATCACGGTGCGCGTGTTGTCCTTGTCGACGAGCGAAACCGATTCGCGCGATGCAACATCCGGCAGGCACAGGAACGTTACGTCCGACGCGTTGATGAGCCGGCGGCGCTCCTCGATGTCCTTGCGCTTCGCTTCCTCGATACGCAACACCTCGATGTCACGGCGCTGCGACAGATATTCGAAAATCTTCAGGCCGGTGGTGCCTTCCTGTCCGTCGACAAATACTTTCGTGGTCATCTCGATCTCGCTGGTTCGTGCGGACGCTCGCCGCAAAACCGACATTTTAGTGCGATTCCGCGGCGGGTTGATGTCCGCGGTTTTCGTCGCCGGCCCGGTTGCCGACCCAGCGCGCCGTCACCGCGGCGATGCGTGCCCCGTAGACTTTCGCGGTTTCGAGATCGCCGGGCGGCGGGGCTTCGTCCGGCGAGGCATCCGCGGGCGATTGCGTGAGGAGCCCCGTGAACCCGCCGACGAAATTCAGATCGTTACGCGTGGCCGCCTTGGTGTTCGACGGCATCATGCCCGTGCCGATCCAGATCATCCCGTGCTGCATCGCTAGCGTGACGAAATAGGAGATGGTCAGGAATTTGTCGCCGTTCATGTGCGCCGAGTTGGTGAATCCGGCCGCGATCTTGTCCTTCCATTTCTGCGAGAACCAGGGCTTCGAACTCGCGTCGGCGAACTTTTTGAAATCGGCGGACGGCCCGCCCATGTATGTCGGCGCGCCGAAGACGATGGCGTCGGCGGCGTCGAGTTCGGCCCATGCAGCGTCGTCGAGGTCACCGACGGCGATCAGTTTCACGTTCGCGCCGGCGTCGGCTGCGCCGCTGAGCACCGCTTCCGCAACTTTCTTCGTGTGGCCGTAGCCGCTGTGATAAACGATGATGATGTTCGGCATGGTTTCCCCGAGTCACTTCCTGCGCCGCGGCCTATACGGACGCGTGCCTTGCGGACGGTCCAGGCCAGTCTAGCAAAGACAAATTTTCACCGAGCGGCGTAAGCGCGCGGTTCTCTACTTCAGGCTAACGGCCGTATGTAAAGGTGAGCTGTGCGCTGGCGATCGTCATCGTGCGGATTTCGTGCTCGAACATGAGGGCGGGCGTGCCTTGGCGCAGGCGCAGGTCGGCGCTGCCTAGCGCGTAGACGGTCACGATATAACGATGCGGCTTGCCGGGCGGCGGGCACGGGCCGCCGTAGCCTTCCGTGTCCCAGTCGTTGCGCGCCTCGACGGCCCCCATCTTGCGTAGCGCGCCCGACGCGCTCGCGTTGCCCGCCAGGTGATCCGTGCCAACCGGAATGCCCGCGACCGCCCAGTGCCACCAGCCGCGCCCCGGCGCGTCGGGATCGAAGACCGTCACGGCGAAGCTGCGCGTGTTGGCGGGTGCGCCGTGCCAGGAAATCTGCGGCGAGCGGTTGCCGCCCTTGCATTCGGACTGATCGAAAAGGAGTGTCGGCCCGATGGTCTTGCCGGGCGCGAGGTCTGTGCTGGAGACGGTGAACGCGGGGTCGGCCGCGGCCTCGTGCGAATGGGCGAAAACCGCCGCCGCGAAGGCGATGAAGAGTACTGATGCGACATGGCCAGTCGAACTCACGCGTCGGCCGGTGAGGCGCATGGGCTGAACTCCTGTCAGTATCGTCGCGCGTTATAGCAGCGTTTCGCTGGCTGCAACGATGTTTTTTGTCTCAGTGATGCGCTTCGTACTAGCTTGCAGTTTAACATTGCAACAAAGCATAAAAGTCTTAAATCCTTGGGACTTAACCGATGGCGCACGGAGCGCCACCGGTTTCGACGTAGTGCGCAGCGCCTTGACGGCGATGATTTCAAACTCTAATGAACGCAGACATGAGTAATTCGACGCAGATTCGCGCGGCAACTAATCGACTGAAATACAGGAGAAGTTAAATGAGCCAGCGAATAACAGTCATCATCGCAGACGATCATCCGGTCATTCTGTTTGGCGCGACACAGGCCCTCAACAAGTTTCCGGAGGTGGACGTCATCGGTCAGGCGCGTCAGTCGACCGAACTCGTCCAGTTGCTCCAAAAGGAGCCATGCGATGTCCTCGTCACCGATCTCGCCATGCCCGGCGGCTCTTATGGCGACGGCATGCCCTTGCTCGGCTATATCGGCCGGCAGTTTCCGCGCGTGAAACTCGTTGTGCTGACCATGCTCGAAAATCCGGCCTTGCTCAAACGTTTGCGCGAAGTGGGCGTGATGTCGATCATCAACAAGGCCGACGACATGAACCACATCGGCTGGGCGATCCAGCACGTCATGCGCGGGCAGGAGTACCTCGGCCCGTCCGTCAAGGCGGCGCTCGACAGCATGGGGCTCGGCGCGAACGGACAGCAGCGGCGTAGCGTGATCCTGTCCAAGCGCGAGCTGGAAGTGGTGCGCCTGTTCGTTTCGGGCATGACGATTACGGAAATTGCCGGACAATTGCGGCGCAGTATCAAAACAATCAGCACGCCAAAGAACACCGCAATGCGAAACTCGGCATCGAGCGCGATTCCGAATTGTTTCAGTATGCGCAAAGCAACGGCTTAATGAATCTCTCCGCCTATTCCGGCGACGGTTCGCTCGACGATTCATCGCTTCCCAATCCCAATTCGCTGTAAGCGATTTTTGAATGCCGAATAAAAAAAGCCGCTGACTTCCGTCAGCGGCTTTTTTATTTTAATTGCTTCGTGCGGGTCAATGCTTATTGCGGGGCAGCGGTCGCGCCGCCGTGCGCAGCCGACCATTCCGCCGGTGCGTGCAGGAATTTTTCGACTTCATCGAGCGTCTTCGACTCGAAGTAGCCTTGCTCCTTCGCGACGCGCAACACGTCCCACCAGGTGGCGAGCGCGTGCAGATCGACGTCGATGTCTTTCAGCACCGACACGCTCTCCTTGAAGATGTTGTAGTGGAAGAGCACGAAGCAGTGGTTCACCGTCGCGCCCGCCGTGCGCAGCGCGTTGATGAAGTTGATCTTGCTGCGGCTGTCGGTGGTCAGGTCTTCGACCAGCAGCACGCGCTGGCCCTCAGTCAGCAAACCTTCGATCTGCGCGTTGCGCCCGAAACCCTTCGGCTTCTTGCGGACGTATTGCATCGGCACCATCAGGCGGTCGGCGATCCACGCGGCGAACGGGATACCCGCAGTCTCGCCGCCGGCGACGGCGTCGATCTGCTCGTAGCCGACATCGCGAAGAATGGTCGCTTCGGCCATCTCCATCAGGCCGCGGCGCACGCGCGGATAGGAGATCAGCTTGCGGCAGTCGATATACACCGGGCTCGCCCAGCCGGACGTGAAGATGTACGGTTTTTCCGCGTTGAAGTGCACCGCCTGCACTTCGAGCAGCATCTTGGCGGTGGTGTCGGAGATCGTCTGGCGATCGAAGCCTGTCATGGGCGAATCCTTGGACTTGTGTGGCGCTTGAAGAAGCGGGAGGCGGCCGCGAGGGCCTTGGCGCATGGGTTCGGTGCGAAGCGAGCGTTCCTTCCGGAGGGCTTTTTCGCATGCCCTGCGCGCGTGTCGGCGGGACTCGGCGCTTCAGCGCCTGGTGCCGCCCCAGGCACAGCTAGCCCGGCATTTTACCTGAGCCGGCGTGCCTGGGCGAATTGTTTGCGGGTTGTGAAAGCGCGGTGCTCACGCGTAAACTCGCGGCGCTGCGTGCGCATACCCTTCTTTACCTCGATGACATCTGTTTCCTCCACGAACGATTCCGCCGCCGCGCCAACCCGCCACGCGCTGCAGGCGCTCGTCGCGTCCATGCTCGGCTATGCGATGGACGGCTTCGATCTGCTGATCCTAGGCTTCATGCTGCCCGCGATCGCCGCCGACCTGCATCTCACGCCCGCACAATCCGGCGCGCTCGTCACCTGGACGCTCGCCGGGGCCGTCGCGGGCGGCGTCGTGTTCGGCATGCTGTCCGACTACTTCGGCCGCGTGCGCATGCTGACCTGGACGATTCTCGTGTTCGCCGTCTTCACCGGCATGTGCGCGCTCGCGCAGGGCTACGGCGACTTGCTGATCTATCGCACCATCGCCGGGATCGGCCTGGGCGGCGAGTTCGGGATCGGCATGGCGCTCGTTGCCGAGGCGTGGCCCGCGCGGCTGCGCGCCCGCGTGTCGTCGTATGTGGGGATCGGCTGGCAACTGGGCGTGCTCGCCGCCGCGCTCATCACGCCGATGCTGCTGCCCGTGATCGGCTGGCGCGGCATGTTCGCGGTCGGGCTGCTGCCGGCGGTCGTCTCGTTTTTCGTGCGGCGACGCGTGGACGAACCCGCGTTGTTCACCGAGCGCCGCGCGGCTGCGAAAACCGCCGCCGCCCGCAAGTTGCCGCTCAGGCGTCTTTTCGACGACGCCCGCACGGCGCGCGCGAGCCTCGGCGTGATCATCCTGTGCTCGGTGCAGAACTTCGGTTATTACGGGCTGATGATCTGGCTGCCGAGCTATCTGTCGAAGACGTTCGGCTACTCGCTGACGAAATCCGGCCTCTGGACCGCGTCCACCGTGCTCGGCATGGCGTTCGGCATCTGGCTGTTCGGTCTGGCGGCGGACCGCTTCGGGCGCAAACCGGCGTTTCTCGTCTACCAGTTTGGCGCGGTCGCGATGGTGTTCGTCTATTCCAGTTTGACGAGCCCGGCGGCGCTCCTGATCGGCGGCGCGGTGATGGGCGTGTTCGTCAACGGCATGCTCGGCGGCTACGGCGCGCTGATCTCCGAGATCTATCCGACCGATGCGCGCGCGACCGCGCAGAACGTGCTGTTCAATATCGGGCGCGCGGTGGGTGGACTCGGTCCGGTCGCGGTCGGCGCGCTGGCCGCGCGTTATTCGTTCGCGGTGGCGCTCGCATTCCTCGCGTCGATCTATCTGCTCGACGTCGTTGCGACGCTCTTTCTCATTCCCGAAAAACGCGGTGCGGCCCTCGACTGAGCGCATCGTCGCCGGATGAAACTGCGCTGAAACGTTGCATCGCGTCATTTCAAGTGCGCGGTGTACACTGAATGTCCCAAAAAAAACCAAAGGCTCCGTCTGCTCGTTCGATCCCGACGAGCGGCACGTTGCGTCTATCCGACGCCCCGAGCACATGAATCTTGGTCCATCGATTCACATTCCCGCATTCATTGCAACACGGTCGACGGCGGTGTGAACCCTGTTCAAATAATTCTCAAACGTCTCAGGTCAAATCATGGACGAACAACTGAAGCAAAGTGCCCTCGCATATCACCAGAATCCTCGCCCCGGCAAGATTTCGGTTACACCGACCAAGCCGCTTTCCAACCAGCTCGACCTGTCGCTCGCGTATTCGCCGGGCGTCGCGGCCGCGTGCATGGCGATCTACGATGAGCCGCTCGACGCGCAGAAGTACACGTCGCGTGCGAACCTCGTCGGCGTCGTGACGAACGGCACGGCCGTTTTGGGTCTCGGCAACATCGGCCCGCTCGCGGCCAAGCCGGTGATGGAAGGCAAGGGGTGTCTCTTCAAGAAGTTCGCGGGCATCGACGTATTCGATATCGAGTTGGCGGAAACCGATCCGGACAAGCTCGTCGATGCGATCGCGATGCTCGAGCCCACGCTGGGCGGCATCAATCTCGAGGACATCAAGGCGCCCGAATGCTTCTACATCGAGAAGAAGCTGCGCGAGCGCATGAAGATTCCCGTTTTCCATGACGATCAGCACGGTACCGCGATCATCGCATCGGCGGCGATTCTCAATGGCCTGAAGGTGGTCGGCAAGAAGCTGGACGAAGTGAAGCTCGTGTGCTCCGGCGCGGGCGCGGCGGCGATCGCGTGTCTTGACCTGCTCGTCCACCTCGGCCTGAAGAAGTCGAACACGCTCGTGGTCGATTCGAAGGGCGTAATTTACGAAGGCCGCGGCAATCTGGATGCATCGAAGGAGCGCTATCAGGCGACGACCGACGCGCGCACGCTCGCCGATGCGATGCACGGTTGCGACGTCTTCCTCGGCTGCTCGAGCGCGGGCGTGCTGAAGGCGGAAATGGTCGAGACGATGGCCGGCAAGCCGCTGATTCTCGCGCTGGCGAATCCCGAGCCGGAAATTCGTCCGGAAGAAGCGAAGCGGGTGCGTCCGGACTGTATCGTCGCGACAGGCCGTTCGGACTATCCGAATCAGGTCAACAACGTGCTGTGCTTCCCGTTCATCTTCCGCGGCGCGCTGGACGTCGGCGCGACGACGATCACCGAAGAGATGAAGCTCGCGTGCGTGCGCGCGATCGCCGAACTCGCGGAAGAAACCGATCAGGGCGATGAAGTCGCGAAGGCCTACGAAGGCCATTCGCTGGAATTCGGCCCGGAATATCTGATTCCGAAGCCCTTCGATCCGCGCCTGATCATCAAGATCGCGCCGGCCGTGGCGCAAGCCGCGATGGATTCCGGCGTCGCGACTCGCCCGATCAACGACATGGACGCGTATCGCGAGACGCTCGGCGCGACGGTGTATCGCACGGGCATGGTGATGCGTCCGGTATTCGCGGCGGCGAAGGCTGCGCCGGCGCGCATCGCGTTCGCGGAAGGCGAGGACGAGCGGGTGCTGCGCGCCGCGCAGTTCGTGCTGCTGGAGAAGATTGCGAAGCCGATCATCATCGGGCGGCCGGCTGTCGTCGAAATGCGTTTGCAGAAGATGGGCTCGAAGCTGAAGCCGGGCGTCGATTTCGAGATCGTGAATCCGGAAGACGATCCGCGTTATCAGAAGAGCTGGCAGGCGTATCACGAGATCGCCGCGCGTCAGGGCGTGACGCCCGAAAGCGCGAAGGCCGCGCTGCGCAAGTTCAACACGCTGATCGGCGCGATCCTGGTTCACACCGGCGACGCGGACGGGATGATCTGCGGTCTCATCGACACGTATCAGGATCACCTGAAGTTCATCGATCAGGTGCTCGGCAAGGCGGAAGGTGCGAACAACTTCGCGGCGATGAATCTGCTGATGCTGCAAGGGCGCAATCTGTTCATCAGCGACACGTACGTCAACGAAATGCCGACGCCCGAGCAGCTCGCCGACATGACGATTCTGGCGGCGCGCGAAATCGAACGGTTCGGGATTCAGCCGAAGGTCGCGCTGGTGTCGAATTCGAACTTCGGCAGCGTGCAGAGCGCGTCGAGCAAGCGGATGGCGGACGCGCGCAAGCTGATCGCCGAGCGTGCGCCGGAACTCGAAATCGACGGCGAAATGCACGGCGATGCGGCGCTTTCCGAAGCTGTGCGCAAGGCTTCGTTCCCGGGGACCACGCTGCATGGTGAGGCGAATCTGCTGATCATGCCGAACGTCGAAGCGGCGAACATCACCTACAACCTGCTCAAGATGGTGAGCGGCGAGGGCGTGACCGTCGGGCCGTTCCTGCTCGGCGCTTCGAAGCCGGTGCATATCCTGACGCCGGCGGCGACCGTGCGCCGGATCATCAATATGACGGCGGTGGCGAGCGCGAATGCGCGCGTAGCGAAGTAACGCGACATCGCGTTGGGAAGAGGAACGGCGATCCGGGTGACCGGATCGCCGTTTTTTTATTGACGCGGTTCGCTCGATGGTCGACCTCGCGAACCGCCTTCGAGCGTGACCCAACCAGAATCAGGCCACCTGCCGCTTTTCCCCGCCTTCGTTATTCCGCCAGCGCGCAAGCAACGCATTCCATTTGATCTTCGCGGCCTTCACGTTGTTGTCCTTGATGTGCCCATAACCGCGCATGGAATCGGGAAGATTCGCGAGTTCGACGGCGAGTTGCAGGTTCTGCGCCGTCAGTCCGCCGATCAACTCGCGCACCAGAGCCTCGTACTCGCCGATCAACGCCCGTTCCATCTTCCGTTCTTCCGTGCGTCCGAACGGATCGAGCGCCGTACCGCGCAGGAACTTCAGCTTGGCGAGCACGCGCATCGCCGACATCATCCACGGACCGTACTGCTTCTTCACCAGATGCCCGTGCGCGTCCTTCTTCGAAAAACTCGGCGGCGCGAGATGCATCTTGATCTTCCAGTCGCCTTCGAAGCTGTTCTTCACCTTGTCGAGGAACACCGGATCGGCATAAAGACGCGCGACTTCGTATTCGTCCTTGTACGCCATCAGCTTGTGCAGGTTCTTCGCGACGGCCTCGGTCAGCGGATACTGCCCGTCGCCCGAACCCAGCGCCGCTTCCTTCGCGCGCACTTCGGCAACCAGCCGTCCGTACCGCGCTGCGTAAGCCGTGTTCTGATACTTCGCGAGATAGTCGAGACGCTTGTCGATGAGCGCGTCGAGCGCCTTCGGCGTATGCAGCGCGATGACCTTGCCCGGCGCTTCCTGTACGCCGTGCTGCGCATCGGCCAGACGGCGCACGGCTTCGAGATCGTGCGCCGCGCGACGGCCCCATTCGAATGCCGCGAGATTCTTCTCGATCTGCACCGCATTCAGCTCGATGGCGCGCGCCAGCGACTCATGCCGCAACGGCACCCAACCCTTCTGCCAGGCGAACCCGAGCACGAACGGATTCGTATAGATCGCATCGCCCATCAGCGCGACGGCGAAGCGGCTCGCATCGACGAGCGCGACATGCTGGCCCGCCGCCGCGCGAATATCCGCCTCCGCGCTCGCGCCCGGAAAACTCCAGTTCGGGTTCTTGATGAACTCGGCGGTTGGCGTCTGCGCGCTGTTCACGACGACACGCGTGTGATCGGGCTGCATCCGCGAGCCGCATTCGTTGCTGGCGGTGACGATCGCATCGCAACCGATGACGAGATCCGCCTCGCCCATCGCGATACGCGTCGCGTGGATATCGGTCGGACGGTTGGCGATCTGCACATGGCTCATCACGGCGCCGCCTTTCTGCGCGAGGCCGGTGACGTCGAGCACGGTGACGCCCTTCTGCTCCAGATGCGCCGCCATGCCGAGCAGCGCGCCGATCGTCACGACGCCCGTCCCGCCGACGCCCGTGACCAGCACGCCATACGGCCGCGCGATCTCCGGAAGCTCGGGCGTCGGCACGGGCGACATCGCATCGCTCGCGACGCTCGTCGCCTTCGGCTTTTTCAACTGACCGCCTTCCACCGTCACGAAACTCGGGCAGAAGCCGTTCAGACACGAGTAGTCCTTGTTGCACGTCGACTGATTGATCTGGCGCTTCGTGCCGTACTCGGTATCGAGCGGCTCGACCGACAGGCAGTTCGACTTCACCGAGCAATCGCCGCAGCCTTCGCACACCGCTTCGTTGATGACGACGCGCTTCGCCGGATCGGGGAACGCGCCGCGCTTGCGGCGGCGGCGCTTCTCGGTCGCGCAGGTCTGGTCGTAGATCAGGATCGACGTGCCCGCCACCTCGCGCAGTTGCCGCTGAATATCGTCCAGCTTGTCGCGATGATGCACGTCGATGCCCGGCGCCAGCCCGACGCTCGCCGTGTACTTTTCCGGCTCATCCGTGACGATGACGATCTTCGCCGCGCCCTCCGCCGCGAGCTGATGCGTGATCTGCGGAACGGTCAGCACCCCGTCTACGGGCTGGCCGCCGGTCATCGCGACGGCATCGTTATAGAGAATCTTGTAGGTGATGTTCACCTTCGCGGCGATCGCCGCGCGGATCGCGAGCAGGCCCGAATGGAAATACGTGCCGTCGCCGAGATTGGCGAAAACGTGCTTGTCGTTCGAGAACGGCGACTGGCCGACCCACGCGACGCCTTCGCCGCCCATCTGGCTGAAGGTGCTCGTGTTGCGGTCCATCCAGACCGTCATGTAGTGGCAGCCGATGCCCGCCATCGCGCGCGAGCCTTCCGGCACGTTCGTCGAGGTATTGTGCGGGCAGCCCGAGCAGAACCACGGTTTGCGCTCCGCCTCGACGCGCGGCCGCGCGAGCGACCTTTCCTTCGCTTCGATCACGGCGATGCGCGTCGCGATGCGCGCGCGCACGTCGGCGGGCAAATCGAATTTTTCGAGGCGCGTCGCGATGGCCTTCGCAATGATCGCGGGCGACAGCTCGTAGTGCGCGGGCAAGAGCCAGTTGCCCATCGGCACGGACCATTCGCCGCCTGCGCCGTCTTTTTCATCGAACTTGCCGTACACGCGCGGACGTTGCGCATCCGGCCAGTTATAGAGTTCTTCCTTGATCGCGTATTCGAGAATCTGGCGCTTTTCCTCGACGACCAGAATCTCTTCCAGCCCGCGCGCGAATTCCTGCGCGCCTTGCGCTTCGAGCGGCCATACGCAGCCGACCTTGTAGAGACGGATGCCGATTTGCGCGCACGTCGCGTCATCGAGGCCGAGATCGGTCAGCGCCTGACGGACATCGAGATAGGCTTTGCCGCCGGTCATGATGCCAAAGCGCGCATGCGGCGAATCGATTTCCACGCGGTCCAGCTTGTTCGCGCGCACGTAGGCGAGCGCGGCGTACCACTTGTAGTCGAGCAGACGCGCTTCCTGCACGAGCGGCGGATCCGGCCAGCGGATGTTCAGGCCGCCATCGGGCATCGCGAAATCGGTCGGGAGCACGATCTTCGTGCGATGCGGATCGATATCCACCGATGCCGACGACTCCACGACATCCGTCACGCATTTCATCGCGACCCAGAGGCCGGAGTAGCGGGACATCGCCCAGCCGTGCAGACCGAAGTCGAGATATTCCTGCACGTTCGACGGAAACAGCACCGGCAGGCCGCACGCCTTGAAAATGTGCTCCGACTGATGCGCGAGCGTCGATGATTTCGCGGCGTGATCGTCGCCGGCGAGCACGAGAACGCCGCCGTGCTTCGCCGATCCGGCGGAATTTCCGTGCTTGAAGACATCGCCGGAACGGTCGACGCCCGGGCCTTTGCCGTACCACATCGAGAAGACGCCGTCGTATTTGGCGCTCGGGTACAGGTTCACTTGCTGCGAGCCCCACACGGCGGTGGCGGCGAGATCTTCGTTCACGCCCGGCTGAAACACGATTTGATGGCCGGCGAGATGCTTCTTCGCCTTCCAGAGCGACTGGTCCAGACCGCCGAGGGGAGAACCGCGGTAACCGGAGATGAATCCGGCGGTGTTGAGACCGGCGGCCTTGTCGCGCTCTTGTTGCAGCATCGGCAGGCGCACCAGGGCCTGGATGCCGCTCATGTAGGCGCGGCCGCGTTCGAGCGTGTATTTGTCGTCTAGCGTGACGGACTTCAATGCGGCTTCTAGCGAAGCTCTTTGTTCTGCATCTAGCGGGGCGTTCATTATGTGTCTTCCTCCACCCGAGGTTTGGGATCACCAAAGCATGTTTCGGGCCGTGACATCTTGTGAATGCGTAGGCCGGGACTTCAAGTTTGCCGGTGCGGTGATCTTTCAGGCACTGGTACAAACCCGTTAAAAATTCCTCACTTACCGAGGCTTTGCGTCAGATCCTTGACGATTTGACCGCCATCGGGAGCGTTTTGTTACAGCTTGTAAATTCGACCGATCGGCGGAACCCTGCCGCTCATCGCTGTCTAAAAGGTCGCTTCCGGAGTTCCCGTGCAATTTTCTGTGCACATTTTGGCATCCGAAAGCGAGCCGTACACATGCAGTTAGAAGGAGATAACGATGAAACAACGCCACATCCAGAATGTCTTGATGGTTTCGGCGGCCTTTTTCGCCATCAGCGCGCCGATTGGCGGCGCACGCGCGAATAGTGCCTCGCCGTTCGGGGCGTCGTCGGTTGCACAGGTCGCGCAAATGCGCGTTCAGTCGGTTCAGGCCGGTGCTCAAAAGCGCCGTGAATCGGAAAGCAGCGACGACGAGACGGCGGGCTGACCCGCTCTTCGCGGTCCGTGTTGACTGGGGCGGGCCGCCTGAATGAACAAAGGGACATGGACCTTCGCGGTCCATGTCCCTTTTTAATGCCCGCGTTGCGGTGCGTTCAACCTGCGGTCGTGTCCTTCAGCACGCCGCGGCGCATCTGATCCAGTTCGATCGATTCAAAGAGCGCCTTGAAGTTGCCTTCGCCGAAGCCCTGATTGCCCTTGCGCTGGATGATCTCGAAAAAGATCGGCCCGATCTGGTTTTCCGTGAAAATCTGCAGCAGGATTTCGTCCTTGGTGCCGTCGATCAGAATCTTGCGCTTCTTCAGCTCCGCGACCGATTCGACGTGACCCGGCACCCGGCGATCGACGAGCTCGTAATATGTGTCGATGGTGTCGAGCAGCGCGATGCTCGCGCCGCGCAGGCCGTCGACGGTGCTGTAGATGTCAGCGGTGCCGAGCGCGATGTGCTGAATGCCTTCACCGCGATACGCGTCGAGATATTCCTGAATTTGTCCCGCGTTCTCCGAGCCTTCCTCATTGATTGGAATGCGGATCTTGCCGCACGGTGACGTCATCGCCTTCGATTTCACCGCCGTCACCTTGCCTTCGATATCGAAATAGCGGACTTCGCGGAAGTTGAAGAGCCGCTCGTAGAACTCCGCCCACTCGACCATGCGGCCGCGGTGCACGTTGTGCGTCAGGTGATCGATATAGGTCAGTCCGTGGCCCACCGGATTCTGCTCCGCGCCCGGAATCGGCTCGAAATCGACGTCGTAAATGCTGATATCGCCGATGCTGCCCGGCTGCGCGCCGTTCTTGCCGCGCCAGCGGTCGACGAAGTAGATCAGCGAATCGCCGATGCCTTTGATCGCCGGAATGTTCAGCTCCATCGGGCCGGTTTTATTGTCGAAGCCCCATGCGCCGAGGTCGAGCGCGCGCTTGTACGCCTTGGCGGCATCGGCGACGCGGAACGCGATCGCGCAGATCGACGGACCGTGCAGGCGCGCGAAGCGCTGCGCGAACGAATCGGGCTCGGCGTTGACGATGAAGTTGATTTCACCCTGGCGATAGAGCGTCACGTCCTTGTGACGATGCTTCGCGATCGCAGTGAAGCCCATCTGCTCGAACAGCTTGCCGAGCGCGACCGGGTCCGGTGCGGTGTATTCGATGAACTCGAAGCCGTCGGTGCCGACGGGATTCTCCCAGGTCGTTGCGGTCATGCATGTCTCCTGATCTTAGATGCGGCGCGATGTGCGCGACGTGGAGACAGTTTAGTCAGGCGGCACTGGCAAAAACTTGCGAAACAAACCGGCGATTCATAAGATTGCGCACGATGCTGCCAATTTACAGCGGCGAGGAGCTACGAAATGGCTGAGCTTGAATTGGATACGATTGACCGCCGAATTCTGGCCATTCTTCAGGAAAATGGACGGCTGTCGAATCAGGAAATCGCGGATCGCGTGAATTTGTCGCCGAGCCCATGTTTGCGGCGCATTCGGCGGCTGGAGGAAATCGGCGTGATTCGCGGTTATGTCGCCTTGCTCGACGCGAAGAAACTCGGGCTTGGCCTGCTCGCGTACATCAACGTGCGCCTGGAAAAGCGCGGCGGCACGCAGGCCGCCGCGGGCACGCCGAAAGCGCCGACACACGGCGATCTCTTTCGCGAAGCGGTGCGTTCATGGCCGGAGGTCGTCGCCTGCGACGCGATGACCGGCGAGATGGACTTTCTATTGCGCGTGCAAGTGCGCGACATGGATGACTTTTCGCGCTTCGTGCAGGATGAGTTGCTGCACCATCCGTCCGTCATCGATGTGCGCTCGAGCTTCTCGCTGGAGCGCATCAAGGAAACGACGGTTCTGCCGCTGCGTTAAAAGACGAAGGGCGGTCAGTGCCGCCCTTGTTGGTCCCGCGCGCAGCGCATCCCCGCGCTGTTCTCGAAGCTGATTACGCGGCGTCTTTTGCCGGAATGAACGCCTGGAAAACCTGCGACGCGCGATGCGCCTGGCGCTTGATCGCGTAGTCGAACACGGCGGCCTGCTCCTGAAGCATTTCGGCCACGATGCTGGTTTGGTCCGCCGGCGCGAGCGAGAGATAAGCATCCGCTTCCCCGTAAGCGTATTCGATCTTCATGCCCGACTTTTTCGCGATGTGCATCATGGTCGAATTACGCGACAGGCAGTGCATATAGAGCACCGACACGTGCGTGTTGCGGCTGCGCATGGCGGCACGCTCGAAAAGCTTCGAACCGATGCCACGGCCGCGTGCGCTTTCGAGCACCGACACGCCGAACTCGGCTGTACGCTTGTCGCCCTCGGCGGGCAGGTACGCCAGATGGCCAACGCCGATCAATTCGAGCGCGCCACCGAACACGCCGAACACCGTGTCGTTCGTGAAGTTGATATTGCGGACATAGTTCTCGATGACGTGATCCGGCACGAGCTGGCCGAAGCGCAGGAGACGGTCGTCTTCATCGAGAGCGAGAAAGTGAGTGAGGAGACGCTCGCGATCTGCCGAGGACAACTCCCGGACGAGAACCGGCATGCGCGCGTCTTTGAGCGGCTGATCGTGCGCGACGATTTGCTCGGCAGTGCGGTTGATGGTCAGTTCCATGGTCGTTTCTCCGTCATTCGTGATGCAGCATGCTGCAAAGCAAAACGAATTTTAGCCGATTCCGGAGAAACGCATACGGGAAAACCCTTAAAACTTCCTAGACCACACCTTCTAAACACATACTGAAAAGGAACTAAATCGTGAAAAATCAATCACTTGAGTATATTGCGCAGAAGCGACAATTCGCCGACCGGAGGGCTTGCTGTGTTGCAACATAAGATTAGTCGCCGTTGAGCCCGTTTTCGATCATATCGACCACCTGTTCCGCGAACTCGCGGTAGCCGAGCTTGCCGCCGGGTTTGAGCCACGTGAACGTCCAGTTGATCATGCCGAACACCATCATGGTCAGCGCGGTCTGGTCGTCCTTCGTCGCGCGTTTCGGATAAGCCCGCGCAAGCTGTCGCGCGAAGGCCGCCACGATGTCGCGCTGCCGGTCGAGGACGATTTCGCGCTGCGCCTGTTCCAGGTACTTCACATCGTTCAGAAGCGCGACGTGCCGGCTGTGCGACGTCTCGTATTCGGCGAGAAACGCGCGTACGAGATCGGCGAAAGCCTCGCGCTCACTCAGTCCGCGCCGCTGACTGGCGCCTTCCACTTCCGCGATGATCAGCATCAGGCGCTTGGTGTAGCGGTCGAGCAGATCGAAGAGGATCGCTTCCTTGCTCACGTAATAGTGATAGAGGCGGGCCTTCGACGTGCCGCTCGCGGCGGCGAGATCGGCCATCGAGGTGCTGGGATAGCTCGTCTGGGCAAATTTCGCGGCGGCGAGTTCGAGGATCTGTTCGCGTTGCGTCTCGTGATCGGGCGCTTTGGTACGGGCCATGTGTTCGAAAGGTGCGTTCTTTTAGGTATAGGTTCAGCGGCGCAGTTCGGCCTGACTCATCTCGGACGGCGTGCCGCGGATTTTGAGCCGTCCCGCCGTGACGAGTTCGCGGCAGCGCCAGAATGCGACGGAATCGGAGAGCATGAAATCGAAGCGCTGTCCCATGGCCGCGCCGGCGATCTCGCGCGCCGGTTTCCATTCGGGACCGGCGAGGTCGAGCAAGGCTTCGTCGATGTCGATCCACGTTCCCGAAATCAGCATGTTGTCGCGCAGGCGGCGCGTGTCGGCGTTGGCATGTTTCGCTTCCTGCCATTCGAGCGCGAGCCGGCTGATGCGCAGCACGGAAATCGGCGCGGCGCTCGGCAGCTTCGCGAGCAGTTGCTTCGGCGAAAACATCCCGACGGCCGTCGCGCGGTCGGCGCGGCCTACGCGTTCGGGATCGCTCGCGTCGGTCGCAATCGTCAGATCATCGTGAGTGAGCTTTGCTTCGTTCAGACGTTGCGGCGCGTTGCGCAGGTGATAGGCGACCCGTCGCAAGGTGAGCTGATCGGCCGCGCTCTGGCCATGCCACACGACGACCTGTTCATCGCCGCGCGCAAGGCGGCCGAATAGTGCCTGCTGTGCTTCGAGTTCGCCCTCGAAGTCGATGCCGCTGTTCAGAACCTGACGCCAGAACGTCGCGCGCGTGAGCGGCGATTCGTCGATGTCCCTGATCGGACCGACGGCGAGATCGTCGCGCAGCGCGATGACGCGCTCCGCGCGTTCGGCGCGCCGCAAGGCTTCCGTGAGGGCTTGGGCCGCGCAATCGCCATTCGTGACGTGAATCATGTTCATCGGTGTCGGGATGCCGGAAGGACGAAGGGACCGCTTGGGTGAACGGTCCTAGTTTACGCGAATCGAATGGCGTCCGGCTGGATCTAGCGCTCGTCGAAACTCACGACCACCCGCTCGCTCACCGGATGACATTGGCACGTCAGCACGAAGCCGTCATCGATTTCATGTTGTTCGAGCGTGTAGTTCTTTTCCATCTTCACTTCGCCTTCGAGCAC